>NZ_FQYR01000003.1:0-370097 GCF_900141815.1 Rubritalea squalenifaciens DSM 18772
CAGCAGCTTTTGCGCAGGAGGCTCGTCGCCGGGTACTACCGGGTATTCATCACGCTCGCGTTTGCGGTTCTGGACCCAGGTGGCGAAGGTCTGGTATTTGACGCCGTGAAGGGCGGCAAACTTCGTTCCTGACAGAGGGCTCTTTTCGAAGGTATCCAGCAGGGCCTCCCGATGTTTCTTGTCCAGACGAACCCGGCCGATGCAGTCGGTCTTAATGAGGGGATTTCCCGGCGAATTCGTAGACGTCATAGTTGTCATGCTATGACGTCTATGAAATCGACGTTACAACGGCGAAGCGCAAACCGAGGGTCGATGATTTAGCGCTTACGTTTCAGGTGGTAACTGCGGTAGAGAGGGTGTGAGAGGCGGTAACAATGAGACCTGCGAAGGGCTGCCCTCCGCCCGAGAGTACCTTGTCCAGGCAACCGTGGGCCCGGCTGGCGTGCCAGTCGTAGAGCACTCCGGCCTGTGGGCTGGTGTAGATCCAGAAGTAGCCCTGGCTGGTGCCGCGTAAGCGCTCAATAGAGGCCCCTTTGATTTAGCTTGGCGCAGATGTTGCAACGTCAGTTTTCATAAGAGTCGTATGTTGGTGACTACGGCACTTATGACTCAGGCTGCCTTGGCTGCCGCAGACCCGGCCTGCAGGAGGGCGATCCAGGCTTTCGGCAGCAGCTCGCGCAGGTTGTCCCGGCTGGTCATGCCGGGTATCGTAAGCGCTAAATCATCGACCCTCGGTGTGAGGGACGCTCAGCCTCCACGTTGGACGCGAAAAGTGACCGCCAGAACCATGATGGAAGTGGGCTTTGATGTTTAAGGCAGGCAAGGACGTAGATCGACTGCATTCCTGTTACCTTCGCCACGATCTCATCGGGGAACTTTGTTGCCTCGACGAAATTCCGTACAGATTGTTCAGGCGCGTCACGGTCTAGATGGAAGGGTACTCCATGCCCTGATTGAACGGGGCCTGAGATGATTTCGTCGAACCAGCTATGTGGAGGTAGCCAGCCCATGAGTTCGATAGCTGTGAAGTCCGCATTCTCGGGTGCGTCTCTGGTGAGCGAGATGATATGCTCCCTCATCAGTTGGCTGCCTTCCTCGGGGGAACTCAAGGAGAGGATCTCCGCCAACATCAGGAGCAAATAGCTTGGTAGCGATTCGGGACGGGCTGGCTCAATATCCACCAGAGATTCAAAAAGTGATTCCCATGAATTCCTGAAATCGATCCAGGGTAGATCACTGATTTTGAACTGCCTAAGTCTGAGTCGGGTGAGGGTCTCTTGCAGCCAATCGTCGATTTCTGTACCTTTGCCGACGGAACCCAAAGCGCGCCACACTAAGAACATCTCGATGTGTTGAATATCCAACATGGGACGACAACAGGCTGGGTTAGCGTTCCTGAATGCCTCTATCCAGTCAGTGCATTCACCGAGGTGTTTTTCGAGCAGTTCTAGCGCTTCCTTGTCGTCTATTTCGGTTAGCAACTCATGAGTCATCATTGAGAGTAGCCCAAGACGGCCCAGATGCCAGAATGCGAGGTATGAGCTGGCGGCATCATTTGCCAGACCGTCTTCGATCATCAGCGAATCTTCCGCCGCCAGATGGTGGGCGTTCTCCTGATAGAAGGTGTGTAGCGTGTCGAAGTAGAACTTGTATGTCACATCCATGACAACATCGCCCGCTTTCTTTTGGTCTTTTTCGGACACGCGCTTGCCAGTTTCCCAGACTGCAAGAACGGCCCATTCTATGAGATCAATCCATCCGATGATAGCTCCGCCCGTGGGTTCATCCTTGGCATCCTTTTTGAGATGATTCTTCAGGATAATCAAAAGGACTGGCACCATCCGCATTGATCGCTCGTCAGATGGCGAGGCGAGAACTGTCGCCAGGAAGGCTTTCCACTCTGGGATCAGTAACTCTCTCCAGTAGGGCGACATCGCATCAAATTCCTCAAGTTGGCCGCAAAGATAGGTGAACTTTCTGAAGAGGTTTTCCGGGAGGAGAGATGGGCTCATCAAGTGTTGTTCGACTAGCCCGGTCAGGGTCGTCAGGTTCCACCGCTCAAAACTCCTAATCGCGTTATCGCCGATTTTGGTGCCCATTCCGGAACAGAGGCGCTCGTAGTCTTCAATTCCTTCCTCGGCGTCATCTTTATTGTAAGCTAGTATCACGATTACCTCTGTTACATCTGCTAGTCGACTGTCCCGTAGATCAGGAAACGATGCTCGCTGGAGGTCTGAGGAAGTTCGTTCGTCGACGAATGTCCTTGATGTTAGCTTCTTCGCCTTGAGGACAAAGATGCGCAGTTTGGTGCGGTCCTCAGATAGGAATGCGAAGTCGATGCCGTGCTCGTTTTCTTTGATTGGTTGGGGTAGCTGATCACGTCCCTCTCGGAAATATGGGATGCGTATTGGTGTATTGCCTGCTTCCAATTCCAGCTGAGATATAACCCTGTCCAGCCCATAGCGGGGGCCTCTCTTTGTTGCCGCAGTCTCCTCACTCAGGCTGTGAAGATAGTTGCTGAGGTAATCTGTGTTGGACGCCGAACTCACGAGGTTTTCTCCTTTCTGCGCAGTGATGCGGCCAACAGATCCTGATGCTGCCTGATCGAGATGTTTTTAAGTTTTCTCCCGTCTGCATCGCTTATATCGAGTCGCGGGAATTCCATGCTGTTTGAAATGCTTTGGAAAGGGGTTGATGGCGTCAAGGCTCCATTGTAAAATGAACTAAAGCCCTCCGACCCGTATATAATCTTGGACGGCTTGAAGAATTTGAGCAGCGAACTTGCCTGTTTCATGCCGTCATTGATTGCCTTCGCTCTACGACGAGTGGTGACCCGTGCGGCTAGTCTGTGTCCCGGCACGATCATCTGACCGATTGGGCTCTTGGCGGCCTCGCGAAGACCGTCAAAGTAAGCGTCCACTTTGGCTATCACCGATTTCACCAAGTTCGAATTTTCCGCAGCTTCATTGAGCAGAGGCGCTGTAGACCCAGGCAGGTTGCATGCTTGATAGACCAATTCACCCGTATAAGCGATCTGGAGATCTTCTGATCCGCTTTCGATGCGCGGCAGAAGAGAAAGTAGGAAACGCATGGTGCCAGCTCCTTCCATGTAGATATGACGGGTCTCGAACATCGCTAAAGCAACGGATTCATCACAAAAGCAGCCAAGCACTTCATCATTAAACTTGTAGTCTGGACAGAGTTTCAGGAGTTGGAATCCGTATTGTCTGGCTGAACGCTCTGGGGAGAATATGTAGTCAGTGACCAACGTAGAGAGCGTGGCGAGGATGCCCCGCGACTCATCGCCCGAGTAGCCCGCTCTATTGGAAAACATCGACTCAAGAGCGTAGGGGTTTCGTTCGATTAGATCACTGCAAAGAGACTTAAATTGTTCCTCATCTGCTCTGTATATCGCCGCAGCTGTTTCTGCAACACGGGCCCAGATCCCTTTGTGTTCATCGGCTATCGGTTGGAGTTCGATTAAAAGGTGACTGAGTGGTAGCAGATTCTCCGGCGTGAAAGCATCGCCTTCGTTTCTCCAGCCTCGTGCGAGTGAGTCAGCTACAATATATTGCTCGACGGGGACAAGAGCTGAGAATTCCAAGCTCTTTAGCCATTCGGAGGCCAGGGATAAGCTGGTTGAATCGCATGGTCTGGAGAAGAGCACGCAGACAAGGCGAAGCCCGTCTTCCCGCTCATTGGCTAATGAGGGGTTTATGTCCCTAAACAACTTGCTGAGGATTGTAGAAGACGGGAGTGACAGGATGATGGTCGTGCGCCACGAGCGAACGAAGAGCGTGCGGTCTTCTGGGCGTCTGGATTGTCGGAATTTGTTGGAAGTGGCTTCGATGAATTCTGGCGCTGAATCCCGCAGAGTTCCCAAAGCCTGTGCTGCCAGTTCGATGCCTTTGTCATCCGCAGAATCACGCCATGCTAGAATCGCCTTAACTGCCCGTTGATGGTCAGCTTCGAACCATTTCTCGAAGTAGTCGAACAATGGACCGTTCGCCAAGTCTCCGCTGGCTTTCTCCAAGAGCCGAGGGAACCAGGATGTGGTGAATGTATCGGTAAGGGTAAGCAGGAGCGCTGTACCAGGAAACAAACGTAAGATCTGAAAGAATGTGCTCTGATCAACAGCTATTAGATTCTCAAGATGTCGGGATCTCTCTTCCTCTTCAAGCTGTGAAAGGTAATGGTTCCACAAGTTGCAAAGGAGTATGGAGGTGTCTGGATTCGCCGCCCCCAGCAGAAAGGTGAACCGGTAGAGCTCCTCGTAGGGTGATTCAGCCGTGAACAATAAAGCCCCGAATTGCTTCAAAAACTTGGGGTCGGATTCGCTCAACCCAAGGCCCTTGCTCGGTAAGTCTTTAGGGATCTGTTGTTGGCTCTTGGGATCCGCTAGATCGGACTCATTGATGAGCTTGATGAAGGCTGTGGTATCCATGGCTTACGGTTCGCCCCGGAAGGCGCGTTGTTGGAGGAAGGCGAAGAGTTCGCCTGATTCATTCTGCTGGTCCGATAATCGATCTGCTACCGTAGTGCATTGTTTTGCGATGCGGGCTCCATGATTAGCAGTATCCTTGATGAAACTCAACCTGTAATCTTTTCCAAACTATCAGTTCGTGAGCGTTTCATGAGAGATATATAGGGTGACACTGATAGTGTGATCCAATGAAAGAAAAACCAAAGAAGGTCTGGATATAGCAAAGCAAGAATTCATGAAGCTATACTTTGAATCAGAGGTGCAGGAAATTATCAGCATTCTTCATGAAGCTAAAAAAATGCCGCACCTCCCCGGAGGGAGGTACGGCATGGTGTCAGGGGGATAGGTTGTTTATTTACTAACACAATGCGTATTTGGCGTCGAACAGGCCTTGGAGGGCTTCTCCTCGTTTCACCTGTAGCTCGGGTGAAATCTTCTTCGTGGCTTCGGTGAAGGCGTTGAAGAGGCTCCAGGCGGTTCGACGTTCAAAACATTCGTGGTCGGGCTTGCGCCACTGGCCGACAACCTCCGGTATCTGTGAGTTGGTAATCGCCCCGGCATCTACGGCACGTACGATCAAGTCGTGTGCCTGTAGGTCGGTTACGCGCGACTGCTTGTAGAGCGATATGCGCTCGTCCATGCTCTGCAGCCTGTCTCCTAACTTTCCGATGGCCCGGTTGGTCAGGTGGCGCAGATCCCGGGCGGCGAAGCGAGTGTGCTTGCGCTGGATCTTCACCATCCCGGAGAACGCGAGATTGTCACAGATCATGACTCTCGTGCCTGCCACCAGGCCAGCCGGGAAGGTCTTGTCGTGCGAGTTCCTGATCCCGATCACCCAGCTGTAGTCCTCGTGGGTCGAGCCGTGCTTCGCCACTTCGATCACGCCGAAGTAACGTGCGCCTTCATGGCTGAGAGCGTGGGTCTCGGATAGGATCTCCAGTCCGCTGTCCCAGAGCTGGCTTTCCACTTCCTCCAGCAGGTGCCGGTGAGGCATGGGATACCAGGTGATGGTCGATGCCGGTGTGGGGATGCGGTAGACGTCACCCCGCTCCACGGTATTGGCTCCGCAGTGCAGCAGGAGGTTCGGGTTGGCGTTACGTCTGTGGTTGTCGATTTCGATAATGTTATTCATCGGTCTTCTTTCTCATGTTGATGGTTTTTGAAATGCGAAGAGCCGCGCTCCTGGGATGGAGTCGCGGCTCTTTCGCGTAGTCTTGTTTGTTATCCAAAAGGAAGGCGTGCTTCCTTGTACGTGGCTCAGCGGTTTCTGCGGTCGATCTTCAGCAGCAGGTAGATGATCGCCAGCAAGGCGAGTACTACCACCCACAGGTCCTTGATGATCCACAGGATGAGCGCGATGTAACAGATACCAGCAAAGGCACTGTATGTGGGCGGCAGGCTGTTTCTCCTGCGGTGCCTTCTATTTCCCATGGCGGTCTCCTTTCTCTTTCATGATGGTGGCGATGCCCCGGATGAGGGCGACCGCGATCAGTGAAATGGCCAGCACCTTGATGCCTTCACCCAGCGGGTTGTAGTCCGGGGCCTGGATGATGACCTCACGCTGTACAGGAGGTTTCTTTTTCTCCTCCTGCTTGCAGCTGGTGAAAGCCAGAGACAGTGCAAGTACGGGTAGTAACAGCTTCATGCCGCCGCTCCTTTCCACGCCTTGCACTCGGCCAGGTACTCACACCCGGCACACATGAAGGAAGGCGAGCAGGTGTAGTCACCCGACTTCACCGCCTCCACATGTCTATGCATCAGTTCGATGGTGTTGGCTATCTCCTCGTCGGAGACTGGATCCATCCGGGTGACGTGCACTTTGGGAACCTTGGTCTTCACCAGATGGTGCAGCTCAAGACCACATTCCTTCTCACCCGTACAGTGACGGTAGAGGATGGCGTAGACTCCAAGCTGCGTACTGTGCACAAGCTTGGCACATCCGTCTGACGGTGACTTGGCCGCCGTCTTGTAGTCGACGATACGGCGGTCCCCATGCACGAGGTCGAGGATTCCCATCAGCGGAGGAAGTTCTTCCAGCTCGGCGTCGAGGCGTACCTCGATACCAGCTATGGAGTCATCCTCATTGATTAGGCTGGAAGAGACGTAGGCATCTATCAGAGCCCATGCCTTGTCCCGGATGTCGAGTGCCACCTCGTCGTCTTCCCAGTCGACCGGGTTCTTCTGCAACTCGCGGTCCCATGCTTCGTCCAGTACCAGTCTGAGTTCCTCGTACTGGTGTTTCTCGTTGCTCCAGCGCCAGTGGTTGAAACGCTGGAGCACGGCATGCACGACCTTGCCCAGGTGAAGGGCTGGCGTGCTCTGCGAGGGGATACGGGCGATGTAGCGAAAGTAGTGCTTCCTCCTGCACTGCTGCCAGCACGACAAGCGTGAGGCGGACAGGTACTCCAGTGCATGGGTTACATCCGGCACACGTTCTTCCACAGGCTTGGCAAGGGCGCTCATCGCGCTCCTCCTTTCCTCGCCTGCTTACGCGGGGCTGGGTATAGCTCGAAGAGCAGGTCGATCAGCCCGGACGCCTCCAGCTTGTTGAGCTGGTGCAGGGACTTGGCGAAGCGCTGGTCAGCCAGAAGCTCCACCTCTCCGGGATCGATGCGACGCTCGTCGATGATCTTGTTGATCAGGTCACGTTGCTTGGGCGAGCACACCCAGCTAGGCTGTTGCATGTTCACCACGTTAGCTGGCTGCTGTGTCTGCTGCTGAACTGGTGCTTGAGGAGTCACAGCGGAAGCAGTGTTGGTCTCCATACCGTAGTCACCCGGCGGGACGAACCCTGGCTGCAGTATCTGTTGGTCGACGTTTTGCTGGAGTGTCGCGTACAAGCGGGCGATCTCCTGCGGTATGTCGGCAGCGGATGAGATCTCCACCTCAATGGAGGCCGAGAACGAATGCGAAGAATAGCCGGGCAGCCCCAGCTTCTTCGAGTAGTTGGTGGTCAGGTTGATGGCCATCGTGTTGTTTCCTTTCTGGTTGGATTAAACGAAAAACACCGCATGACCAGATGGCCAGCGGCGTCGAGTAGAGTAGGAGCTACGCTCCCCCTATCGTTTATTTATAACACGGGGAGGATGGAAATTGCGGAGGCGGCTGATGAAGGTCATCGAGGCCGGCAGTGTGCTAATTTTGGGGTAGAGAGAACGTCGAAGTCCTCTCACATCAGCCCGGTAGCGAGGCTTCGACTGTCAGTTGAAGGTTGAATGGTCATGGCGAATTGAACTAGCGGCGGGGCAGGTGTTGAGAGCAATGTCTTGTTATGCCTTGGTTGTTTGTGGGCGCCGCCTGAGCAACCTGTGGAGCTCCGCAGTCTTGTGCTTCGTAGTGTCAATGGCTCCTCGATCCCCATCAATCCAGTAATCAAGCAGCCAGAACTCAGGTCCGATGTAGCAAAGCTCCTGCCACGCGGCCAAGAAATCAGAGAATGAGGGCGAGATCACGCTACTCTCATCATCGTCGTGAACGAGGTAGACCACCGGCGGATCTTCAGCATCTCTCTCAGGATCTAGACCGAGGCAGTCACCATTGCCGACATGCAGGAACACTGCGCATCTGCACCAAAGCTCCAAGCCTGCCTTGCCGACAACATCCGCCATGTATTCGTCGTCAGCGTCGGCACCCGAGTTGCCCGGATAGATCTGTTCAGCATGCTCGAATCGTGCTCCACCGTAAATATAATCGTTGTCCTCGAACACCTCGTTTAGGCTCGGTAGCTCGTCAGGCGACGGAGTCCAAACGTAGGGACAATTCACTCTAGCAGAGCCCTCACTCCAAAGTTGCCGCAAAGAAGCTGGCAATCCATTCGGCCAGCGGGCAGCCAGCTTATCAATCTGCTGCGACTCGAGTGGCGGATCAATCTCAATGGTGATGTCGATCTCGCCAGGTAGCATCCGGAGTCCTTCCGAAAACGCCCTCGCGCACTCAGTCCAGTCGTGGTAGTTCATAGCGAGGATTTCTTAGCATAACAGTATTAGATCACTTACCCGTTTTTAATATGCACTCGCAGGGATCGGCGGATTTGAGGTGATCGTTTTGGTTAAATTTCTTATGTAGGGTAAGGGATTGCGCAACATGGTGTCGAGTGTGGAATACTCGTTTTTTGGGTTAACATTTATCCCCATTATCATGACCTTTACTGTTGTCCAACAGACTCTGTTTGGAGCAGACAACGCACTTGAGGCTAGGTCATGAATGGGACGTCCGGGGGCATGTCGATGACATTTACCTTGATGGTTCTAGAATCTTGTCAGTCTATTCTTTCGCTGGAACAATGCCACTCTTTCCTCGCCACTTGCCGTGCTCAGAAATGGCGCGGAAGCGGAAGGTGGTGAATTTGTGGTGGAAGTCCTTATGTTTACGTTCGGCCATGGCATGCCGCTCTGCTCCCGGGCAAGAGTTCCTGCCGTGAACCATATCAGTCATCTCCCGCTGGGAACGCCATACAGAGATGGTGCTAAAGGTGCGGGGTGGGCGTACAGCAGCCATAGCCAGAGTCGTGCCAGGGTGGTCACGCACAAGTTCCTCCACAGGCTTCCCCCAATGGATGAAGCGGGAGAGTTGGGTAAGATTCAAGCGTGCCAGCGTAACCGCGACGATTGGCTGCTCCGGATCTGCATCTACCACCGCTGGGGGTAGGTCTTTGAAGTCAGAAAACTCCCCCCATTGGCGGAGAAACTCCAGCCGCACATGCCACCCCTCGGCCAACTTGCGCCCCAGCTTTGTTCCTGTCAGGTAATCATCCAGTGCCTGCTCACTCTCCCAAGAGGCGAATACCGCAAGCTTCCGCATCTGCAGGCGTGCCGGGGAAAGGATGGGCGAGCCCAATCTCATGGCCGCCATGCACTCCGCATGGAGCAGCCCGGCTGTATTCCGCCTGGTGGGAGGGCGCAGCATGACACCGAGCGTGGTCGCAGCTGTAGTCTCCAGAAGGTGTAGGCTAAAGATTTGCATTTCAGAATGAGTGACCTTTCAGGGAGGAGTGTGAAGGCGGACGCCCCCAAGCAAATGCTACAAAACCAAGCCCGACGTGGCCAAGCGCGTTTACGATTCCATGGTAGCGTACCATTTCAGGTATGTCGAAGACCGGTCTTCCCCAGGCCCACGCCAGCGCTGGCACCATCGTCACCAGTGGTACGCTGAGTGCCACGATCACTAGCCGTAACGGCCTGCAGGCGATGCGCACTGGCCGCCCAAATACAACAGCAATCCACTGTACCGTAAAGATCACCGCGTAGCTTGTCGCTGCGATCTCGTCACAGTAGCGATAACCAAGGATTCCGGCCGCTGTCACCAAATATGCCACCGGGTGGGCTAACAAAAGGAAGCGTAGAATGGCCAGTGCCCGCCTGCTGACTACCATGCGGCATGAAAGAGCTGTCACAGTTAGTGCACCGTAGCCTGCAAAGGCAAAGTGAGCTGCTGTTATCCATGTCCACGGCGCCCCAAATCCGAGAAGAGTGGACCCGCTGAGAAATACGCCCAGCCATACCAAACTACCGACAACGAAAATCCAAGCCGACGCTAGCGCCACCTCTTCCGGCAGCACCTTGGATCGCGAGAACGCTCGTCTTAGCAGGACTGAACCAACCGTGATCGCTACTACAGTAGGAATTACGAGTATGAGGAAGACAGCGGAGTAGCTCATGGAATAAACACTTGGACGACGGCTCTATCAGGCGGTTTTTCTACTACGTGCTAGCTTACTTGTGTTCTCAGGGGTTAGCCTTTAGGAATCAAGGATTCAACAGGTTTGGCACCTTTTTGTGTGTTTTCAGATTGCTTAACTAGCTGGGAAATCCACACCCTTAATTGATCAGAAACTTGGTCATCGGGAATGAAAAACATTCGAGTCTGCTGATGTCTTCCAGTTGGTTGTGATCTGCTAAAGGTCATTATCAAATGGCCCTTTGTAATATCGTTGTACCTAATATCTTCATACGACCACTTTTTAAAATCTTTGATTTCATGAGTGCCAGACCAGAGCTTTACAAAATCCTTAATATCTATGGGATTCGTTTTGGGCGGTTTCGTTGTACGGGTTGTTACATTTGCTTGATCCTTCAGCCTAAGGCTCTGAATCCATATATGCTTTTGTCCAACCTTGGTGCGATAGGCAATACAATGGGTGTAGTGATAATTATCCAATTTGGAATCCTCAGCTGAGACCAAGGAAGGGATGTATACCCCCAATAAGAGAAGGATGAAGCGCATATAAGAAATTGTTTGTAACCGCATATTTAGTGAGTGGTCCTACTATGTATACCATGCTCTACTCGTTGCTTTTGTCGAGGATATGGCTTCGCCAGACATCAAAGCTTTTCGTTTCGGTAACATCTAGGGCTACGACTTACTGTGCCTAGCTACCGGGAGGGCCTTGGCGGCAGTCAGCCCTTCATAGAGTTCCGCCACGGAGGTCTTGAGAGCTGCGGCTAACAGGAGCACCTCGGCGTCATTGAGCCGACGGATGCCATACTCGATTTTGGAGAGGGTTGCCCGGCTGATGTCCCAGCCTAGGCGGTTGCATGCACCTGCCAGCTGATCCTGAGTCATGCCAGCTTCGCTACGTATCTTGCTGATGCGTGTTCCTAGCAGGTTCTGGCTGGTGTTGTCGTTGGTCATTGCTCCGGAAATGGAGCTTGACCCTAACGTTTTATCTTGCTGCTATTGCTCCGATATAGGAGCATTTTAATCCCTCTGTAAAAATGAAAGTGATCGTAAGAAGTGTGGTAGTCGTCTTGAGTCTTATTGTGTTTGGAACCCAGATATCGTGTTCCAATGACAAGGAACTCAGGGAGCTAAGAAACGAAAAAGCGCAGCTACAAACAGAGCAGCGTACCTTGCTACAACAGAAGCAGAACCTGCAGTGGGAGTTCCAGCAGGTAGACCGACTCAGACGCCAAGCCTACAATGCTGGGGAGCGAGGTGGTGGTCAGTTTCTAGGAGGACTCGTGAATGATAATGCCGGTCAGGCTCTGGGGGGCCTGATAGATTCTGCCGCTGCAAGCCAGCAACAAGACAAGCATCAGGCACGTTGTTATGCGATACGGCAGCAGATTTTCCAAATCGACCAACGTTCTTATGTCATCAACGTTCAGATTGGTGAGATAGATAGGAAGATAGCCAACTTAAATTAGAAAGAACGGTTATGGCTGATGTTTACTATTACCTGGGGGCTGACAATGAGCCTGTCGGCCCGTTGCCCCTGACGGAGTTGGAGAGATTCACAGATCTCGGTGTGATCACAGGAGAGACACTGGTTGCCTGTGCAGGAGGTGATGATTGGCTGCCTCTTGATGAGGTAGTAGGCCTGAAGGAGCCCATGAAGGATGTACTGCCGTCCTTACCCCGGATGGATCAGACTGAAGGGGTGAAGACCGATCTTCCGGAAAGCCTGAAGCATGCGACCTGGAACTCCGACCCTTCGGCGGAGGCAAGCCGTGAGCAGCTCAAGTCGTTCGTCTCACTGAAATTCTGGAACAGTATCGAGAAATTCACCTTGGCTGGGGTAGCCAGTTTTCTTCTCCTGCATATTGTCTTGATGGGAGAAGGAATAATACCCGATGGGCTGCTGATACTGGGCATGCTGGTGACACTGGCGGTGTTTGGTATTATGGGGCTGATGCACATAGTGGTTTTCTTCAGGTGCTGGAGAAGCATCCCTGCGCAATTCAGGACGATGGGGCCAAGAAAAGCAGTGTACCCGCTTTTTATTCCGCTGTGGCATATATGGTGGTATTTTGTCAGTCTGCGAGGTCTGGTGAAAAGTATCGAGAGCTGGGAGAAGCACTGTGAAATAGAGTCGCAGGATGATTCACTACGACTAGCTACTGTCTGGGCGGCTCTGTGGGGGCTTACCTGCTATGTGTTCAGCTTTCTTCTGCGGTCGGAATGGCTTGCCAGTGCCTTGTACAACGCTGGTTGCATAGCGCTGATCTTTCTGGGATACCGGCTATTCAAGCCGCTGGTGTGGAGAATAAATACCTTGAGGGGAGAACCCATCCTGGAGGGTTCGTGGCTGGGGGCTCTGGTGGCAGGACAGGGTGCTGCCGAGAAAAAACGCACTGGAGTTGTCTCTGCTAGTGTGGTGATCACGCTGGCTGCTTTATTGGGAGTATTCCTGCCTAATTACGTGGAAGAGCCTCAGGCTCACGCGGCAGCTAATCCTCAAGTACAGATGCCGGAATACCAACTGCCAGAACAAGTGGCCGCTCCAGTCATCCCCCGGCAGGACAAGATCACAGAAGCCGATCTGATCCAGATACGCCTCCAGCTGGAACTCATGAGGGAGGAGATGAATGCCGTAAGGGCTAGGCTGGCTCAACTGGGTAGAAATTATTCCTATGCCAGTAGCCAGATAGAGGCCGACTACATCCAGAGGGAGATGAATCTCTGCCGCCAGAGGGAGACGCAGATATCGATGAAAGTGATCGAAGTCATGGCCTTTCTTGCCAAGCACTCCGACGAGCTGGAGTAGTTTTGTGGAGGTCTTTATACAGGCTTTTCAGGGCTGTTTCACTTCTCGGTAAAAAGTGAGACTAAACTTTGTTCTGTACTAGACCCAAAGTGAAACACGTAAGTCATTGTTATATCAACAGATTCGTGTTTTTGGATGTTTCATTTTTCCCGGAATAAGTGAAACATGCGTTAAGGGGTCACAGCGCATCACCCTTAGGGCCGAAATCCCGAGTTGAGGTGTGTATCGAGGCCCCGTACCAGCTCCCGCAGGAGATGATGCCGCGTGATAAATCACGCGGCGACCTCTGCAACATCAGGTACAGCGCCCGCTACACACCACGCCCCCGCCGAAGTCGTCTCCCTCGCCCGCCAGATCCCGGAGGACTACGTGGACTTCTTCCTGAGAAGGGTACTGGACATCGACGAGCCGTTCGGAGGTATCCAGGTCCTGTTCATGGGAGACTTCATGCAGCTTCCCCCGGTATCGTCAGCGGACCACGGATACTTCGACTGGGCGTTCTACTCCCACTCGTGGGTGTCCGCCAACATCAAGTGCGTGGCACTCACCAAGGTATACAGGCAGGCAGACGGCCCCTTTGTGGAGATGCTCAACCGTATCCGCATGGGAGATCCTCCCACACCCGAGCAATGGGAGTTGCTGAGAGGATGCCTGGTGCCTGCAGACGAACTGAGCGAGGCCACCTTCATCACCCCGTACAACAGGAAGGTGGACTCCGTGAACCAGTACCACCTGGCCAAGCTCCCTGGCGACCCCATCCATATCCCGGCCATATTCGACATACGAGACAACCATATAAGGGGGAACATGACACGAGAGGTGGTTCGCAAACAACTGTGCGATACCACGATCATGCGATCCACGTTGTCCCTGAAGATCGGCTGCCGGGTGATGCTGCTGAAGAACGACGTGGCACTGTCCTATGTGAACGGGTCGCAGGGCATACTGGAGAACATCAACTACGACCAGAGCGAAGAGCGCAAGATCGTATCCCTGACCATCTACCTGGACAGATGTCTGGTGCCGATAACCCTGGACCAGATCGAGCGTGGCGAGGACCCGCGCAGGGTGACCGTGCACAGGCACACCTCCACCCGAGGCAACCACGAGCCCGAGGAGGACGTGGCGCACGTGGAGGATCCTGAGACAGGGGAGCTGGTGGGATGGGACGCTGCCATCGAGGAGGTCAAGGACCAGCAGGTGAAGGTGTGTTACTCCGACACCCGCAGCTGCAGAAAGGCCCTGTTCCGTCCGCTACGCTCGATGGTCGCGGTACGGATACCATCCTCCCCGGGTGGAGAGAGGGTGACGCCATCCTGAGTCCAGTCGGTCAGGTTGGTGCTGGTCCACACCTCGTAGGTGATGCCTGGGGTGTCACCCCGGAAGGTTAGTCCAGCTGTGGTCTCGGCCAGCTCGATGCCCGGGAGGTTGTTGCGGTTGCTTGTGTTTGGGTTGAGCTGGAGCGCGTACTCCATCAGCAGGGTGACCCCGTCCCCGTTGGTGTCCGAATTGAGCGAACTGGTGTAGTCGACCCGGTGCTGCAGAAGCCAGCTGGCCGCCGGGTAGGTACTCTGGTCGATTTCCACCTGATTGTACATTACCGTTCCCGGGGCGTCCGGGTATCCAGGTGACTGCGTCCACGGCTCGACATCGAACCCGGTGTTACCGCTGAGATAGTAGATGGTGAAGCCCGGACTGTACGCTGTGAAGAAGACCTGTGTCCCGTAGGCCTCCGGAGCATTCCCGAGGAAGTAGGCGCTCTCCAGGTTTCTACATCCGTCGAAGGTCAGGAACTCGATGCACGTGACCGATGCAGGAAGGACGACACTTTTCAGCGACGAACATAATTTGAAGGCATAGCTGCCGAGTGTCTCCACTCCACCCGGGATGACGATGTGCTGCAGGTTCTGACACCATTCGAAGGTGCGGTCCTGGATCGCGGTGATGCCTTCGGACAGGTGTACGGTTTCGAGACTCCAACAATCTTGGAAGGTGGCGTACCCGAGGGTCGTCACGGTGTCCGGCAGATACACGGTAGTCAGGAGGAAGCACTTGCTGAAGGCATAGGCGCCCACTGTCTGGACTCCTTCGGGAAGCTCTATACTGGTCAGGCCCTCGCATAACTGGAAGGCCCCGTATAGAACGCCCTGCAGTCCTCCGGGGAAAGCTATTGAAGTTAGCTTGTGGCTTGTGACGAATGAATCCGAGCCAATGTAGAGTACTCCGGGAGGTACGTTGTAGTGTCCTGGTCTGCCGGGCGGGTAGCGTACTAGTGTAGTGGCATCCTTGCTGAACAACACTCCGTCCACGCTCGTGTAGGTGTTGTTCGCCGGGTCTGTCTGGATGGACAACAGGCTTGAGCAGTTTGTGAAGGCTGATGGCTCAAGGCTGCTGATACTTGAAGGCAGACTGATGGCGACCAGTGAACTGCAGTCCCGGAAACACCCCGTGAGGATCTCTGTAACGCTCGAAGGGATCGTGATACTAGCCAGGCTGTCGCAGCTGTCGAAGGCGAATTCACCGAGGTAGGACACCGATCCCGGGATGGTGATGCCGGTCAGGTGGGTACAGGAGCTGAAGCTGTGGTCGCTTATGGTCGTAACTCCTGCTGGCACCGTAAAGTTCCCCAGGCTAGCCAAGCCACCGGGAGCGACGACGAGCTTCTTCATGTCTGCCGTGTAGATGACTCCGTCGACACTCGTATAGCTGGTGTTGCCGGGTTCAAGAACGATGGATTGTAAGTTGGGACACCCGGCGAAGGCGGCAGTGGCCAGGGAAGACAGACCGCTCGGCAGTGTTAAGGTCTCCAATAGGGTGCATCCACGGAATGACTCCAAACCGATAGAGGCAAGGCTGTCCGGCAGAGTAATGCTGGTGAGGCTGGAGCAGTGTTGGAAGGCCTGGTTCTCGATCACGTCCAGCCCGGCAGGTAGTGATACGCTCGACAGGCTGGAGCATCCCCGGAAGAGTGATTCGGGGATGGTCGTTATGCCGGATGGGATGGCTATAGAGCTGAGGCTGGTACATCCTGAGAATGCGCTCGTACCCAAGGATGTCAGATTCTGCGGCAGTATCACGTTATCCAGCAGCGTGCAGTTCGAGAAGGCTCCCAGACCGATGGTCTCTACGGTGGAGGGCAGTTCTACACCCGTGAGGGCCGGGCAGTTGGAGAAAGCGGTGATGCCTATCGTGGTCACGCCCTCGGGGATGATTACCGAAGTGAGCTGTGTACATCTGTCGAAGGCCTGATAGCCGATGGTCGTGACAGGGAGCCCCTCGATGTCCGCCGGGATGGTCACCGGACCTGACACATTACGCTCGCACAAGGTGATGGTCACCGAGGTATCATCGACAAGCTCGTAGGTAAGCGGCCCAATGGTGCCAGCGCGTATGCAAGCAGGAGCCATGGCCAAGATAGCCACCCATGCGCAAAGCAGGAAGGTCGCGGCAGAACGTAAGGAGTGTGAAGCGGGATGAGTCATGGAGCCAGTATCTTGAACGTGCCATGAACCGTTGTTGGTGTCCTACGAGCGAGACTACTTCCATATGCGATCTACGACACGCGGATATTCATAGGGAGGCTTCCTCCGGGTGTCGATGAGATAAGGTACGAGGGGCTGGTGACAATATCGCTCGAGGCAGTCTGTATTTTTGGGTAACATGCTGACCATACAGGATGCCGAAATATGCGTATCTACTCATGGGCTTCTCGATACGCTCGCTGGTTGTAAAGTAGCTGCCGGGCACAATCCTGACGATATAGACCCTAGTGACTTCGTGCTTATCTTCGACAAAGAAGAACACCACGAGGTCTACCTCAAGTCCGAGTTTCTCCGGGATAATTGTGGCACTGAAGAATCCGGCGGTGCTAAGCAGCATCTATTAGAGGGTCAATAGGTTACGAGGACGATAAAAAGTATATATGCGTACGCGCGTGCAACTATGATTTTTCTAGTTTGGCGTGCGTGCGTATATAGGAATCTATCGTCCTTGTAACTATCTAAGGTTCTAGAATATCCTGCTTAGCACCGCCACATTTTCTGATTAAGGACACTGTACTCGGTGATATAAGGTTTCACTGGCACCACAAGGTCTACCTCAAGTCCGAGTTTCTCCGGGATAACTGTGGTACCGAAGAAACCGGCGTCGCACAACAGGATCTCTTAGAGGGTCAATAAGTTACAAGGACGATAAAAAGTATATATGCGTACGCGCGTGCAACTATGATTTTTCTAGTTTGGCGTGCGTGCGTATATAGGAATCTATCGTCCTTGTAACTCTCTAAGGGTCTAGGACATCAGGTTGTGCGGCGCCACATTTCCTGATTAAGGACATTGTACCCGGAAAACCATCTGGTACAATAGGATGAAATCTCACCCCCGGTTTCTTTCCAGGCAGATGCCAGGTAGCCGACGAATCACTATTCTCTCGAGCGAACTCCTCTCACCCGGACTCCACGAACTGGAGCTGGAGATCAGGCCTGACCTTGTAGCGTCCCGTATCTGTGTAAGGGCACAGCTAGAGCCCGAGCGGATGACAGTAAGAGGGGACGGGGAGTGGTGGTACTGCGTCGAGCGAGCGTGTCTGGTACCCCACGTGCTGAGCGTGCATATAGCAGAAAAATAATGGCAGCCCCTTCTGTCGTCTGTCTGGGGCTGCCGTGTTGTGCCATCTTTCTCTATGGCTGGTTGTTTGCTAATCCCTCGATGTCTTCTTCCCGGTAGCGTATCGAGCGAACACCTACCAATATGGGCTGGAGTTGTCCACGCTGCTCCATCCTCTTGAGTGTGGAGATGGATACTCCCAGTCGTTGAGAAGCATGCCTGCGAGTGATCAGCTTTGTTTTGTCTTTGTACATGTTTTGTGGTACTAGATAGCGAGCAGATTAAACCTTCAGTCTTCTACTGGTGCTCGTCGTCCAGTGTGAAGCATTCATAGCAGCACATAGGGGATCATGCAAATTATTTTGGAAACAATATTCATATTATGTTTCCATTTGAGATCGAGACAGATATGATCCGGCTGTCATGAGAGCTAGTAAAACAGACGAACAACATGCCTTGATAAAGTTGAGAGAGCTTCTGAAGTTGTCACAGCGTAATCTGGTAGCGGGGTTTTCAGGCCCCTATATCGGGTCGGTCGAGCGAGGAAGAGCGAAGGTTTCTAGAAAACTTTCCGAAGCTATACGGAAAGAGCATGGCGCATGGATTCAGCCCGGCTTTGATGTCACGGATGTGTATGAGGCTTTCGGGCCGGAGTGGGAGCAGGAGCAGCATGTAGTGAAGAAAATGTCCGAAGGTAAGGTATTGTTTACCGGCGATTACAAGTCTGGCGAGGACCTGAGGGCTGCACTGCAGAGGGAGGAGGAGGGGCTAGCAGGTAAGAAAAGTGTGCACGCCGTCCATGTGATGCCCGGCAAGCTCACCTTGAAGAGGTACAGCGAGGACTCCAAAGCCGAATACTTGAGCCATCGCATGCGCCACGAGGAAGATCCAAAGAGGCACAGACTTGAGAAACAAAAACTCAATGTGCTGGTGGAGATGTTGCTGGATATGTCTCCCGACTATGAAAGCGAGCTGAAGATGTACCGCAGCCTGTCGACAGCGATAGAGCAGGTCATAGCCAAGCATGATCTTAAAGACAAGGTGAAGGCGGCATACGAGGCTCGCATCCAGTCCTTGCTGGACCTCTTTCCCGGCTTTGAAGGCGCAAAGAAGGTTAATGTAATAGCGGTTACAAAGCTCATGCATAGGCAGAAAACTCCGATGGATACTCCTCCTAAGAGCGATAGCTTTATCGATGCTCTAGTAACTCCGCAGGACTTCGAGTTATTCAAGGACTGGTCCCGGGAGGCGATGGACAAGGAAACATGGCTAAGAATCTATGACGAGGCTTCAGAGGCTGCGAGAGGAGAGGACTAGAACTCTGGTACAATACGCTTTTTCTTGTCCACGTAGTAGCTCGAAGTGATCTGGATATTACTGTGTCTAAGGAATAGTGAAGCGGCGTGGATGCCGTGCTCAGCCGCGATCACTGATCCGACTTCCTTGCGCAGCTCATGGATTGGCTTCTTGGCGGTGACACCTTGCATCCTGAGCCAGTTTCTCAGGTGGTCGAGTGATTTGCGGCAGCGGTAACGGCGGTGCGTATCGTTGTTTGTAGGGGCTGATTCTGAGTCGATCACAAAAATACCAGAGGATTGTTTCTTGTACTCGGCTAATAAGGTTACTGTGCTATCGGACAAGTCGATGGCTCCCTCAGAATCATCAGATTTTGGCTGATGGTACGCGGTCGCCTGCACATGAAGTGTACAGGAGTCGAGATCGATGGAGGACCACAATAAGTGGTCGATTTCGCTTACCCGGAGACCGCAGCGTAGCGCGAGTTGCAGAATCAGATAGGCGTTCGGGTGAGATGTCCTAAGCTGTCTGTCGGCCAAGTCTAAGATGCGTCGCGCATCGATCTTGCTCCTGTATCGAGTCGTCCCGGCGTTAAGCTGTGAAAGTTCGGCGAAGGGGAGGGGCGTAGGTAGCTCTATCAGGTTTTCTAAAAGAGGGAGTAGCTTACGGCTGAACAAAGCCTTGCTGTTCCTGATACAGCTGTTGGCGGTGGTAATGGCGCTCTTCCTAGCTGAGGCATCTTGGGAGTGACGGCTGATGTAGTCTGCGCGCCAGGCGGATACGCGCTCAGGGGTGATGAGTGATAGCTCTACTTGGTCAACACTGGCTACCCATTTTTTGTGAGCAGGTCCATAAAAGCGTTTGGCGATGGAGAGTCCTTCTAGTTCCGATACGATGCGCCTGAAGGCCCTGACATAGGTGCTGATAGTTTCAGGACGTGCAGTACTCAGCCTGCTGGCGTGCTCTATCAGGTCTCCGACAGTTTTACCTTTGGTGCTGGTGTCCGGTGTCTGCTTGTCAGCCAGATCTGGACGGTGTGTCTCCAGGGCGTGTAACCAACCATAGTCCACGATGTCCTGATAGATGTCCCTGGCCTTGCGTGCAGCCAACTCTTTGTCGGGTGACTCAAGACTGAAGTATTCGCGCCTGCCCTTGTACGAGAAACGAACAGAATAGTTGGGGCATGATGCTCCGCGTGCCTTGGGTTTGTATATCTTCTCCTTCCAGTACGCGATGCTCGTCTTCGATTGTGTGGCCGGGCGGCGGACTGGGGCCGGGTCGCTGATCTGCTTGCCATTTGCTTGCCACTTTTGAAGGGTCTGGTGTGGTATTTTCTGCATACCCCTGACTACACCCGGTGATCATGATTGGTAGTAAAATGTATTGTGCTACAAGGGGTTGTGGGTTCTTGTGAGGTCGTGGGTGATCATGCGAGATCTGGTAACAGTGTAGACTGTAAATCTGCTCACGAAAGTGTACACTGGTTCGAATCCAGTCCTGCCCACCACCTTTCAAAAAAGGACTCATGAGTTGCTCATGAGTCCTTTTTTGTTGTCCCACCCAGTCCAGGCTGTGAGCAGCTCTCGGCGGCGGAGTCTTTCATTGAGTGTATCACTACTGGTCCAAATACCGTCGTGTAATGATTTTGAAGGATGAGGGAATAAAGCTGGGGCGCATTTCTCTCATTGTATGTAGGCAGAATTCTGTTTGCTCTAACGACTATGTTGCTGATTTCAAAACTGCTGTTAGTGCTTAGCATGACCATCTCACTGGTGAATCCAGTGTGTTGTTGCAGTGGTGTTGAGAGTCAGCAGACGGAACAAACCTCGTCCTGTTGTGGGGGTGAGGAACCCGGGGATAATGGGCACGAAAAAGATGGGACGCGCTTCTGTGATTGCCATCAAGATCAGTCGGCTCAGCTAGACAGTCCCGAGCTGCCTGCTCCCAATGAGCAAAGCCTGTTGGCCAAGCACGGTTGGGAGGTCATGCCTAGAACGAGGCTGCTTCCTAACAAGTTATTGCACTTAGCTACCACGGTACAGCCTCCTCCTTTGAATCTTTCTCAAAGTTATTGCGTGTATTTGCTTTGATCGATTTTTGTGAGAATCGGGCACCTTGTGTGTGCCTCAGACACCTTAACGAGAGGTGATGACGGACTAATTTCTATAGATCCGTGTCGCAAGGTTAGGGATTCTATATCCTTGGTTTCTCCGTAACTACCTGATAGATTAGGGTAGTATGTACCAGGTGTCCCTAGATGAAGCTGTGAAGTCAGTAGCACTGTCTGGGCTTCTCTATTTGATCAAGTCTTCGTGTGCCAGCTGCCTTAATGATGCAGCTGGCCACTCAAAAATCATTTTCAATTCAAAGCAATACATCAAAATATGAAATCAATTATCGTCGTCATCCTCAGCGCGCTGAGTTTCCTCCTTGTAGCCTGCAACCAAAGCACGGAAGCCAAGACTGAGGCTCAAACCAAGCCTAGTGAAGTCAGTGCAGAGTATCCACTGGATGTGTGTGTGGTCTCCGGAAAGAAATTAGGCTCGATGGGGGACCCCTATGTAGTTACTTATGAAGGGCAGGAAGTGCGCTTCTGTTGCTCTCACTGCGAGCCCAAATTTCAGAAGGATCCAGCCAGCTACCTGGCCAAGCTCAAGAAGGGAAAGGAGTAATCTGATTTAGATATTTAAATCGTTGTAATCTATTCGGCGGATTGTGGCCGTGCCAAATGAAGGGAGTCCGCAATTCGCCATATCGCACGTCACACAAAATCTTTGATACTCGATCACCATGAAGAAATCAGCGTTCATTCTAACCAGTCTGGGAATCGCGAGTTTATTATCCTCTTGCCAAAATACCTCACCCACGTTGGTTGAACCCATCGGGGGATTGGGAGTCAAGGGGGCTGATACCAGCGAAGCGAGGGCCTATACAGTGTCCTCAAGTGCTAGTGTAGATGACCTGATTGACTTGATGGAAAAGCATCAGCCGGCCTTGATCTCTGCTGCCGCAGAAGTAGAGCGGCTTCGTGCCCAGTCCGTGGTAGATGCATCTCTGCCAGACCCAATGGTTAAATTGACTGCAGGTGATATGGCCGAGACCGCCGCAGGTAAAGTCGAGGCGATGATAGGCGTGGAGCAGAAAATTCCTCATCTGGGTAAGCTCAGTGCACTAAAAGGCCGCACCCTGGAACAGGTGAAAGCGGCGTCAGCCGCACGGCAAACGATATCCTTGAAGCTGGCCTATCAGTTACGTAATGCCTACTGGAGTTACTATCAGGACCATCAGAGCATCGGGATTCACCAGCAGAACAAGGCGCTCCTGAATGACCTCCGCCAGAGTGTGGAGGCCAGGGTTGCCGCTGGTGGAGCAGCTCAAGAGGATCTGTTGAGAATCTCTACGGAGATTGCCAAAGTAGATCGTGAGATTATCCAGCTACGGAGAAATCTGGCAACTTATCGTGCTACACTGAATACCCTGCTGTTCAGGCCTCCGTCTTCGAATCTTCCGGCCCCGAGGTATAGTGGGGCTACGCTGAGTAACCAGGAAATGCACGTGGTAGCGAATAGCCATCCGGAAATTCGCCAGGCACTTGCCCAGATGAGGGCTGCGGAGCAGAGCATTCGCTTGGCAAAGCTCCAGCGATCACCTGATTTTGTGGCTGGTCTGAGCTATGGTGCGGTCTCTTCTTCTGGTTTGGCGCCTTCCGCCAATGGCCGTGATCAAGTCATGGGGACCATTGGAATGAGCATTCCTCTCTGGGAAAAGAAAAACCGGGCTGTGGAGGCTAGTGCACGCTCTGCCTTGGATGCGGCGAAAGCTGGTACCAGTGTGGTCAGGCAAAATTTGCGATCTGAAGCGGCCTCTGCTGCAGCGGACATTTCCGCTCAGCAGGAGCTCATCAGTCTGTTTGACAAGCGGATCATTCCCGACAGCAAGCAGGCCTTTGAATTGTCTACGACGGCTTACTCGAACGGTAAGTCATCCTTCACGGACGTGATCGATACCTGGCGGCAGCTGCTGAACTATGAGCTACAGCAAGTGGCTAACAAAGCTTCTTTGGGGAAAGCGACCGCGCGATTCAAGTACGCAACGAATAGTTAACATACCAAATTTAAAGGAGTAATCATGAAACGATTATTGAAACTAGTACCAATCCTTCTGGTGCTTGGTGTCACCTTTTACGTCGGCTGGTGGATCGGTCATCCTGGATCGGAAAAGGCTGACCAGACGGAGAAGGCGAGTGATACCTGGTGGACATGCTCCATGCATCCTCAAATCAAGCAGCCCAGCCCCGGCTTATGCCCGATCTGCAATATGGACCTTATCCCGATGAGTGGAGGGGGAGAAGAGGATGGACCTACGACACTCACGGTAAGTGAGTCGACCGCGAAGGCCCAGAACATCAGGATTAGCCCCGTAGTAGCTCGTCATGCAGCGCGAAACATCGATTTGGTAGGAACTGTTGCCGCGGACGAGAGAACCTTGTCACGCGTGACTGCCAGGGTATCCGGCCGGATAGATCGCTTGTTTGTAGACTACACAGGCGTGCCAGTGCGTAAGGGCGATCATTTGGCGAGTATCTATTCTCCGTCACTCTTAGTGGCTCAGCAGGAGCTGATACAGGCCAAGAGAAACCTCGATGCAGGATCAGGTGCGAATGCTTCATTGCAAAGTACTCGTCAGGCGCTTTATCGCGCTGCTCGCGAAAAGCTCAGGCTTCTGGAGCTGACAGAGGATCAAATCAATGACATCGAAAAACAAGCTAGCCCGAGTGACCACCTGACCTTGTATGCTCCACAGTCTGGTATCGTGTTAGACCTGAATGTCAGGGAGGGAGACTATATCCAGACTGGACAGGTTCTGTTCTCTCTGGCGGATCTATCGAGCGTGTGGGTGAATTTGGAGGCCTATGAGCAGGATTTGCCATGGCTGCGGTTTGCTCAAGAAGTGAGCTTCACGACTCAGGCTGCTCCAGGAGAGACATTTCAGGGTCGCATCGCTTTTATCGATCCGGTTGTGGATCCGGCAACCCGCACTGCTCGAGTCAGGGTCAATGTCAAAAACCCTGATGGGCTGCTGAAGCCGGGGATGTTTGTCCGCGGTGCGGTGACTTCTACTCTAACAGGTAAAGGTTATCTGCTGGAAGCCTCACTGAAGGGCAAGTGGGTCTCACCAATGCATCCGGAAATCATCAAGGATGGTCCGGGTAAATGCGATATCTGTGGCATGGATTTGGTTCCAGCTGAGCAGCTTGGATTCCGAATGGATGAGGGGGGTGCCAAAGCTCCATTATTGGTGCCAGCATCTGCGGTGCTGCGGACTGGGGGTCGCGCTATTGTCTACAAGAGGCTCAAGCCTGAAGGAGAGTCTCTTAAATTCCAAGGGACTGAAATTATCTTGGGACCAAGAGTGGGGGATTCATACATCGTAGCGGGTGGTCTCAGCGAAGGAGATTTTGTGGTCACGCAAGGAGCCTTCAAGATCGACTCTGAGCTGCAGATCAGAGCTAAGCAGAACATGATGTCCATGCCTGCATCCTATGCAGGACCTCCTGTACCCAGCAAAGCCTTGGATAAGGGCCAGCTCAAGGCTCTCAATGATCTACTGGTGACGTACATGAGTCTGACACGTCATTTAGCCCACGACCGTGAGGCAGAAGCTGCCAAGCTCATCCCGGATTTGATTAAACAAGGTCAGGTCATGAAACAACCAGCCATCCAATCAGCTACCCGGGCTTTTGAGGGAAAGCGTAACAGGGATCAAATCACCCAGGGATTGCCTGCGCTCACAGCTGCGTTGGCGGATGTTGTGCGGAACCGTGCAGCCGACCAGTTAGAGACTCCCGTTTATCTTGTCCATTGCCCGATGGCGATGAATGACAAAGGGGCAGACTGGCTACAAATCAATCAAGAGGTGGAAAATCCTTACTTCGGATCAGAGATGTTCAGCTGTGGCTTGGTGAAGGCTCAGCTCACCGTGAAGGGGGATAAATCGGCACAAGGCCAGGACTCTGAACCCCAGGTTGAACCCAATCGACCAGAAGGGGGACATGAAGGGCACAATCACTAATTTGAATATTCACGAAACCAATTCATGAGTTCATTGATACAGTTCTGCCTGCGGCAAAAGCTTGTCGTCATTCTCTTGTTGGCCTTTTTCGTAGGCTGGGGAATACGTGTGGCTCCGTTTGACTGGGAGACAAAGATCATTCCTCGCGATCCTGTGGCGGTCGACGCCATTCCGAATCTGGGCGATAACCAACAGATCGTCTTTACGCCCTGGTCCGGGCGTTCACCGAAGGATGTAGATGATCAGATTACTTACCCGATGACGGTTGCCTTGATGGGGGTTCCGGGAGTGAAAGAGGTGAGGTCGTATTCCTATTTCGGTTTCTCCTCAATCTACCTGGTCTTTGAGGAGGATATTGATTTCTATTGGTCCCGCTCCCGGGTTCTGGAGAAACTCAATTCCTTGCCCAGCGGAACCTTACCTGAGGGGGCGACCCCGGCACTCGGCCCGGATGCTACCGGACTGGGGCAGATATTCTGGTATACGCTGGAGGGACTGGATCCTGATGGAAATAGAGTGGGAGGCTGGGACCTGGATGAACTGAGAGCCATCCAAGACTGGCAAGTACGGTACGCTCTTCAGGGAACACCGGGAGTCGCGGAAGTTTCCTCCATTGGGGGATATGTGCGGGAGTACCAGGTGGATATAGACCCGGACGCCTTGAGGTCTCAGAAAATCACTTTGGTACAGGTGGCCAATGCAGTGCGAGCCTCGAACAAGGAGACGGGTGCTCGTAACCTCTCGATCAATGGCGTGGAGTATATCATCCGCGGAGTAGGTTATGTCAAAGAGCTTGATGACATCCGCAAGGCGGTCGTGGCCTCTCGCAACGGGACTCCCATCACTGTAGGGGATGTGGCCAGTGTCTCGCTGGGGCCGGCACAGCGCAGAGGCGCTCTGGATAAGAATGGCCAAGAAGCAGTGGGAGGAGTGGTAGTAGCCCGCTTTGGAGAGAACCCACTGGAGGTTATTCAAAAGACGAAAGCGAATATCGAGAATCTGACCAGCGGCTTACCTCAGCGTGCTGTAATCCTGTGGGATAAAACAACACCAATGGAAGTCCGTGAGTTTTTTGCTGAACTGGAGCTTCCTGAGTCTGCGAGTGAGAAGGAAAAGACCACTCAGCTTACGAAGTATCTTCAGAGTCATCCTCGCGATCAATGGCCTGAGTGGGCGACACTTTCCAAGGTGACCCTGGTGCCATTCTATGACCGCACGGGATTGATTGGTGAAACACTGGGGACTCTCAATGATGCTCTCTATCAGCAGATCCTGATTACGATCATTGTGGTGGTTATCATGGTCCTGCATTTGCGCTCGTCCATATTGATCAGTGCCATGCTGCCCTTGGCCGTGCTGATTACATTTATCGCGATGAAGCTCTTTGGAGTGGATGCCAATGTCGTTGCGCTCGCAGGGATTGCGATCGCTATTGGTACCGTGGTGGACATCGGGATTGTGCTCACGGAAAATATTTTGAAGCATCTGAAGGAAGCTGATCCTGATGAATCCAGACTGGAGGTAATCCAACGAGCGTCCACAGAAGTAGCCTCAGCGGTGACAACTTCCGTGGCCACCACGGTGACCTCATTCCTCCCAGTGTTTCTTTTGACTGGAGAAAATGGCAGGTTGTATCGACCTCTGGCGTTTACCAAGACCTTCGCTCTGAGTGCGTCTTTGATTGTAGCCATTACGATTATTCCACCGGTGGCGCACATGCTCATGCGGAGGTGGTCAAAGCAGAAAGAGTCGGAAAAACGGCCAAGCTTGATTGGCAAGATCATGAAGTCCAGATCGACTAATCTAGGGATCTCGATAGCTGTTGCTATGGTCGTAGGGTGGCTCTTGGCTGGCGACTGGGCCCCACTGGGGCTGGACAGGGCACATCTGTCTAATTTCTTCTTTGTATTCCTGATCGTAGGCTCGCTGCTGTTCTTCTTCTGGTTATTCCAGAAGGTCTATGTGCGGGTGCTTCGCTGGTGCTTGGGAAACAAAGTTTTGTTCCTCAGTGTACCGATGGTTCTGCTGATGCTGGCTTTAGTGATCTGGAAAGGCTTTGCTCCTGTGGTGAGCTGGATCCCAGGTGGAACAGCCGTTGCTGAGAGTACTTTTGGGAAAGATCTTCAGAATCATTTCCCGGGGCTGAAGAACGAGAATAGGCCAAGACTGGATGAGGGGTCATTCCTACTTATGCCAACTACCAGTACTCATGCTGATATTGGGGAAGCCATGGATGCCCTGCGCCAGTTGGATGAAGCAGTCTCGAAAATTCCAGAGGTGACTTTAGTTGTCGGCAAGTTGGGGCGGGCTGAATCAGCGCTCGATCCAGCGCCTATATCCATGTTCGAAAACGTGATTCAGTATGCACCTGAGTTCAAACAGGACGAGCATGGGCGGCCGATCAAGTACCGCTACGATGAAGACACCGAATCCTATGTTTATAGTGATCAAGGAGAGTTGATTCCAGATGAGTCAGGTAGACCATTCCGCCAATGGAGGCCACACATCAAGTCGCCTGACGACATCTGGCGTGAGATCGAGAAAGCGGCCTTTGTGCTCGGGACGACTTCCGCGCCTAAGCTCATGCCGATTGAAACGCGTCTAGTCATGCTGCAGACAGGCATGAGGGCTCCAATGGGGCTTAAGATCAAAGGCCCAGATCTGGATACCATCGAGAAAGTGGGAGTTGAGATTGAAACCTTGCTCAAAGACTCGGGTGTCGATGGTCTGAATCCAGCCACGGTGATTGCCGACAGGATTGTTGGTAAGCCTTACCTGGAGGTTATTCCTGATCGCGAAGCTGCCGCCCGTTATGGGCTGAATGTGGCAGACATTCACGATGCCCTGGAGATGGCTGTGGGAGGCAAACCAGTGACGACAACCATCGAGGGGAGAGAGCGTTTCTCTGTCCGGGTCCGCTACATGAGGGAAAAGAGGGACAACATTGAAGATCTCCAACAGGTGCTGCTCACCGCTCAAGATGGAGCTCTCATTCCTCTCTCTCAGATTGCACGTGTGCATTATGTGAGAGGTCCGCAAATGATCAAAAGTGAGGACACCTTCCTGACTGGCTATGTGACCTTTGATAAGATGGACGACGCAGCTCAGCTCGATGTTATCGAGCGGGTGAAGGATTATCTGGAGAAGATGCAGGAAGAGCGACGTTTAATCCTTCCACCGGGAGTGTCCTATCGCTTTGCAGGCTCCTATGAGGAGAAGCAAGAGTTCGACCGGAACATGCGGTTGATCTTACCAGTGACACTTTTTGTGATCTTTGTGATCCTTTATCTGCAGTTCCGTTCGGTACCGACAACATTGACACTGCTGACCGCGATTGCCGTGGCCTGCTCAGGAGGTTTCCTCATGCTTTGGTTGTATGCACAGCCTGGCTTCCTTGATATCAATCTGTTTGGAGCTAACCTGCGTGATCTGTTTCAAGTGAGAGAGGTGGCATTATCCACGGCCGTATGGGTGGGCTTCATCGCATTGTTTGGTATTGCCACGGATGATGGTGTGGTCATCACTACCTATCTGAAGCAGTCTATCGAGAAGCATAGCCCCAGTGACAAAGAGGGGATCAGAAAAGCTGTGGTAGAAGCCGGAGCACGACGTGTAAGGCCTTGTCTGATGACCACCGCGACCACTCTGCTGGCGCTCCTGCCGGTTCTGACCTCAACCGGGCGTGGCTCAGATATCATGCTGCCGATGGCGATTCCGGTATTTGGTGGAATGACTATCGAACTGCTGACAATGTTTGTCGTCCCGACGCTCTACTGCTGGCAGAAAGAGCTGAGATTGAAGCGACAGAAATAACTGAGTTAAGTTAGAAAGACGAATGCATGGGCTGGTAGTCTCTCCAGTCCATGTTGTCGATAGGCTAGATTCTTCTGAGGGCGATGCCTGTAATGAGAATTCTGGAGGAGGGTTGATTACAAAACTGACTCAGTTGAGACATGAAAGTGATCATAGTTTGAATATGGCAATATGGCGGTCGACAGATTTTCCCGGGGCATCTGGGAGAGGACGGGAATGGGGGTTTCGTATGGTATGAACGAGCTTGGCTCCCAATGACTGAATGGCTTGTAGAGCGAGAAAGTGCTCCCGGTCAAAATAGGAAGTAATGATGAGCAGCCCCTCGCTTTTGAGTGAGTGGAGAGCTTGGTCGTAGATTCGATGCCAAGTAAGGTCTCCATTCCAGAAATTCTGGTGGCGCATGAAGGCTACGTCGAACGGCTGACTGAGTTCGTCAACTTGATGGAGCTTTGAGGCGTCCTGAACGAGGAAGGCTGCCTGGGCGCCTTGTAATGATTTCCATCTGAGATTGGCCTCTGCAATCTCTCTGTCTCGGATATCGACTCCGATCATGGTCAGTTCAGCAGCACAGGGGGAGAGGATTCTGTGGAGCACACCTGTTTCGTCAGCCCGGCCGCATGCGAGATTGAGAATCCTGAGATTTGACAGTTCAGACTTCAGGTATGGACGTAAGAGAGAGTCCAGCAGAGTGTGGAGTGTATCGAGATCGCTTTCGGTGTGTTGATTGGAAAAATCTAAGTCCATGTGAATTATGCCCCCAAAACATTGAAATAACTATGTCTGTGGGCTGCTTTCAGGTTTGCCTTGGAGGTATTCCATGCTACGACAGAGGAGTTATTAACTCAACACCAAGTCGCAGTGAACCCTTTCAACTCAGTAAACCAAGACGTGCAGAGCACGATTGAAACCATCAGTAACGAATTCGCGATTGCGGGTGAGTTTGTGGAGGGACACGAGATCAACTCGGGCTTGATTAATACGACCTACATTGCCACCTATGAAATGCCCAGTGGGGAGGTTCAGCGATACATTCTGCAGCGTATCAATGAGAAGGTGTTCAAAGACCCACTAGCAGTTATGCATAATGTGGAATGTGTTACCCGTCATATCAACTGGAAGGTTTTGAGGGTGAAGAAAGATTTGGGTGGTCAAACTCTTAACCTCTACCCAGCTCGTGGTGGTCGCTTTTTCGCAGTAGGCAAGGGCGGCGGCATTTGGCGCTGCTATAACTACATCGAGGGATGTCATACTTATGATATCGTGGAAAATACCCGCCAGGCTTATCAGGCTGCTCGGGCATTTGGTGCGTTCCAGGACCTCGTCTGCGATATTCCCGTCCAGGAAATTCTGGAGACGATCCCTGATTTCCACAATACGCCGAAGCGATACCAGCGACTCATGGAGGTGGTAGAGAAGGACCCATGTGGGAGGCTGAAAAATGTCTCAGCTGAAGTGGACTTTGTCCGTCAGCGTGAAAAGGTGTGCGGTCGTCTGATCGCACTGATGGAGGAGGGCTTGCTGCCTCGTCGTATTACTCACAATGATACGAAGCTGAACAATGTCATGATTGATGCCGAGACAGATGAGGCGGTCTGTGTGATCGACTTGGATACCGTGATGCCTGGTCTCTCACTCTACGATTTTGGTGATTTGGTGAGAACGGCAACCAGCCCGGCGGCAGAGGATGAGACAGATCTCAGCAAGGTGGAGATGAGAATGCCGATGTTCGAAGCATTGGCTGAGGGCTATATGGACGGGTGTGACTGCCTGACCAAAACTGAAATCGACCACCTAGTCTACGGTGGTAAAGTGATCACTCTAGAGACAGGTATTCGTTTCTTGACCGATTACCTTGAGGGGGATGTTTATTTCAAAGCTCAGAGGGAAGGTCACAACTTGGATCGCTGCCGTACCCAGTTAAAACTCGTGGAACGCATCGAGGAAAAAGAAGAAGCCATGAACGCCTTTGTGCGCAGAGTGGCCAAAGGAAGGCGGTAATGAATATGGCCTTGGTAACTTTGCTACCAAGAAATACCCGCAGGTGGGCTATGTTCTAGACTGCTATCTACTGAGCCTACTCCAGAATCATATTCTTGGCAGAAGACCATGACTTCACCATGAGGTAGAATTGTGTTGGCTAGAGTATAGCTTCCTGATGATTGGGGGCATACAGGCATTTTAGGAAGTGCTTTATCGGCACCCACGAGATCTTGCATGGCAAGAGGTGAGCCTATGGATAGCTGGCCTACATTTTGAGTCGAACGAATCGCTTTATGGATTTGATTCAAATTGGTGATGCATGCCGAGCGATTGGAGTGATTGATGTAATATTTTCCAGCCATAATCAAAGTTGAAACCAGTAAAATGATTACAGCGACAATGATGGTTAGCTCGATGATAGTTACACCTCTGCGTGATGCGGAAGCATTCAGGGATTGGGGGGACATGATATACGAGGGGGGTTAGACTAATTTCCCTCTAACATCATCTGTAAATCAAGGTTTATTACTCTTTGTGAAACAATATTAACTTATGTGTTAATCAAAAGATATGTCCAGTTAACGCTCTCCGTAGTCATGCAAAGATCTCAACAACAGGCGATGAGTTATTGCCAATGGTGAATGGCCTCCCTGACGGAGAATGAATTTTTTCATTAGTTGGGATACCCAAAGCGTGTGCAATAGTTGCATTGAGCTGCTTTGGTTCTACCGGCTTATCCTTGACTCTGAGGCCTTTTGAATCTGTTCGGCCGTAGGAGGTGCCTCCTTTGATTCCACCTCCTGCTAGTACACAAGAATAGGCTGCAGGATAGTGGTCTCTGCCGTTCTGATGCTCCGCAACGATCTCTGGCGAACGCCCGAACTCGGTAGCCAGAACGACCAAGGTGTTCTGGAGAAGTCCTCGAGAGTGAAGGTCCTTGATCAAAGTGGCATAGGCTATGTCTAATATCTGGCAGCGTGCTTCCACTGAGGTGAAGTTGTCATAGTGAGTATCCCAGCCTCCCAAGGTGACTTCGACAAAGCGTACCCCGTGTTCGACCAGTCTTCTGGCTAGCAAGCATCCCTGACCAAAGTGATTTTTCCCATAGTCGTTCTTGAGCGTTTCGGGTTCCTTATTGATATCAAATGCTTTGAGGTCTTTAGATTGCATCAATCTTATAGCCTCTTCATAGAGGTTGTCGTACTCCTTGATTGTGGGGTGGGAAAACTGGTCGTGGAAGTTTTTGTTCAAAGTGTCTGCCAGAGCTAGCCGGCGATTGAAATCATCTTCACTACAAGTATGCGCGCGTGTGGAGTTTTTGAGACCTTGGTCTGGACGGCCCAAGGGGACACCAGAGTATCTAGCGCCGAAGAACCCACCAGAGGCTTGATCGGGTGAGCCACCAATCGAGACAAAGCCCGGAATGTCAGGATTTTTCCTGCCTTTAAGCTTGTTTACCCAGGCTCCAAGAGATGGATGGCTAATCGTGCCGCGCATGGCATAGGAACGGTGAAGCATGTACTGACCTTGTTCGTGGGCACCTTGCTTGGATGTCATCGAGTTGATCACACAGGCGTGGTTCATTACTTTGGCAGTCTCAGGGAGGTATTGTGTGATCTGAATGCCATCGGCGGCAGTAGCGATGCTCTCGACAGGTCCTTGGATTTCCTTTTTGTTAGGCTTGGGGTCGAAGGTGTCGATGTGCGACATGCCTCCAGCCATGTTGAGAAAGATGACATGGTCTGCTTTACCTGCACCATTGGCCGTTGACTTGGCAAATGCCGGAGATGCGATGGTAGAGCCTAGCATGGGAAGCACTGTAACGCCCAGGTAGGACTTGGCGGCATTGGTTATAAATCTGCGTCGGGTGATCTCGTTCATGGCTTTAGGCTTATTGGACGAAGAGAAATTCTCTGGTGAGTAACAGGGCTGAAATGATGTTAGGGTAGGCTTTGTCCCCAGTCTGGGCGACTTCCTCTTTCATGATGTCCATCTCCAGAGCGGTTGGAGTGCGGGAGAGAATGGAGAGAAAGATCACTCTGATTTTGTCTTCTGGACTTGAGTAGGAAGATAATCTTTTATTAAGGGCAGCGGATTCGTTTGAGACGACCATAGTTTCCACCTGACCATTGAGGGTATCAAGAATTTGGCCAACGTTTGGTTCGCGGCTGGATGAGTCGACAAGGAGTCGGTCGGATTGTCCGAACTCCCTGAGGAAATGACCAGCAGGTGCCGGGGTGGGGAGTTCCGAGGCTCTGGCTAGCCCTGATGCCGGTCCGGGGCGGGAACCACCGTTCATCATCCTATCTTGTTTGCCCTTGCTGTCTTCGGCTTCAGCGATGAGTTTATCGAGATACTTTTCGAGTTTGTCGGCGCTATCCAGAGAGAGTATTTCCCTGCTTAGCGTAGCCATGTTTTTACCTTCTAGATTAAGCTGCTTGCCATTTAGATAGATGGCTTTGGAGAATGTACGGCTGGGTAGCTGATCCGGGTGCTCGCTCGTGAGAGTGACCAGTGAGTCCCAGACCTGCTCCGCGCTCATACGTTGCAGTTGCCTTCCGTGAAAATCATAGGCCACAGACGGATCTCTAAGGTCTGGGCTAGTGGAGAAAGTGTAGGTGCGCGTGAGCAGAAGGACGTGCTGGAATTTTTGCAAATCGTAATCCAAGTCTTGCATTAACTTGATCAAGAAGCGGGTGAGTTCAGGTGATGCCGTTTTCTCTGGCTCTACATACTCATCGACGGGTTCGTATAGTCCTGTGCCCATGATTCTCTTCCACATGCGATTTACGATCACGGAGGCAAAGCGTGGGTTTTCAGGGGAAACCAGCCACTCGGAAAAGCGTTTTTTGCCATCTTCAGCATCGCGCCGGTCAGACATCCGGATCATTTTTCCAAAGGGTGTGCGAGCACCCACCCATTCACCAGGGTCAGCATCGCGGTATTGATAGTCACTGGGTAATTTGATTCGGCCTGAACCTGGATTTTCGAGTGAGGTATAGTAGATGGAATCTCCCAGTTGACGGAGTAGCTGGTACTTGGGGTTTTTGCGATTATCCTCTTTGTTGAGTGATCGGTAGAGTTCCCTGTAGGATTGCCCGTTGATTTCAGATTGCTTGTTCGAGAATGCGGCTAGTCGGAAATAGTCTCTTCTCTCCCAGTCTTCGTAGGGGTGGTCGTGACACTGAGCGCATTCCATGCGGGTGCCGGTAAAAGTACGCATGGTATTGGCCAAGTTATCCAGAGGCATGCCTTTGTCTCTGATGTAGTAGCCTACTGCTCCGTCCTCCCAGATTGATCCTTCAGCGGTGATGAGTTCGCTCGTGAGCTTGTCCCAGGGCTTGTTGTAGGCAATGGATTCTCTGAGAAAATCGATATAGGCAGCAGCCGAAGCTCCACGTCTGGTGAAATTCTCTTGGACTCTGAGTAAGTCGAATAGCCAGTTCGTCACGGATGAGCGGTATCCGGGGCTTGCCATGTAATAGTTGATGAGCAGTTTGCGCTTGTCTGGTGAGCTGGATTCCAAGAATGCGACAGATTCATCGAAGGTGGGGATACGTCCAGCAACAACAAGTGCGGTGCGACGCAGAAAAATTTCATCTGAAATACCATCGGGCACAGTGAGCTGCTTTCTTTTGAAGAGAGCTGCGACATGCTGGTCGATCTTATGTGCAGCAGCCTCCATGTGCTCCCTGCTGCCTGGACTAATCTTCTTGTTTTGACCGTAGACAGACAGCATTAGGCTGGCTCCAAGCAAAGCTGAGAGTAGGCATTTTACTGGCTGCATGAGTGAGGAGCGTAGCATGGTTATACGTTTCTACGCTATAACTTGCACACGGTTACAACTTTAGGCAAGTAGACTATTCTTGAGCGAAAGAGCTACGTAGTGCCGGCATTTCGGGAAATAAAAAGCGAGAGCCCTATGGTGAGGCTCTCGCTGAATCTTACGAGGAGTAGATGAGTGTGCTCTAGTTATTGGTAGCTCAGTTGAGCAGATGCCGTGGTGGCATCGCCAGCGACTACGCGTACCCAGTGTGCAGCAAAATCCTCAGGAAAAGTGTGTTTAAATGTTTCTCCAGCTTTGACTTCGAAGGTTTGGTAACGGGCAAAGTCACCAGTGCCGAGATAGTCGATTTCAACACCGAAGCGAATAGTCTTGTCAGACTCATGGCTGATCTCGATTTGCTTTTGCTCGTAGCCAAGCATCAGGTAGGGGTCAGATGCCTGGCCTTTGCTTACCTTGGTCTCAAGCCATGGCCCGCCATGGCCCTTCGGTTTGCCGAATTTCCAGAGATCGTCTACTTCGCCCAAGAAAAGAGAGTGCTGGTCGTCCAGTCTCAGGTTGTGCTCTGATGAATTATCTGAGCTGGAGCCTGAGAAAACGAGCATTCCACGCCATGAGCAGAAATCATGGATGTGTTTGCTGTGGCTGCTGATCGGCTTCATTTGCCAGAAGTTGATGAAGTGGCCTGGCTTCGGGCGGGGGAGTTCGTAGAAAGTGCCGTGCAGGTTCATGTGGGTGCGTTCAGTCACGACCTCTCGAATGTGGCGGACTTTGTTCACAGTGGCGTCGAATGCCTTGTGTCCTTTAGGTAAACGCAGCCTAGTTTGCTTGCCATTGGCATCTTTGAAGTCGATGTAGGCGGAAGCTTTGTCTAGGCCGACGCGTTTGTCTGCTTTGATAGAAATAGATGAGTACACCTTTTGCTCAGTAGGGCTTGTTGCTCGAGCTTGGGCATCCAGCTTGCCATCGACTTCGATCAGTTTGCCTCCTTCTAGATAGGCGTCGAGCTTCATCTCAGAACCTTCTGGCAGTTGTAGGGTTGTTCCAGCCGGGGCTTTGGTCGTGATTTCAGCTAGCGCTTCGAACTTGTCGTCCATGGACTGGTTCGGATATTTGCTGGAAAGGTGAAAGTAGGCACTGGCTCGGTCAGTTGCGTCCAAAGGCTTTAGACGAACCCACTGGGTGTCAGGGAGGATCTCCTTGAGTGATACCGCGAGATAGCCTGTGTCCTGATGATGTGCGTTACCGCTATATGTCTCATATTCAGGTTTGTTTTTGGTGAGGATAAGGCAGGGGATGGTGACTGTTTTCCAAGTGGACCAGTTTCCAGTTCCTTCCTTATCCGTTTGAATTTCTACCCGGACATTGTAGCCGCCTTTGTGGCGAAGATGAAGGGTGCCTGACTCAAAGCCACCCGTAAAGAAGGGTTCACTCGTGGTCTCGGCATCAAAGGAGTCATCAATCCAGACGCCGCCAAATCCTGACTTAGGTCCCCATTGGCTGAGCTCGGAGTAGTCACCGATCCACAGATTAGACTGGGCTTGTTTGACGAATGCGTTGTCAAATTTTGAGGCATCGTCCTTGCCCATGACCAGCTTGCCATTGAACATGGCATAGTCCACGGGCATCTTGGTGTAGGTGCCGACGGGCTTGATGCCTCCGTAGTTGGATGAGGAGAATGTCTGTGGGAATTCAAAGAAGAGCCCATGCATGTGGCCTAGGAATTTGCCTTCCTCGATTTCCCGGATGCGTGGCCACTCTGTATTCCAGCCGTGCGCGGCGTCTTGGGTATAAGAGGATTTCGGCATGCGAAATTTACTCCATTTGTCATCATCTAGCAGGAAAAGACGGACTGACTTTTGATCCCAACCGGTGGCCCAGAGGCGGTCCTCGTCTGCAGAGTTTCCTTCTAGGCCGCCAGGACCAGTGACTTCCACGAACTGGTTGCGAGCAATGACGGACCAGTCCTTACCATCCCAAGAGGCAAGGCAGCCGGAGGGGAAAGTTTGTTTTGGTTCTCCATTGTTAGAAATAACGAGTCGGCCATTGGATGTGTAGGCTCCTTTGCCGTGGTAGCCGGGTAAGTGAGTACGGGAAATGGAGATGGGGTCCTTGATGATAGGGGTAACCTTGAGTGTGTTCACATCCACTTCGTATAGGCCGTCCTCCATCGTGAAGTGGTAGATTTTGTTCTCCGGGTCAGTGAGGTGTCTGGCGGTAGCGGTGATACGACCAGGCATGGCCTTTTTCGGGTCGATGGTACGAACCTTGCCGCTCTTATCGATAGCGTGGTGACCGATGAAAAGCTGCTGGCTTTCAGGGTGGATCATCCTGTTGGCGGGAGTGCCGCCCACGGACTCCGGGCGTATGGTAAGATTCCAATCCTTGTCGATCTGGCGAAGTTTATCTGTGGAGCCATAGGGGAGATGGGGGCCGTAGGTATTTGTCCACAGTGATCCAGCCCATGGGACAACAGCTCCAATTCCGACTTCGCCTTCCATATTGGTGTGGGCGAGGTGTGGATAGACTCCGGAAAACGAAGTTGGCTCAGCGTAGGCGATGGAGAATCCTGTTAAAAGTGAAGTAGCGATTAGTTTGTGCATAGGCTATTACATACGGTAGGAGGGCTAGTCTTTTAACTAGATAGAGTAGTCGAAATACGACATTTGTTTGTCCTTGGTGGGGGGTGTTGTGTTAAGGTAGTTTAGAGTGAAAGATAGAAATGAGCTTATTTATGAGGACTGGCTGGGCGTGAAGCCACAGCTTTTATGGGCCTTGGAAAGGAGTATGGATGCGACTTCGGCTCAAAAGATGGGGACGATTATACGCAGCCATGATCATACAGCATGGTACATTATTGAGGGCAGAGCTGTAGTTCAAAATGAACTAGGTGAAGTCATTGCTGGAGCTGGAGAGTGGCTGTTTCCTGCTCAGGGGGAGAGGAGACAGGTGTTTGAAGGGCCGTTGACGTTTTACTCAGTCAATTTTACCGCCAAATGGCGAGACTTCAAACCGCTGTATCCACTTGAAAAATCCCTTGTAATGAAAGGGAGCGTGCTACCCATCCTAGAAGAGAAGGCTAAATCTATTTGTGACGAAGTCTTCGCGAGACTGGGGAGGGAGAGCTGGTATTTAGGAGTGCATGCCTGCAAGCTAGCTGATTGGCTGGCGATCCAGCGAATGAAAGCAGAGTGGCTAGAAGCCTACGCCGAGGCGATGAATGTGCTCGGTGTGGAGCATTATGCTCCATCCAAGATGGATCCCCGATATCAGCAGGCTCAGCAGATCATGGAAAATCATGACTGGAGCCAGAAACTCACGATGGAGGAACTTGCTCAGAAGGTTGGATTGAGCAGGAGGCAGTTAGAGAGAATCTATCAAGAGCAGCTAGGCCGTTCACCAATGTCTGTCTTCGAAGATTTCAAATTGGAGAGATCCAAGTCGCTGCTCTTGACTCCGGGCGTTCTGATGAAGGAGGTAGCGTACGAAATGGGGTTCAATGATATCTCGAATTTCAATCGTTGGTTCTTCCGTCTTACCAAGGTGAAACCGGGTGCGTTTCGAGAGTCATTCCAAATTGGTTTTTAGATCTACCAAGAAGCCCCACTCGGAGGCTTCTTGAAAGGGGGATCTTAGGCGTCGATCTTGCGATAGGCGGCCATGAGCTTTTCCAGACCTTCTTTACCTTTGGCGCTGACTCCGTGCTCCATGCCGATGACACCTTGGTAGCCCTTGTCTCTAAGCCATTTGGTGACCGCTACATAATCAAGCTTGCCTGATCCAGGTTCCTTTCTGCCAGGAACATCACCGTACTGCAAGTAGGCTGCTTGGCTCCATGTTTTCTCGGCATTAGGTATGGGGTCATTGCCGATTTGCCCTTCGTGATAGAAATCTGCGAGTAGCTTGCAGGACTTGCGGTTGACCGCTGAACAGAGTTTGAAGCCGTCTTCGAAACTGCGTAGTATCGGCGCCCCACCCTTGATCCCATGAGAGAGGGGTTCCAGCACCATGATGATGCCGTGCTCCTCCACGATGTCGCAGCAGCGTTTCATCAGATCGGCTGAGGTGGCGATTTGCTTATCCAAGTCTTCGTCTCCCTTGCGGATGCCTGGCACCATGGTCATGTGCGTCTGGCCCGTGCGCTTGGCAGTCTCCACACCCAATCGCATGTCATTGAGGATACTTTCCTGCTCTTCTTTATTAGCTGTAGCAAAATGCACGCCGTTGCCCCCACTGATGACGGTCACCCCGAGGGTGATTCCTTTTTCTTTTGCGAATGCGGCGACTTCTTCTTGAAGCTTGGCTGAGCGCTTGATCAAGCCGTTATCTTCCCAAGCTCTGAAGCCTAGTTCGTAGGCGAATTCCATTCCCTTCACATATCCTCTTGGAGCAGTGGGGAGTAGGCCGGGATGCGGCGCGAAGAGTGATTTGAACGGAGTAGTATTCATATCTTTGGAAAATGCGGATGGGGCTGCGGCTGCTGAGGCGCCGGCGACGAGTAGTTTGGAGAAGTGACGTCTATTCATAATCTTCTATAGGCTATGTACTAGAATGATAGATGCATTTTATCTATGACGAATAAAAAAGCCCTGACTGGAGTAAGCAGACAGGGCTTTAAAATTTAGTTAGGCTGGTTGATTAGCCAAGAAATTTTAGAATCTCTGTCGGGTCCTTGCTCACGAGATGAGATTCTTTTGGGTGATCTGCCAGTGAGGCGAGACGCTCAGGCACCTCGATGTTTCCGGCTCCGAGCTCTTCTTCCATCGTAGGAAGGAACTTGGATGGGTGAGCGGTTTCCAGAATGATGGTCTCAGCATCAGGTACGGCCTGGCGCCAGATCTCTGCAGCCAGAATGCCGACAGCTCCATGTGGGTCGATCATGTAGCCTGTACCTTCTTTAACAGCACGGATCGCTTCACGTGTCTCGTCATCGGAGAAGGCGAGACCGGAGATACTCTCACGCATCGCTTCCCAGGAGTCACCGAAGAGGTTCTTCATGCGGGCGAAGTTTGAGGGGGCTCCCACGTCCATCGCATTAGAGATGGTGGCATGTGATGGCTGAGGATCGTATTCACCTTCGGCCAGATAGCGCGGCACCGTATCGTTGATATTGGTAGCGGCGATCCAGTGAGCCACAGGGAGACCCAGCTTTTCAGCGAGCAAGCCCGCGGTGAGATTGCCGAAGTTTCCAGATGGAATCACGAAAGTCGGAAGCACGCCTTCCGGTAGCTGGCGGGCAGCATGGAAGTAGTAGAACGACTGAGGAATCAGACGCGAAATATTGATCGAGTTAGCGCTGGTCAGATTGTACTTCAGGGAAAGCTCACGATCGAGGAAAGTGGCTTTCACCATCGCTTGGCAGTCATCGAAAGTCCCATCGACTTCCAGAGCGGTAATGTTTCCGCCTAGTGTCGTGAGCTGTTTCTCCTGAAGCGCAGACACGCCGCCTTTAGGGTAGAGGATGATCACACGCGTACCGGGAACGTTGTGGAATGCCGAGGCAACCGCACCACCTGTGTCGCCAGAAGTGGCTACGAGGATGGTGAGGTCTTTGTCGTCCCCTTTGGTGAGGTAAGCCATGGTGCGAGCCATGAAGCGCGCGCCGAAGTCCTTGAATGCTAGGGTGGGGCCGTGGAAGAGCTCCAGGATATGAGTCTGTGGAGCTATGGTTACCAGTGGCGCATCAAAGTTGATCGCCTCTGAAACGATCTCTTTCAGGTCCGTGTCAGGAATGGAATCACCCAGGATCTGCTTGGCCACATGGAAGCCGAGTTCAGCCAGTGGCATCTCACGCCAGTTCTCCCAGAAGGGTTCTGGGAGTGGCTCGATGGACTCAGGCATGTAAAGTCCGTTGTCCGCTGGGAGGGACCGGATCACTGCTTCCTTGAGATCAACGAACTTGTCTGGTGAATTAGTGGAATAGAATTTCACGATAAGATGAGTCTGTTACGGTTGGCTCATAGAGCCAACCTTGTTAGATTACGTGAACGCCGTTCTTGTTGATCGGAGAAACGTGCTGCTGGTTACCCAGGCCGGCATCGGTGAATACCTTGGACACGGCAGCGGCCACCTTCTTGGCTGTATCCTTGCCTTCACAAAGAGCGAAGACGGAGGGGCCGGCACCAGAGATGGAGAAGCCGAGGGCTCCGTTTGCAAGCGCAGAACGCTTGGCTTTGTAGAACTCAGGGATCAGTTTCTGGCGTCGTGGCTCGGCGATCACATCGTGGATAGAACGTGAAATCATACCATAGTCCTCTTGAATGAGGCCGCAAATCAGACCTCCGAGGTTACCGATCTGCTGGGTCGCGTTCTCCAGTGGGATTTCTTTGGGAAGAATTTCACGGGCGACCTTAGTGAGGATTTCGATATCCGGGTGGACCACTGCAGCGTACAGGTTCTTGGGTACGGGTAGCTGGGCGATATCCAGTTCCTGATTGGAGCGGATGAAAACGATGCCCCCAAGCAGGGAAGGGCCTACGTTATCCGCGTGGTAGGCGCCATCTGCAGAGGCTTCACCAGTCATAGCGAATGGTAGGAGCTGCAGCTTGGAGAGAGGCTCGCCGATAAGCTTGTTCACGGCATAGACGCCAGCTACTGCGGAAGCAGCAGAGGAGCCAAGGCCCGAACCAAAAGGCATTTTCTTGTGGATTTCCATCTCGATGCCGCGGTCAGTCATGCCGAGGTGGCGCAGGAGATCCAGAGCGGCAACGCCCGCTGTGTTGCCTTCGACGGTCTTAGGTAGTTTACCGTCGTCACCGGTAATCTTGGTAATTCGAAGGCCAGGTTTGTCAGAGTGTCTTACTACGACTTCGTCACCGGGTTCATTGATGGCGAAGCCCAGAACATCGTAACCGCAGGCCACATTTGCAACAGTGGCTGGCGCGAATACGCGGACTTCTTTAGGCTCTTGTTTTACCATAGTGCGGCGGGTCATAGCAGGGACTGGTAGGATAGCATAGCGAAATTTGAGTCATGGACACGAAAAATGACGCAGATTGGAAAGATCTGCTTTGCTGGCACCTGTTGATTGCTCTTAGAAGAACAGGAAGCGCTTCTTGCGGGGGCGCTTTTTCTCATACTTGCCATCTCCTACGGAGAGGACCTGGACGCGGACTTTCGTGATTCCGTGCTCGTGGAAGCCGAGTTTCTTGGCAGCTCTTGGAGTCAGGTCGATGATGCGTCCGGGGATGAATGGGCCGCGGTCGTTGAGGCGAAGTTTGAGTTCCTTCCCATTGGAGAGATTGGTGACTTTGACACGGCAGGGAAGTGGCAGTGTCTTGTGAGCTCCGGTGACGTGCCAGGCCTGGACTTTCTCTCCTAGTGAGGTGTTGCCGCGCTTGAGTCCAAACCAGGAAGACTCGTTGTACCAGGAGGCCTCACCTGTTTCGTCATAATAGAGGGCTTGGTTGACAGACATCGGGGTATAGTGAACACTGCGGACCGTATAGGGTCTAGTCATGTAGCCGTCATAGCCGGAGGGGGAAGCGCAGGAGGCTAACAGAATAATCGGCAGGAGCAATGCGAGGAAAACGGGCTTCATGGTCTGGATGATGAAGGCTCGCAGCTGAAGTGTTAAGCGAGAAGTTCTGTCGTGGCGAAAATGTTTGGAGTTCGCTATGAGCTTGTTTTTGAATGAAGAGATTGGCTAGAGTGCTGTCATGCGCGTTTTTGCTACCCTTATTCTGCTGTTGTCTACGCTGTGCCAGGCGAAAATAGCTCCGCTATGTGAAAAGTTCATGAATAGCCAAGGGGTGTATCATCTGTCTATCGACAATAGTCAGCAGTTAGGAGTAGCTGTAGTCTATAAAGACAAGGTGGGGATTCCTTGGGATGGTGATGGAGATGGGCCTAGAATGTCTCGTGTGTTTGCTTCACGTCTGGATTGGCCAAAGATAGAGCTTACTGGACCAAAGGAAGCCAAAGTAAAGCCGGGTGGTAAAGAGCCTATCGTTCTAGGTTTCGTAACCTATCATGGACAAGAGAAGGATTGGACGGCTGAGGTCTGGTGGTGCTATGAAGACTATATTTATAAGTACGCGAGTCATCAGGCGAAATGGGTCCAAGTCGGAGTCTACCCGTCGAAAGACATTCTAGTGGATTTGAAATGGCTGGATACCAATCATGAGAATTTGAAGAAGGTGATCATCGGGGAAGGTTGTCCCAGTGATTTTGGGATTAAGAAAGACAAGCTGAAGGCGCTGGTAGAGCAGGGCTTCATGAATTGGTTGCCTGCCATGGTTAAGTTAGGTGAGGGAAAAGTCGCGAACGATGGCGAATTGCTCGCAGTGGCACTAATTCGTGAATTTATGGAGGTCGTGCCCCTAGAGAAGGGAGAGGTGAAGGCGGATGATGAATCGCTGTTGGAGTGCTACGTGAATCTCTTGAGGGCACTTAAGATGGTGGAGGAGGATCAGGAGGTGACTTCCAAGTTGGATCCCAAGCAGCTGGAGGTCTTTTATACTAGTATCGATAAGCTTGTCCGCTCGTTCAGAGAGTCATCGATTACTCCGAGCATGTATTCCCTCTACGAGGACTATAAGGTGCGGCTTTACCAGAGGCTTTTGCAGCAAGATCCAGAAGTTGATTTACTGCAGGAGGTTCAGGTGGCTCTGCATCATTTTGATGCCGAGGGGGCTCCCAGGCTCTACGGTACCTATTTGGCGGGCTTGAAGGGTGAAAAAGGTTACTCGTCTGCAAATCACGAACGGTTGAGCCGGGCGCTGAAACACCTGCAGTCAGTAGAGAGCATAGAGAAGCCAAACGGCTATACCGTGATGCCTGCGATAGAGGCTTTTTATGAGGAGATAGATACCGAGGTGCTTTCCTATCAGCATAAGAAGCTCAGTCCCTCGCAGCAGCTACTCTTCAACGACTACTGCCGACGCGAAAAAGACAAGCTGCTGGAGTCTGGTGAGATGTCCGACATCATTGACTTCATGCGCTTGGTGCTCAGGCAGGAGAAAGCGAAGGAGGTTGAATTTTTGCTGAACCTTTTTTCAGTGCGGAAGCATGTGGGGGATTTGCAGTTGTTGGGGGAGTTGCTGGACTCGGATTATGTGAAAAATCAGGGGGTAGTGGCAGTGAAGCCGGTATTGGAGCACATGGGCAAGCGTAAGGAAAAGGAAGTCGTCTGGTTGGTTTCTAGTTTACTGGAGCACAAGGACGAAAAGGTGCAGAAGATAGCGCATGATTTTCTGGTTGAAAGAGTTGGGGTTGATCACGGTAAGACGGTCAAGGCCTGGAGGGATTGGTACAATCAGGAGTGAGGTGATTTTTTGACCCTTAGGCCTGATTGAGGGGTTGATTGATCGTGGCGATGCGGATTGAATGAGCGCGATGAGCGAGAAGACGATTGGAATCATTGCCGGCAACGGGATCTATCCAGAGACTTTCGTGGCTTCAGCCCGCGAGAAAGTCCCCGGTGTGAAGCTTGTGGTGGCGGGTTTTCATGGAGAGACCAAGGAGGACTTGGCTCAGAAAGTGGATGCCATGGAATGGTTTCGCGTCGGTCAGCTCGGAAAGTTGATCAAGTTTTTCCGGAGTCAGGGAGTCAGTGAGGCGATCATGGTGGGGCAAATTGCACCACGTAATCTCTTTGATCTGAGGCCGGACATGCGCACGCTGATGATGCTCGCCAAGGTGAAGGAGCGTAATGCCGAGTCCCTCTTTGGTGCCGTGGCTGATGAGCTGGAGAAGGATGGTATCCGCCTGCTAAATGCGACTACTTATCTTGAACACCTCTTGCCTGAGCCGGGTCACGTGGCTGGTCCAAAGCTCAAGAAACGTGCGATGGAGGATGCTGAGTTTGGCTTCAGGACGGCCAAGGAGACCAGCCGCATGGACATCGGCCAGAGCGTGGTGGTGCGCCATGGGACGGTTCTCGCAGTAGAAGCTTTTGAAGGCACGAATGCCTGCATCAAGCGTGGTGGTGAGCTGGGTCGTGGGAAAAGCTGTACCCTGGCCAAGGTTTCCAAGCCTAATCAGGATTTCCGTTTTGATGTTCCTGTCATCGGCGCTCTGACCATCGAGGCCTGCAAGGAGGCTGGCGTGGGCGTGATTGCCTGTGAGGCCCGTAAGACGCTTTTGTTGGGCAGAGAGGATGTCGACAGGCTCTGTAATGAGTACGGAATCACCATTGTAGCCTTGGATGGCGATGCTTGATTTGACGCTAGATTAGGTAATCTGGCTTAACGGCTTGCCAGCAGCTATCAGCTTTGCGTAAAAACTGCCCATGAAAATCAAGGCAGGAGTCGCTGGAACAGGTTCGATGGGGAGAAATCACGCTCGCGTGTATTCATTGTTAGAGGGTGCGGAGCTGACAGCGATCTATGATCAGGATATCGAGAGAGCCAAGGCTGTAGCAGATGAGTTCGGTGGCGTGGCAGTCTCCTCCCTTGAAGAGCTTGCGGCAAATGCCCAGGCGATCAGTGTGGCGGTGCCTACTGTGGCGCACCGTGAGGTGGGTACCAAGCTGATGGAACTGGGCTGTGACGTGCTGATGGAAAAGCCGATCGCCAATACTCTGGAAGATGCTACTGCCTTGATCGAGAAATCCCATGAGCTGAACCGTATTTTACAGGTGGGGCACATCGAGCGTTTCAACCCAGTCATGCGTGAGCTTGAGAAGCGTCTGACCGAGCCGAAGTTCATCGAGGCGCACCGACTTTCACCTTTCCCTAATAGAAGCATGGACATCGGCGTTGTACTCGATGTGATGATTCATGATCTCGAAATTATCCTGCACTTGGTCAAAAGCCCGGTGGTGAGCATTGATGCCGTCGGGGTGAATGTTCTGACTCACCGTGAAGACATCGCCAATGCCCGTATTCGTTTTGAAAATGGCTGTGTGGCGAATGTGACCGCCAGCCGCATTTCTCCCGAGAGAATGCGTAAGCTGCGTGTGTTCCAGGGAGATTGCTACCTCTCACTCGATTATCAGGGACAGAGCGGGGAGATGTATTGGAAAGAGGGCATGGAAATCAAGAAGGGCGAGGTGGAGATCGAGAAAGACGAGCCGCTGAAGCTTGAGCTGGATGCCTTTGTGGGCTGTGTGGCGCGTGGCGAGACCCCGGCTGTCACAGGTCAGCATGGGGCTGCAGCCTTGGATGTGGCCTTGGAGATTACTAACAAGATCGCCGCAGGAATCTAAAAGTATAGATTCTGGCGAGGAAAGCGTGTAGAGTATTCATTGGTGGATAATAAAGTGGAAATACCTCGTAAGGCGATTTACCGCCTTTCCATATACAGCCGTTGCTTGAAGCGTTTGCTGGAAAACGGGATTGAGACTGTCAGTTCATCCGCTCTGGCATCCGCCGCCGGGGTGAAGCCAGCCCAGCTGCGCAAGGACTTGGCCTATTTCGGCCAGTTCGGTACCCGGGGGCTCGGATATCCTGTAGAAGTCCTGCTGAATACGATCCGTGAAGTGCTGGGGCGTGCCAAGCTGCAGCCAGTAGTTCTGGTGGGGGCGGGTAACCTGGGACGCGCGCTCTTGCGTTACGATGGTTTCCGCAAGGAAGGTTTTGAAGTGCTGGCAGCTTTCGATGCCAAGCCTGATGAGATCGATGAAAGCCGTATCCCTGTACCTGTCTACAGCGATGATGGGCTGGAAGACTTTATCAAAGAGAACAAGGTGCGCATGGCGATCGTCTGTGTGCCTGCCGAGCATGGGCAGGCAGTGGCCAACAAGCTGGTCGATGCCGGTGTGCAGGCCATCCTGAATTTCTCACCCATCGTGCTTCAGGTGCCTGAGCATGTCGTGGTGACCCGCGTGGATCTCGCGATCGAGCTGGAGAACCTGAGTTTCTTCATTGATCGAGATTAGGGTGTAACGTCACTCTGTATTCTGGTTATTCTGATTTGAATGAATGATTCAAGAGAGCAGCTTATTGTGAGGCTTCGATCTGAAGCTGGTAAATGCTCCGCAATTGAGCTGGTGATTTTATGTCAAAACGATATGGGCGGAGTCATTTCTCCGTCTCAGTTTATCCATCTTTTTTTTGATGCATTTCCTCATATACCCCTCAGGGCTATTATTCGTGCTACAGGGTGGAAATACTTTCGTGACGAAGGCTTCTCTGATGATGTTTTCAGTGAATTGCTAGATCCTTGGATCAATAAGCAGATTCCATTCAAATGAATCTAAAGAGAGTTCAGAAGCCTCGTGATTATATCAGATTATGATCAATTGACAGACCGGGGCTATTCGGGTGAACACTTGCGTGAGTGTATGTGGTTACCCTTGTCGTATGCTCAGGGGGAATAAAAAATGCGCCGCGTGTTAGGCGGCGCATGGGAAAGTCTGGGGCTGCTGGGCAGCTTACATGTTTGGAAGCTCGATGAAGCCTTCCAGTTTGCGGATACGGGTCGGGTGACGCATCTTACGGAGGGCTTTGGCCTCGATCTGACGGATACGCTCACGAGTCACCTGGAACTGGCGGCCTACTTCCTCAAGAGTACGGCTGTAGCCGTCCTTGAGACCGAAGCGCTGCTCGAGAACTTCACGCTCACGCTCGGTGAGGGTGTCGAGAACGTCGACGATCTTCTCCTTGAGCATGGCGAAGCCGGCTTCTTCCATTGGGTTCTCAGCGGCTTTATCCTCGATGAAGTCACCGAATGAGGTGTCATCGGAATCACCGACTGGAGCCTGAAGGGAGATAGGCTGCTGAGCCATCTTGAGAACGGCGCGAACACGCTCGACCGGAAGGTGGATTTCCTCCGCGATTTCATCTGGAGTTGGTTCACGGCCATACTCCTGAACGAGCTGCTTCTGCACGCGCATGAGCTTGTTGATGGTCTCGATCATGTGAACCGGGATACGGATCGTACGGGCCTGGTCCGCGATGGAGCGGGTGATGGCCTGACGGATCCACCAGGTAGCGTAGGTGGAGAACTTGTAACCGCGGCGGTACTCGAACTTCTCAACCGCCTTCATGAGGCCCATGTTACCTTCCTGAATGAGGTCGAGGAAGGAGAGACCACGGTTGGTGTACTTCTTGGCGATGGAGATTACGAGACGAAGGTTGGCTTCCACCATTTCAGTCTTGGCCTTGTAGGCCATCTTCATCCAGTGGCGGAGGTCCTTGTTGTTATCGGCAAAGCCTTCGGCGGTGTGCCAGGAAAGCTGCTGAGTTTCACGAAGTTTGGTTTCGAACTCTTTGTCGTCCGGGTTGGTCTGAAGCTTGCGCTGGTACTTCCAGAATTTCTTCTGATATTCTTCCACTTCCTCACAGAAATCTTCCACGACCTTCTGCTTGTAGTAGAAGCGCTGGTAGAGACGTGCGATGGAGGTAAGTTGCTTCTCAAGCTCTTCTTCGAGCTTGTTCACGCTTCGAGGGTTCTTGGCGTGAAGCTTGCGGAAGACCTTGTCTGTGTCTTCGTGGCACTGGCGGAGTTGATCGCAGAGCTTTGGCAGCGTCTTCATGTAGCGCTCGCGAGACTCAATCTTCTTGTCCAGGATCACACGGTCAAAGCGCTCTTTGCCCTTCATGAGCTTGTCCGCGAGTTCCAGATAAGATTCGGCAACAAAGCCGAAACGGTGCAGGTACTTCTGCACGGTGAGTTCAGCGTCTTCGATACGCTTGGAAATTTCCACTTCCTGCTCACGGGTGAGGAGAGGGACCTGACCCATCTGCTTGAGGTACATGCGTACTGGATCGTCGAGGATGTCGAGCTTCTGCTCGGACTTCGGCTCGTCGTCACTGCTGCTGTCACGCTTGCGGTCCTGGTAACGGTCCACCTCGGAGGCGTCGATGATGTCGAACTCCATGGAGCGGAGACGCTCAAGGATGGCTTCTACGTCTGCCGGCTCGACGAGATCGTTAGGAAGGATCTCGTTGATATCGTCGTAGGTAAGGTAGTCCTGCTCTTTAGCCAGCTTGATAAGCTCACGTACCTTTTCCTGGATCTCAGGAGTGTCGATACGGTTCTTGGGTGCCTTCTTAGCACGCTTGGCTTTTTCCGCTGCTTCAGCTTCGAGCAGGGCTTCGAGTTTGGAAAGTTGCTTCTTCGGCTTTGCCTCTGTTCCCGCGTCCTCGGCCTTTGGTGTGGCTGCTTCCTCTTTGGCAACTTCTTCGGCCTTAGTGGCTTTGGTTGTCTTCTTAGGAGCTTTCTTGGCTGCTTTTTTGGCGGTTGTCTTCTTCGCTACTTTTTTGGCGGCTGTCTTCTTAGTCGCCGTTTTCTTTGCGGTTGTTTTGGTAGCCGCCTTTTTTGCGGCTTTCTTCGCTGCTTTCTTTGCTGCCATAAGAGATTGTTTGTTCAGTGAACTGGTTTGAGCGACGAGGGCACACGTCACCCATAATATGGGCTGCGCAGTCGCGCAGCGGTTCGGAATCTTGTGTACCTATTAGAATTCGTCAAGGCATTTCGTGGTTTAGGCTACATAACTTTTTCGTTACTAACGGATCTTTGACTCTGATGGTTACAGAGGAATACCTGAGTGAAATGAGTGATGAGTTAATGTTGACTAATTTACCTTGAATTAAATTTGACCTGAGGCCTATGTTGAATCCTTAAGAATTAACTCAACATTACCATGTCAGTTTCTGCGCTACACTACCCAGCAAAAATCGTTCCATTCATAGAGTATTTGCAAGGTCTAACGACCAGACCACCGATCGATGATCTGGTGGCAAAGATGAAGAAGTTTGATATCTCCATGCAGGAACTTGGCAGCTTCGTGCAGTTTCATGATCGGGGGTACCGTCGCAACGTGGTTTTCGAGAATGAGCATGTGCAGCTACTGTGTTTGTGCTGGAAGAGCGGTCAGCGCAGTCCTATCCATGATCATGCGCAGTCGATCTGTGCGGTGAAGATCGTCGAGGGGGTAGCTTCTGAGACGCTCTTTGAAATGACACCCAGCGGTTACATCAAGGCGGTGTCCACGGTGGACTATGGTGAAGGGGTGATTGGTTCAGAAGATGATGATACTCATCAGGTGGCAAACCTTCAGGAGGAAGGGCAGGATCTGGTTACTCTGCATTGCTATGCGCCGCCGCTGAGGAAGATGAAGACCTACTCCATCGATTCCAAGTTTTCCCAGATGTACGAGCCTGTGAATGAAATGCATATCTATGGCAGTGGAATCTAACGAATGAGGTGATGGCTCCAGTAAATATCACAGGGCGGCAGGGGATGACTCTGTACGAGCTGATCGAATCCCAAGGATATCTTTCTCTGGATTCGATGGAGGGTAGTCTCGAGGTCCATCGCCCGCCCAGTCTGGAGGGGAGCAAGTGGGCTCTCGCTCCGGGGATTCTTTTGGCCGCACTGCTGACTGTTTCAGCGGCTCTGCTCAGCAAGGCGCCGTTTCCTCCATTCACCATGAAGGGGGCTGCTCTTGAGCATCCACTGGGAGTGTCGGTTCTGGCAATTCTTCTTGGTCTGGTGTTTGGCTCCACGGTTAAGTTGAGCAAGCGTGTGAAGCTGGGCTGCAAGTGGGTGGCCTACTGGCTGATTCCTGTCGCGATTGTCTGTTTGGGTGGAAAAATGGAAATGGCAGCGCTGCAAGGTGTGGCCGGGAAGATGGTTCTTGGTGTTATCGCTATTATGGCTGTCGCCCTAGGTGGTGGCGTGATCTTTGGCCGCTTGTTCGGGTTGGGGAAAAGGACGTCTTACTTGTTAGGCGTCGGCTCCGCGGTGTGCGGAAGCAGTGCCGTGATGGCTGTTGCGCCTGTGACGGAAGCTGATGATGAAGAGGTTGTCCTCGCGGTGGGAGCGGTGAATCTGGTGGGCTTGATTGCCATGATGGCTTGCGTGGTGGCACTCTGGATCGTGCCGTTGGATGCTTCCTTTTATGGAGCCTGGGCAGGATCGACGATTCATGCGGTGCCTCAGGTGATCGCTGCTGGTCAGAGCCACGGGGCGGATGCGGCCTCTATGGCGACACTGGTAAAACTCCTTCGGGTATCCTTGCTGGTGCCGGTCGTGATCGGAACCGCCTTTGTCTTTGGTAGGGCAAAGAATGGTCAAAAGGGTTTTCAGAAAGAGAGGCTGGTAGGGGTGGTTCCCTGGTTTGTCTGGGGCTTCGCTATCGTGGTGGCCATCAAGGCACTGGGCTGGCTGCCTGAGCTTGTCTTTGAAAATGGTAATACGGTGGATGTCAGCCAGGTCATGAGCGATGTCAGCAAGTGGCTGCTTGCTCTGGCGATGGCTGCGATCGGCTTTCAGGTGAATTTGAAATCCATGGCTAAGAGTGGCGGCAAGGCCATGCTGGCTGCCGTATGTACCTGGGGCGTGATGGCTGCGTCGGCGTTCTTGCTGCTTGGCCTTTTGGTGTGAGCTGAGCCAAAGACGCAAAAAAGCCCCGACTCATGCGAGCGGGGCTGATTCAAAAGTATTGATGGAGCCTAGCTTTGCACACGTTCCACGTTAGCGCCGAGCATTAGAAGCTTTTCATCGATGTGCTCGTAGCCTCGGTCGATGTGGTAGAGGCGGTTGATTTCTGTAGAGCCTTTGGCTGTGAGGGCTGAGAGTACCAGTGCTGCGGAAGCTCGGAGGTCGGAAGCCATCACTGGAGCGGCTGACAGCTGCTCGCCGCCTTCGATGACAGCACGGCCATTGTCGACCTTGATATTGGCTCCCATACGGGACATTTCCGCGCAGTGCATGAATCGCTGAGGGAAGATGGTGTCCTCGATCACGGAGATGCCTGGAGTCACTGCGAAGAGGGAAGTGAACTGAGCCTGCATGTCAGTAGGGAAGCCGGGGTGTGGAGCTGTGGTGATCTTGCAGCCCTTCGGGTTCTCACCTGGAGCTACGCGGACAGAGGTGCCGTTCTTGTTGAACTCAACTGTGTGTCCTGCTTCGAGAAGTTTCTCGGTGACAGGCTTGAGATCAGCTTCGCAGACGCGGTGGAGGGTGATGCCCTCTGGTCCGGCAGCCATCGCTCCTGCTACCATGAAGGTACCGGCTTCGATACGGTCAGGAATGATGGTGTGCTCCACTCCGTGAAGTTTCTCCACGCCATGGATGGTGATGCGGCGGGTGCCAGCGCCTTCGATCTTGGCGCCCATGCCGATGAGGAAATTAGCGAGGTCGACCACCTCTGGCTCGGCGGCGGCGGATTCGATGACGGTGGTTCCCTTGGCGAGAACGGCAGCCATCATCAGGTTGTCTGTGCCGAGAACGGTCGGGCCGTGCTTGCCGCTGAGGTCGACTGTGGTGCCGATCAGGCCCTCTGGGGCACGCATGTCCATGTTGCCGCCTTCCATGTCGATCTGGGTGCCGATCGCTTTGAGACCTTTGATGTGAAGATCCACAGGACGGTCGCCGATCACACAGCCGCCTGGCAGGGAGACGCGTGCTTTGCCCAGGCGGGCGAGTAATGGCCCCATCACGCAGATGGAGGCGCGCATCTTGCGTACCAATTCATAAGGAGCGTCATGGGAGATGTTCTTGGCTGAGATGCGGACGGTGCCGCTGGAGCGTTCCACCTCGGCACCGAGAGCCGAGAGAATCTGGATCATGTAGTTGGTGTCGGAAACATCGGGCACGCGGCGGATGATGACATCTTCATCAGTGAGAAGTGATGCCGCGAGAATAGGGAGTGATGCATTTTTAGCACCGGAAATATTAATGGATCCGTTGAGAGTGCTGCCGCCGTGAACGATGAGTTTATCCATGATCGGAAATAGTGATAGATTCTGAGATTGAGCTAAAGGAAGAGTTACGATTTGGAGGCGGTGGGAAAGCGGAGGATTCCTGATAGGTCCGGGTAGGTCTTGATATCGGTGAATCCAGTTGCAGAGAGCAGTTTCTCGACTTCCTCGTTTTGGTGGATCCCTATCTCGAGGGCAATGATACCGCCGGGATTGAGATAAGAAGGTGCTTCTTGAATGAAAGTGCGGATGATGTCCAGCCCGTCTTGCCCACCAAATAGGGCCAAGTCCGGATCGTGAGCCAGTTCAGGGGCCAGGCTCGGCCGATCGGTTTCGGGTACGTAGGGGAGATTGGCCACGATGAGATCATAGCCGCCCTCGATTTGGCTGAAGAGATCGCTGTGGACGAAGCGGATATTCTGCGCGTCCAGAGCTGTGGCGTTTTGTTCAGCTAAGGAGAGCGCGTCCGTGGAGACATCCGCACAGGTGACTGCAGCCGAAGGGATTTCCTTGGCCAGGGTGATGCCCAGCACGCCAGAGCCGGTTCCCATGTCTAGAATCGCTGGTGACTCGGGCAACTTGAAGCGTTTGATCAGGATCTCAGCTAGTTCCTCGGTTTCAGGGCGGGGGATCAGAGCTCGGGCGTCTGTGTGGAAATCACGCAGGTAGAACTCGACTGTGCCGAGAAGGTGCTGGAGTGGGACTCCCTCGCCTCGCTGCTTGAGCATTACCCTCAGCGGCGCCAGCGCGGATTCATCCAGCGGCTCGTCGAAGCGGGTGTAGAGTTGGATCTTGGAGCAATCGAGCTGATGGCAGATCATCAGCTGCATGTTGCGGCGGGCATCCTCGATTCCTTTTTTCTCCAGCCACGTGGTGCCGGCTTCGAGAGTGTCGAGGATGGTTTTCATGAGAACGTGAGATGGTCGATATGGATCAGGCGAATCGGATTAATCCATGTTTGCCTCGGCGAGACGCTGCTCCATCTCAGCTTTCTGGAGGTTGTCGGTGAACTCGTTGAACGCGCCAGACATGATGCCCTCGATGTTGTGGGAGGTGTAGTTGATGCGGTGATCCGTTACACGGGACTGAGGGAAATTGTAGGTGCGGATTTTTTCCGAGCGGTCACCGGAGCCGATCAGGGCGCGGCGCTGGGCGGAGTACTTGGCTTCCTCCTCGCGTACCTTGGCTTCGTAGAGCTTGGTACGCAGAATCTCCATGGCCTTTTCCTTGTTCTGGGTCTGGGAACGGCCGTCCTGGGACTTGACCTGCAGGCCGGTAGGAAGGTGGGTAATCTGTACGGCGGAGTCAGTGGTGTTGACGTGCTGTCCGCCAGGACCACCAGAACGGGTGGCCTGAATGTGGAGATCCTCTGGTCTGATCACGATGTCCACCTCTTCCGCTTCAGGCATCACGGCGACAGTCACGGTGGAGGTGTGGATACGACCTTGGGTCTCTGTGGCTGGGACACGCTGGACGCGGTGCACGCCGGATTCATACTTGAGGAAGCGGAATACCTCTTCACCTGAAACTTTGAGAACGACTTCCTTGAAGCCACCTACTTCAGAGGGGGAGGAGTCGAGGTGCTCGATCTTCCAGCCACGTGTTTCCGCATGGCGCTCGTACATACGCATGAGTTCACCCGCGAAAAGGGAAGCTTCGTCACCGCCGGCGCCGGCACGAATTTCAAGCAGGGCGTCACGGTCTTCGTTAGGATCGGCTGGCAGCAGGGAGTACTGGACCTTCTCTGAGAGAGTCTCGATCTTCTCCTGTAGCTCTGGGATTTCCATTTCCGCCATCTCGGCGATTTCAGGATCGTCCTCTTTGGCCAGTTGCTCATTCTCCTGGAGATTAGTACGCGCGTTCTCGAGCTCATCCCACATTTCCAGCAGTTCCTTGAGACGGCGGTGCTCGCGCATGGTCTCTGAGGCTCTCTTCTGGTCCGAGAAGAGGTCTGGGTCAGTGATGAGTTTTTCTACTTCAGCGAAGCGTTCGCGGCGTTTCTCGATGAGAGAGGCGTAATCCATGGCGGGAGATTCTAGGGAAGGAGCCTCTGGTGCAAGGTTAAATAACACCCGAATAAGAGATTCTGACGGGGCCTAATCTGATAAAGTGCTTTATCAGTACAAAGTAAAAACAAAAGGTGAAATATCCGTGATCCTGTGGCTACTCTTTCGACGTAGAGTTAATCTAAACGGGGCTCGCAAGGGCCTTTTGTTTACATAGTTTAGGTTAAGGTACAAAATGCGGAGAGGGGGAGGATCTATTGGTCCTCCCCCTTTTGCATTGTAGGTCTTGGTGTTACCTCTCAGGCGTGTGGTACCTGAGCAGCCTCGATAGCGAAGGCGGTGTCTAAAAAGGCATTCTTGCCTTTGGTGATGATCCGGGTCTTCTCGAACGGGAACTCGTAGCGGTATTCGCTATTTGCCGGAGGTTCGTGCCTGCGGAGGCAGGCTGCTACGACCCGCTTGCGATAGACGGGTTCCACTTCGGCGGTAGAGATACAGATCTGCTCGTCGGCTTTGAGGAATTGTCTCCACATCAGCCACATCGGGTGATCGTGTATCCACATGCGGATATTGTCGGCGTCTCCGATGTAGAGCAGTCTTCGCATGGCTACGGTTCCAGCGTCTGGATTATAGCGGCATTTGTAGATGCAGTAGATACCCGAATAGGAAGGAATATCGGCTACGCGTTCTTCACGCCAGTAGCCCTCAAAGTTTAGGGTGAATGATTTTTCTGCCATGACGTTGATAATCAGGGGTTTGTGTTATCATTTATTATAAAGTGTTTAGTCTCAATTGGCTAAACATTTTTACGAGTGAAAAACATGCGCCATTTTGGCGTGATGCGCCAAGTGGGGAGGCCTATGGGGCAATGCATGGCAGTGCTTTCGGCGAGTCTAAATTGCCGTCTATTTTGTAATTTCAATTCCTTGGGAACTATGTTCGCCTCTGCCCGACTTCAGGTGACCTGAAGATTCTCGGATACTCGACACGATGGCAGATACGCGCACAGGAGGCAGAGGCTGGATACTCGGCATCATCATTTTCATGATGGGGGGCTGTGGTCTCGCGTACGAATACACCTTTTCCAAGATTGCTGCGGACCTGTTGGGGAACTCCGTGCAGCAATGGGCGATCGTGATCGCCATCATGCTCTTCTGTATGGGGATGGGCGCGGAGATTCAGCGCCTTGTTAGTAATAAGCGGGTGATAAGCTTCTTGTTAGGATCGCAACTTTTGCTGGCTTTGTTAGGGGGCTTTGGTCCCTTGCTGATGCTCTGGTCCTTCGCGCATTTCCCGATGCATTTTGGCTTAGTCTACTATGGACTGGTCAGTGTGATCGGAACCTTGATCGGTTTTGAAATCCCTTTGATCACGAGAATCAATGAGGACTACTCGGAGGATATCCGGGCGAACCTGGCCAGGGTGCTGAAGATGGATTACATCGGGGCTTTGGTTGGCGCACTCTTCTGGATCTTTGTGCTGCCCGTCTTTTTTAGCCTGCATGAGATTTCCTATGTGCTGGCCATGATCACCGTAGCCTCCACCTTGCTCTGCTGGTTTTTCTTTGGGCGTGGGGGTAAGAGCGCGATGCCAGTGCTGGCCTGTCTCGGTCTAACAGCTTCCACGCTCGGTTTCGGGATGTCCCGTTCGGACCGATGGTCCTTTGCCGCGGAGCAGGCCCTGTACATGGACAAGGTGATTTTCTCGACCACCACCAAGTACCAGCACATCGTGCTCACGGAGAGCAGGGCTGGGCACTTGCGCTGCTACATCAATGGCCACATCCAGTTCTCTTCCACGGATGAGGCGATCTATCATGAGAACCTGGTGCATCCGGCCATGCAGCTTGCTGGGAGCAGAAAGCGTATCTTGGTGCTAGGCGGTGGTGATGGCATGGCCGTCAGGGAAATTCTGAAATACCCGGAGGTGCAAGAGATCGTACTGGTAGACTTGGATCCAGAAATGACCCGACTCGCAGCGGAACACCCGATCCTCTCGGAGTTGAATGGTCACAGCCTTAGTAATGCCAAAGTCACCTTGGTGGAGAATCAAGGCAGCGGCGAGGGTGAGCAAACCTATCAGCTTGAGCTGCCCAATCAGCGTAGGATGACGGCGCCGGAGGTGGAGATGCCTCAGTTGACGATCATCAATCTAGACGCCAGTAGCTATGTGAACTCAGCGGCTGGGATGTTCGATGTCATCATTCTGGATTTCCCGGATCCCTCCAGCCCGGATCTGGCTAAACTTTACAGCGCGCATTTCTACGGGGCCTTAAAAGGCAAGCTGGCCGCGGACGGCATCATGGTGCAGCAATCCACCTCACCGTATCGCGCCAAGGAAGCTTTCCTCTGCATCGGTAGAACCATGGAGTCCGTGGGGTATACGGCTGTTCCTTATCACGACCATGTGCCCTCCTTTGGTGAGTGGGGCTGGTGGATCGCTTCTCATTCCTCCCAGATCTCCGCGGATTCGATCAAGCAAGCGATGCGTTCTGTGCAGAAATTGCCCGCAGATACCCGCTATCTAACACCCGCATTAATTTCCAATAGCCTGGACTTCGGGAAAGGAGCCCTGGAGACCGAACATAGGGATGTAACCACCATTTCACACTCGGCAGTTTTAGAATATTACCTGCAAGGGTGGAAGGAGTGATCACGACTTGAATGCAATGAAACACAGAAAAACCACAATTCTAACATCGATCCTCGCCGGCGCCTCGCTGATGCTGGCCGGTTGTGGATCCAATGACAAAACCACCTACGTCACGACGATCGTGCAAAACGCCTCCGAAGGTCTGGACCTGCAGGCGGTGACCGATCTGGCGACCAAGGCGAAGAGCGCGGAAGATTTCGAGCAGAAGCTCAATGCCAAGGACAATGACTACAACAACATGGACCTCGATGCCGATGGCAAGGTGGACTACATCAAGGTCACAGAGATCGCCAAAGACAAGCAGAAGGGTTTTTCTCTCACCACCGAGCTGAGTGCCGAGGAGGGTGAAGAGCAGGAAATCGCGACCATCCAATTCGAGCAGGAAGAGGGCAGTGACGATGTGACCGTCCAGACGCATGGCAACAGCCAGATCTATGGGCATAACCATTACTACCATCACCGCACCTCCATGACCGATGTGCTGATCATGGGCTATCTCTTATCCTCTCACCGTCCCTATGCCTCCCCTTGGGGCTACAACCACTATCCCAGCTACTACAGCAGCTATCGCACTAGACCTTCCTCGGACTACTCCAGGAAGCTACGCAGCAAGCCTGGCTACAGCCGCATCAAGCGTAGCTCAAGTCCGGTAGTCAAGACGCCGATCAAGTCCCCGAACTTCAACAAGACGGCGACCAAGATCAAAGCGCCGCTGAATAACCCCACGAGCAGCCAGCGCAGTTTCCAGAAAAGGAATCCAGCCACTACCAGAGTGGTGAGTAAAGGCTTTGGAGGTAGCTCCAGTTCATCCCGGTTTGGCAGCTCCAGCTCATCCCGTTCTCGCAGTTCCTTTGGAGGAGGCAAGTAGACAGCAACCATTACAGAAAGATGTTTGAACAAGTAACAGATTTATCGGGTATCCAGGAACTCGCCGATTGGAGAGTGCTGGTGTACGTATTGGTGTCCCTGCTGGTCCTGCTGGTGGCCAAGCTCATGTATTCCGTGACGGCTGGCTTCAAGCTCAAGGAGCAGCTCATTGACCATGACAATAAAGCGGTCGGCATCGCTTTTGCCGGCTACATGTTCTCCGTGTGTATCGTCATCACCGGAGTACTTTTCTCTCCCTCCAGTGTCATGCTGGATGGAGAACTGGGCGCCAAGTGGTTGTTAGATCTTGGGGGTACGGTGCTGTGGTCACTGATCGGCTGCGTGATGCTGATTCTGGCCCAGTGGATCAATGACAAGGCGATTTTCCGCAGCTTCTGCAACCGCAAGGAAATGGTGCAGGATGAAAATATGGGACTGGGAACCGCGCTGGCTGGCACCTATCTCGCCACAGCCCTGGTAGTTCGTTCCGCCATGTCTGGCGAGGGTGTGGGCAACTTCTGGCAGGACCTGCTGATCACCCTGATCTGGTTTGCCGTGACCCAGGCCTTACTGATTCTCTTCAGCTTCGTCTATCAGCGCGTTACCAAGTTTGACCTGCATCACGAGGTGGAGCGGGATAACCCGGCAGCGGGTATCGCCTTCGGTGGTGGCATCCTGGCATTCACGATTTTGCTCAGCTTCTACATCCAGCGATACGATGGTCTGTTAGGTCTCTTGATCTGGGCCTTGATCTCGGCGGTGATTCTCATTTTTGCGAGAGCGCTCACCAACAGGCTCATCCTGCCAGGCAAGCGACTCGATGCCGAGATCTGTGAAGACAAGAACTGGGGCGCCGCGCTGATCGAGTTCGGTATCTCTCTCGGGGTGGCCTTCATTGTGGCTGGTTCATTTAATTAAGGAGGAAGGCACATGGTAGCACTGAATACATTCCATCTCGGGGAAGAGCAGCGCCAGCTGTTTGCCGCGACCTTGTTGATCGACAAGATGGAGCGGGAGAAGAAGACTTACGATGTCCTGCTGGACAGTGGCGATGCCGATCTGGAGTGCACGCTGCAATGGCTGCTCATGAAGCAGCTGATCCAGATGAGCAAGGAGCACCGCTACGAGCTGTCTCCACGGGGACACGCCAAGGCCAAGGAATTTGCGACCAGATACCAGACCTTGCTGGCCTACTTTGATGTCTTTGCTCACGTGGACCTTGAGGCAGGTGAGTTTGCCATGGCTTCTCACGGTGACTTCAGTTCGGAGGCCGCCTGGCAGAGTTTTCTGGATCAGGAGCGCTGGCATGACATGCGCATCGCCGCCATCGAGCATCTGGGAGGCAGCGGGGTCGAGCTAGTGTTTGCCCACTTTGTGCGCGAGGACCGCTTTGACATGAGCCACGACCACTGGCAGTTCGAGCTGAAGCACGGAGTGCTCTGGGATGAGATCCCGGAGATCTGTAACTCGGCCATCCGCAAGTCTGAGCTGGCCTATCACGACGGTGAGCAAGAAGTCTCCGGTGATGCCGTAATGGATGACATCGTGGAGCAGGGCTTCGCCGTCCTGCGCGAGCGCTATCCATCAGATCCCACCCTGCATAGCAATCTACAGGCCTGGTACCCGAGAAGGGGCTATGTGAATCACGATTTGCCGGTGCCACTGCCGGGCTGGGAAAAGCCGATCTGGCAAACTCCGTGGACACTCTAGAGGAATGATTATCCAATTACTCAGAAGATGGATTCGGCGTGCCGGAGGTAGCCTGGGAGTTAGAGTCCTCAGGACCTTGCTCGGGGCGCTGGTGCTCAATCTCTTCTTTGGCGTCCTATTCTACCTGGCCGAGTCCGGGGTGCAGCAGGACCTCACGCTGGAGGACTCCATCTGGTGGAGTATGGTCACCATGACTACGGTGGGCTACGGGGACTACTACCCGCAGACCTTCGTGGGGAGGTTCTTCGTGGGCTATCCCTGCTTCCTCATTGGGATTGGCCTCATCGGTTTTTTGCTCGGGACATTAGCCGATAGCCTCATTGATTTTACATCCCGCAAAAGAAAAGGACTGATTAAAATTCGTATGAAACAGCACATCATCATTTGCCACTGCCCTTCGGAAAACAAGGTGCTCCAAATTGTCGACGAGATCAAAGCCTCGCCGGAGCATTGTGATGCGCCCGTCGTCGTGGTGGCGGCCAATCTGGATGAGAGACCGGACTCCTTCCGCGAGAGAAACATCCTCTTCGTCAAGGGCGAGCCGACCAATGAAGAAACCCTCATCAGGGCCAACGTGCAGGAGGCTCAGGGAGTCTTCATTCTAGCCAAGGATCCGGCATCCACATCCAGCGATGCCTGCACCTTTGCCATTGGCACCATGATCGAGCATATCGAGGAAGAGACTGGCAACCCGATCCATACCGTCGCCGAGATGCTGAGCTCCCGCAGTCGCAGAATGGTGAGAAGATCCTCCATCGATAGCATCGTGGTCTCCGAGGGGATTACCGATCGTGTGATGGTGCAGGAGTTCTTGCACCCCGGCATTCACAATGCCTTTGCCCAGCTGCTGACCAATACGGAGGGCAGCCAGCTCTATGTGTGCCCGACCGCGCAGAAGGGCAGACGTCTGATCGATATCCAGTGCGCCGCCTTACAGTACAAGGACCACTTGCAGGTCATCGGCCTGATCCGCGGCGGGGATGCCATGCTGAACCCGGACAAGCAAGTTGCCGTGGAGGAGGGGGACATGCTGGTAGTGCTGGCCGAGTCCAAGAAGCAATTTACTGAATTCGAAAATGAACGCCACGTTCTCGCTGAATCCACAAGCGCCTGATCCGAGCGCACACCACGCCCACGGCTGCCACCTCCTGCTGGAATGCTCCGGCTGCGAGCCGGATTTGCTGACCGATCTTCCCCTGTTAGAGCAGGTGCTGGAAAAGGCGGCTAGCGAAGCCGGTGCCACCGTGGTGAAAACCTTCCTGCATGAGTTCAATCCGCACGGCCTCAGCGGAGTAGTCGTCATCGCCGAGAGCCACATCGCCATCCACACCTGGCCGGAGCACCACTACGCCGCCATCGATATCTTCACCTGCGGCATGCCTGAAGTCGCCGAGCGCATCTACGAAAAGCTCCTCGCCGCTTTCAAGCCCCACAAACACCAGATCAAACGCCTCGAGCGTAAACCGCCGGAGTAGGGGGAGTTTCTTTGGGTGAGTTCTCTATGACCAATTCAACCAGTAGACCAGAAGTTCATGCTCTTGCCGTATGGTAGGTGTGTAGTGTATGACCTTCGCCAGGTAGCCTATGAAACTGTCGCCAATCATTGCCTTAGCTCTCTTCGTGGCCTCTTGTGCGTCACCGAGTATTGAGAATGCCGGTTCATGTGCATGCGCGGATCATTTCAACAGCCTTCAGACATCAGACCAGGGAACCGCTGATGCCAGACGCCATGTGAGAGACAACGGGTTTCGCATTCTGCGCTATGATATGCCCGGAATCAGATCAGGCTACTGGGTGGATTATTACAGACCTTTTCGACATTTCGGCATCGAGGAGTCTAATGAGTATTTCGCCTCACTGGTGATCGGGCTACCTAAAGCTGGAGTACTTCGATGACGACATCGTGTCTGGTTAGTTAATTACTGGTTTCATTGGTTTTGGCAAGCTAGGAAGGCTGTTTCCACGGGCTTGCGTGTATTTCTCGTGGATCATGTCCGGGCTGTCGTAACCGAGGTTGCTGTGCGGATGCACGGCGTTGTAGAGCTTTCTCCATCCCTCTATCACAACCTTCGCTTCCAGTACGCTAAGGAAGACCTCCTGGCTCAGGCATTCATCCCTCAGTCTCTGGTGGAAGCTTTCCACGAACCCGTTCTGCCAAGGGCTGCCCGGGTCTATATAAATGATCTTGATGGGATGGCTTGCCAGTGAGTCCTTCACGGTACGGGCTATAAACTCAGATCCGTTGTCTGAACGGATATATTCCGGAGCCCCGTGTTCGGCGATAGCCTGGTGGAGGACTTCCACGACATCATTGCTCTGGAGCCCCCGGGCAACCCGGATGGCGAGGCAACGCCTCGTGCATTCATCTATCAGAATCATCAGCCTGAGGCTGCCTCCGTCGTCCGTGCGGTCGTGGACGAAGTCCCAGCTCCACACGTGGTTCGGCTTGCTTGCCGTGGTGGGAAGTCCCGTCGATTTCCCCTGCCTCCTGCGTTTCGGTGGCTTCCGGCTCACCTTGAGCCCTTCCTCGCGCCGGATTTTCTGTACAAGCTTCCTGCTGACCTCCCAGCCTTCCCGTGCAAGCAGGGCCCGGATACGGCGGTAGCCGTACCGGGGGAACTCCCAGCTCAGGTGGATTGCTCGCTTCCTGAGCTTGATCTGGTATGGGCTCCTTTGCTTCTCCTTGTAGTAGAAGCTGCTCTCACTGAGTCCCAGGTAGCGGCATGCCCTGCGGCAACTGCACAGCCCGGATTGGGAAACCTCCCGGACCGCCCGTCTCTCACCACTTTTTTGCGTTCACGTGCTCCAGCACCTTGATGTTCAGAAGTTGCTCCGCGACAATCTTCTTCAGCTCGGTGTTCTCCTTCTCTAGTTCCCGCAGACGCTTCGCGTCCGCGACCTCCATCCTGCCATATTTCCGCTTCCATCGGTAGTAGGTCTTGTCGCTGATGTTGTGGTCCTTGCAGACCTGGCGTACCGTCTTGCCGCCATCAGCCTCCCTTAGTATTCCTATGATCTGCTCTTCAGAGTGTGTCTGTTTCTGCATTGTATTCTCTTTCGTTCATACAATGTCTGACATCTTATGCACTCCAGATCTTCGGGGTCAGATCAGAAATCAGTGACTAGCCTCTATATAGAGTGCAAACTTATCGGGATTGCTCGATAGATGCGCAATCCGCATTTCTGAATCCAGAGAAGCTAAGGAGGGGCTTCCATGGCCAAATCGAGTAATTTCTACTCTTCTGAATCCTGCTTGATGAAGACTTTTTTCCAATGTGATGCTGTCATAGGCTGCCTTGTGGCCGATTAGACGTGTTAGCGTGTCTCCTCCACCGAAATAGTCCATGGTTAGCTCGAGGTTGGAAAGGTGAGTCGGCCACTCCTTCCAAATCTTTTTAACTTCTTCAAAGTATGTGCAGTCATCGGTAGCGTAGGCGTATAGCCATTTTTTAGCATCGGGGACAACAATACGAATTTTTCCTTCAGGGAGCAGGCACCGTTTTGCTTGCCTGAGGATGTCCAAGCCTACATCTCTGTCAAAGTGTTCTAACACATGCCCCATGTAGATGTATTGTACCGATTCGCTCTGGAAGGGCCATGGTTGCCTGATATCACAGCGTAGATCCGCATTTGGTGAGACGTCGACGGATGTCCATTCGTTTATTCGGGATGATCCTGCACCGATGTTGAGTTTCAATGGTGAGTGATCCAGATGTGGATTAGCAATAGAAGAAGGAAGACTTTCTTTTAGGTTGGTATCTTCTAATATTAATTGTAACAGTCTAAGAAGAAGTTGATCGAGGTATGTTTCTCCGGGGAGTGAGTTGTGCTGATAGAGTTTTGTTTCCAGAGATTCGAGAATGACGGAAATTAATTGAAGATGTCTGGAAAAGGGGCTGGGGGTAGATCGGGTGGTATCATCATTGACCAAAATTTCAGCATGGATGATTTTCTCTACAAATGCCTCTGTATTTTCTGCTAGCAGAAGGTTTAGTTTTCTAGTGATCTCTTGCTGGGTATTTTCTCCAGACAAACTGGAAATTATCTCTCTGAGTCCATCTATGTCGCTGGTAGCGATCCCCTTTCCTTGCGATCCGTATAACTCTAACAAACCAGCCTCTAGCCTTACACGAAAGTGAGGAGACAGTGTCCAATGCTGAGAGTGGTTTGATGACATGAATCAATCTATGTTTTGAGCAAGTAGGACCGTGCGACTATCGATCCAGCTGGGTTCACCGTTTTCCCATTCAACACCCAGGGCTGTTTGTGCGGAAACTGTAGCGTTACGAAGTATGTCTAGGCAAGCTTTGCCGCGAAGATTGGCATTCGGGCGACTGGATAGACTGCGTTGAATTTGAGTGCTGTGATTAGATTTGACTGTAAATTTGTTAGAATGGAGAAGTTTTTCCCACTGCTCTGGAGTGTAGCTTTGTATGGCTGTTGTTGCTAAGGTTTCCTCTAGTTGATCAAACAGTGCTCTGCCTTGCTCGTTTTCTGGAGGAGATACATCGACGAGCAGTATATAGGCACCTTTCTTACAGACTCTTTTAATTTCCTTAAGAACAGCTAATGTGTCAGTAATTTCGTGCAGGGATAATCGTGCTGCCACCAAGTCAAAAGAATCGTTTTCAAATGGCAGATTGCAAATGTCACCTTCTACCAAAGTATAACGATCATTGTGGCCTAGCCAGTCTAGCATTTCTCCCGCTTTTTTTAGAGATGTGCCGTCTAGGTCTACCAATTTCAATGTGCGACTATGGTCTAATAGTTGGAGGGTAAAACGACCACCGCCTGCTCCCAGATCCAAGCAGTTTTCTACGGACATAGGGGTTAGTAGCTTGGCTACTATGTGGAGATCTGGTGGAAATAGGTCTTTTCTTTTACAAGGATATTCGGAGTATGGATATTCGTATAGAATGAAGTGATCTAGTATATTGTTAGCTTTTAGCAGGCTTTTTGGAAAGGCCAATACGGCCCCCTTGCTTGCGAGAGTGACACTGTGATGTGTGGTGCAAGCTCCAATGACATGGCCAGCAGCCGGAAACGATTGTGACGTAAGATTCCCGGCATCATGTAGCCGGCAGCAGCCTTCTACAATGATGAAAACCATATCCGAATCATGCGATTGTGCTGTTAACAATGAGCCGGCTGGAAGGAGCTGTGCGAAGATGTGTTTATAAATCTTTGCTTTTGTCTCTGGGGAGATCCCGGTCAGAACTGGAATGGAATCCAGATCCCCCATGAATGATTCTCTGGTCTCGGCGGTCATAAGATTGAATTGATCATGACGAAGGTAGAATTTCCAGTAGACCTAGTTTCACCAGTTCTTGTGCGAAAATCAGGCGTTCTTCTAGTGCGAGTAACGGTATTTCATGAATAAGAAAAGACCGTTGCTTCTCAAGAAAGAACCAGACAGGCTTCAAGTCGCCGCTGACTGGAATCAATTGCTTGTGGGCAAGAAACATTAGGCAGCCTTTCCAAGTAATAAGTTTGGGAGAGATGTTTGGGCGCCATTGTAATGCCGAAGTGTCCTTCAGGCTCGCTAGCTGGTTGATAGTTTCCAAGAAACGCCCTGGTGCAGGGATGAGGGACTCTTGGCGTCTAATTTCCATCAGGGTGTGCATTTCGGAATAATCAGAATCACTCAAGCTGATGTGAGATAAAGGTGCGGTTGGCGCGTAGTGTGTTTTTCCATCTGCGTTCTCTAGACTGCTTTTAAATACTGCGAGAGAGTTGATCTCAGCTTGGGATGGGTAAATATATCCCAAGGACAAATGAACTGACGCCTGCTCGCTTGTGCGGCCTTCGTGAGGTACCCCCTTAGGCAGAAAGAGAAATTCTTTGCTTTTTAATAAAGTATGGAGTGCTGGGGGGGCGGTGGATGATTGAGAGTTGTTTGTCCTTTGTGATGTTTTGAAGACTGCTGACTGGATATCCGACATGAGCGTGGTTTCAAGAGGGAGATCTGAGACTTGAGGGTAAGTGTTCCACTGTTTCTCTCCATAGGTCTGAAGTATGAGAACATCATGATTATCTATGTGCCTTTTGAAGCCAGCGGCATTTGGTGGCGTGATGTAGGCGTTCACTCTTATTTCGACCCCTAAATGATTTCCTACAGCGCCTGCCAGCCGAGCTATAGCAGGAATACGACGGTGGAGGGAGCGAAGAATGAGAGTGGATCCATTGGAGAAATCCTTATATGCATCTTCGGCTGTTAGCTTGGTTAGTTCTTTGGCAGGGTTGGGGTGTTTTACGCTTTTTACGCAGTCTTCAGGAAAGGGAGCTGAGGCAAACAGGTATTCTTCCACTTCGTTGAGGCCAAATTCGACCTGTAGGAGCTCTTGGTCAACAGGCTGATGTACAACTTCCATATTAGAAAAAGCTGATTTTAAGGTATCAACGATCATGAGGTTATAACATTATTAATGTGAGAGGTGCAGATGAAGTGATCATTGGCTGGTGAAAGGCCTGCTTGTAACGGTCGACAAATCATCTAGCCTACATCGACAATGGGGTTATCAGGTGCCTCTTGGATTTCGTCAATAGAAACCCAGTTAATTTGTTTTTGAGAGGCGGATAATAAGTTGTTATGGGGTGACAATGTTGACATGCTGAAGTGTACTCCTCTGATTGATCCATGCTAAATCAATTGAAAACCGCTGTTAGTCAAACCATAATACAGAATCGTGATGATCTCCTTTTCCCTTGACTGTTGAGGTGATATTGGCTGTTCTAACGACTGTTTAATAAACGTTGTTTAGTTAGAATATGAAAACAGATTGTAAGAAAATCGTTACGTTGCCGCTGCCATTGGATCAAGCCATGCAGTTGCTGGTTGAGAGTGCTACCGTCGCCACATGGTTCGGTGCTGATAGAGCTGAAGTCGAACCAGAAAAGGGTGGAAGGTATGAAATCTTCTGGCAAACAGACGGTGAATATGATTCTACTGGCGAATGCCGCATTGAGTCCATTGATGAGAACTCTCTTGTCATCCAATGGAGAGGTCCAGACAAGCATGCACATTTTGCAGGTCTTGAGAAGCCAGGCTCTTCTAAAGTTTCTTTCCACTTGGAATGTGATGGTGAAGTAACTGTATTGATCATCACACACTCTGGCCTAAGTGAAAGCCCGGATGCTGAGAAGGCTATAGCTTACTACAATGAGCGCTGGAAAATCTGGGGTCACAATCTGGAGCTGGTAGGAACAATCCGTGCCAAACTTATCTCAGCCCAAGAAATTGCGAAGAAAATAATCAGAGACAAAGACGTGTCTATTGAAGACTTGGACTTCGTGCCAAAACCAGCCGGAGGTTTGCGTAAACGTTTTGATTTCTCAGACATCAGCTTGAATACCGGAGAACTGTTTGGCGACCCGACAGTGATGAAAAACGTAGTGGATCAAGCATAGTTTACTTATAAACAGTTGAGCTATGTTTGTACTGGGACTTTCCTCTTTTTTCCATAATTCGGCAGCGGCCCTTTTCAAAGATGGGGTTCTCATTGCAGCTGCAGAAGAAGAGAGATTCAGCAGGATCAAGTTTGATCCGTCTTTCCCAGATAACGCTATCACATACTGTTTAGAGGCGGCAGGGATATCTCCGAGAGGTCTTGATTGTATTGCGTACTTCGAGCTCCCTGAAGAGAGAACTGCCCGCCTTTATTCAGGAGGTGTGGACGGTGGACCTGTTGCTAGAGATGCTTTGCTGGAGGGACACCATTTCCCTGGGCCTGAAGATTATATCAGGAAACGCCTCTTTTTTGACGGGGACTTCAAATGTTATAGTCACCACCTTAGCCATGCAGCTTACTCTGTGTACGCCAGCGGGTACCCATCGGCAGCCGTTTTAGTTGCTGACTCTGTGGGGACCTGGCACACATCGGCTGTTTTCGATTATCAAAACAATACTTTTAACCTGAAGGATGCAATAGAGTACCCAGATTCTCTGGGGTTATTTTATTCCGCAATTACCTCTTATCTCGGATTTGCGGTCAATTCCGACGAGTATAAGGTTATGGGGCTGGCTCCTTATGGGGAGTATTGTCCTGAGATAGACCGGGCCTTAAGTCGCATGATAAAGTTGGGCAGCGATGGAGCTTTTTCACTGAATCCTTTGTTTTTTGATTTCAGACGCCAACTTTACAGCGAGTCTCTCACAGACTTGTTGAAGATTGAACCTAGGTTGCCCGGGGAAATGCTTACCCAGCAACATAAGAATTTAGCAAAGTGTACGCAGCTTGTCCTTCAGAAAACCATGTTGGCTTTAGCTCGCAAGGCCCGGAGAGTAACATCGCAAGAAAATTTATGCATGGGTGGAGGTGTGGCACTGAATTGTGTATCAAATTCACACATACGGAACGAAGCTGGATTCAAGAATGTTTTTGTGCCTCCGGGTTCAGGTGATGCAGGCTCTGCTATTGGTGCGGCTGCTCTCGCCTCTCTGGAGTATGGGTATGAATGGCCGGAGAATAGAATCCGTTGTGATCTAGGCCCTAGTTACTCGTCTTCGAATATCTCCAAGCTGCTTAAGCAGCAGAATATCAAATTCGAAGTTTATGGGGAAGATGAGTTGCCCAAAGTGGTTAGCCAGTTGCTGGTAGACCATCAAATAGTGGGCTGGTTCCAGGGGGGAATGGAATTTGGGCCCAGAGCTTTGGGCCACCGCAGCATACTAGCCGACCCTCGTACCTCAGAGATGAGAGACAAGCTCAATCTGGCTATTAAAAAAAGAGAGGGTTTTAGACCATTTGCTCCAGTAATGTTAAGTTCCAAGGTGAAAGATTTTTTTGTGGATGATGCTGCCGATCCTTTCATGACTTTCATTACAAGAGTAAAAAAGCCGAAGAGCCTTGGTGCAGTGACTCACTGTGATGGGTCAGCCAGATTACAGACCTTGGACGATACAGAGGAATCTAGGATTGTTAGGTTATTAGAGGAATTCGAAAGGAATACAGGAATCCCATGTTTGCTAAATACCTCGTTTAACTTATCAGGAGAGCCTATAGTGTGTAGCCCTTTAGATGCCTTGTTGTGTTTTAGAGAAAGTGGTATGGATGTACTTGTCTTGGAGAACCATGTGATTGTCAGGAATAGCTGTTCTCCAGATCTTATGTCCAGTGGCAAAGATCACTTGCAGTATTCTAGGGAGCTCAGACCATTCCTCTCTGACACTTACTCGTTCGGATAAAAATCTAAAACGTATGGAAACTCTACCTTCAAGACAGGCGGCTGCTCATTTGTTGAATGTAGCATCAGAGCTAGGGAGCAGTGACGTTCAGCGATTGGTCGATGGTTTAAGGGGCGATGATAAGGAACTTATAGATCGAAGCCTAGCCTTGGGGAGCAGAGTGGGACCATGGCAAATCGGGAAACTGCAAGATGGAACCTTTGAATGGGCGTTGAGAGAGCAAACTCAGCCAGTTGATGATATCAAGTACAGGGCTCGACCATATAAAACCCATCGCAACAAAGCTACAGAAAAACGTCTTTTGCTGATCGGCGAATCGGCGGCAGGGAGTTGGGGGTATTTCGGGGAGTATTCTCTAGCGTCACTGCTTGAAGACCGAATGCAGCATGCCTTAGGCTACCCTTGTGAAGTAGTAGACCTGAGCTGTGTAAACGCGAACTGGCGGGAAAATTGCCTTCCAATGATTAAGGCAGGGATGACTTTGGATCCTGATCTGGTACTTGTATATTGTGGGAACAATGAGGCTAGGTGGTTGATGCCTTTGTTATTAAGTCAGTCTTCAGGTTCTCATATTATTGGTGGTTTTGATCTGAAGTGGAACATGCTGAAAGGGGATGTCAAAGCTATGATGAGAGCTTCCAAAGATGTCTATCTGAAATCATTAGAGAAGAATGTGGCAGATACGGTGACACTGTGCCGAAAATTCTCCAAGCCAGTCATCTTCGTAGTACCTCCATACAATAGCACTTCATGGCAGCCACCCGAGAGAGTGCCTGTGCATTTGACTTCGGTCAAACTGCAGAGCTGGAGTGATTTTATCTCTAAAGCAGAACAGTTCGATGCTGAAAGCGACTATACTAAAGCAATGGCAATGCTTGAGAGGGCTATAGAATTAGATGAAGGCGAGTGCCAAAGATCACAGTTCCTGATGGCCAGCATTCTGCAAAAGTGTGGTAATGAGGATAAAGCTAACAAGCTTTTCGAAAAAGCAGCCTTTTCTGGGATGGGGGCATTTGTAGGTGCTGTGCCTTCTTTTCCGGGTGAAGCTGCGGCTTTACTGAGGGAGACTTGTGATGCTTTTCAGGTGCCATATGTTGATTTGCCGCGAGCTTTCAAAGATAGTCATGCGGGAGAAGATCTGTTTATTGATTACTGTCATTTGTCTGAGGCCGGGTTTGAAGTGGCTGTAGATGAAGTAATTAAAGTGTGTTTAGAGAGTGTTTTTGATATCAGAGTTTCTCCTGATCATAATCAAGTAGAGGGTGAGTTTGCAGCTCCGGTTACCGAGAGAGGTCTGGCGTATCTTTGTGCAGCTCTGCACGGGTATCAAAACGGCCAGAGCGAAGGAGAGGTTTTCAAGTGGGCTGAACGAGGTTTGAATGTCGCTCCTCAGCTAATCCCTCTCTATCAATTTTTAAGAGAGGTATTATGCTCTTATCACCGTGAGTGGATAACCATAGACTACCTGAGATCATACGGTATCTCAGAATCCATACTTCCTAGGCGCTATGCTGTTTTTATTTTAAAATTCATTTATCACGCCCGGTTTGATGTCTCTTTGTATAATATGTTAGGTGACCTGATTGACGGGGTACAATTTGATTCATCTTACAATTCGCAAACGGATGGAGTGATCAGTTACTTGGATGGGAATTTAAAGAATCTATTTTTCTTGGATAGAGGCTTAGGGTTTGGGCTACCACAGAAGGAGATGTCGAGAAGGGGGTGGGAGAGGATTGGGAACGGGTTTGTCGCGAATGAGCCGACAGGGGTGATCTCATTTCCGGCCTGCACGTCTTCACTAGAGTGGAAATACCTCTTTTTACGTATATCTCCTCCAGTTCCATCGGCTGAGGTAAAAGGATCTGTATACTGGAACGGTCAACTGCTTGGGGAGATTCAGGTGAATACTGCATTTGACGAATTTCAGTTAAAGATTCCTGATAGCGTAACGGATGATTCATTGTGTTGTTATGTGGATGAAATCAAGATTGATTGGTCTCACTTGACTGGCCCTTTGGATATTGAAGACAGCACATGGCGAGAGTATTATGTCAAAGAGTATGGACCCTATCCTATTGCTGCGATAATACATGCAGTTAGGCTTATCAAGGAGCCTCTTACCGTCTCGTTATGAGTGATTCTTGTGATGCAAACTATGAGTGGTTTTCGGGGGCGGTCATTCGTTATGCAGCATTATCGGCAGAAGATCTTTTTCCTGATCTCAAAGAAAACGCTGAGAAGGAATTGTATCTAGCAATCGAGAATGCAAGTCCATCACTCATTGAAGCAATAAGGCGTGAAGAAGCTTTTGACAGCTTGAGTCCAAAAGCGGAAAAAGTACGTCTTGCATTTTACAAGTACAGGCTGAGGGCTGCATTTAGATCAATACCTTTCGCTGGCTTTTCAACAGTCAGCAGGATTGCATTCGGTGCTGAAACTCGATTGGATGATTGTATCAGCCCCGGCCAACCAGTTTATAAAACGGACTTTTATAACAGATATCGTCAGCTATGTGACAATGCCCGTGATGAGCCGCAAAAGTTCAGATGGAGGATTAATCCTGACTTCTATCAGATAGGCCCCTACTTCCGGACTATAGAAATGCTGGTGGCGGAGGGGAAAAGCTGGACTGCGTTGAGAGAAGGGGCAGTGAAAGACCTCTTAGAAGATATATCTCTTAGTCGGTTTATCTCATACTCCGGGCTAGTAGTACGCCTGAGAAGCAAAGAAATACCAGAAAGTGAGATCCAGGGCCTCTTGTCTCTACTCATTGGGGGAAATTTTTTAATACCCGAGAGGAACAAAGCTCATGAGAAGGTGGTAGAGGTTTTTTCTCATCAAGAGACTTACAGCAAGTCGGCTCAAATATCCTATTCTGTGGTAGAGCGTGTAGTGAAGGCTGTCGACGTATTGGGAAGCTATTTTGTGAGGGAAAGGGACTCATTGGAATCTCTAAGGTTAGCCATCTTGAGGAAGTGGGGAGAAGGAAGATATCCTTGCCTGAAGGTTTTTGACATCGAATCGGGTTTCACCATTGATGGCCGACCAAGAGAATTGTTAGGCGATTTTTTATCGCAGTACAAATCACAGGACTGCAGCCCATCAATTGTGAGGAATCCAAAAGTTGAAGATATTCTCAATAAATGTGGTGAGCAGAAATCAATAGACTTGTCCCAGTTTGACATTCAGGAGGAAAAACAATCTTCAGTAAGCCTAGCCTGTTTGCCTGAAGATCTGAGTGCCATTTTTAGTCTCGGGTCATGCACGGATAATGACGATGATGAGCGAGAGATATGGCTCCGAACAGTGGCTGGCCCAAATGCTAATAGATTGATTTCTCAGTATGCATTGCATGGTTCTGATATTGAGCATTTAGTTAGAGAAATCAGTGAGGCTACCATGCAGCGGGAGCCTGATGCTCTGCATGCCGAAGTGCTGTTTTTATCTGCATCTTCAGCTGGCTGCACGCTTGAGAGGGAGTGTTGTTACTCTTATCATTTGAGGGTTGATGTGCCTGTTCATGGAGAGCACGAAATGTCCATTTCTGATCTTTCCATCGAGGTGTCAGGAGAGTCGTTGAAACTATGGAATCACAAGCTACACCGTTACATCGTTCCCCACTTTTCACATCCACTTTCAGTAGATAACCAGTTTACGCCAGATCCTTTGCGCTTCTTGGCCAGATATTCCACGGCAGGAAATTTTCAATCTTTTAGATGGCTGTGGAACTATGAGGGTAGTAGGAGGTCTTGGCCAAGAGTGCATTGGAAAAATGTCATTTTATGCCCAGCTCAATGGGTGATTCGTCTGAGTGATTTAGCAGATCCATCTACAAGTTCTCTCCGTGAAATATTAGATCATCTTTCTATACCGAATCATATTTTCATGTGTTGTGGGTTTGATCCATCTGAAACACCTTTGCCTCTTATTCTAGAAGATGATCCATCAATGAAAGTTCTGTTAGATCAGTTGGGCAAGAGTGAAATGGTGCTGCTTTCAGAAAGGGAGGCTGATTACATTCCGGTAGGGGGGCGTGCTAGGAGCCATGATATTATACTTCCTTTAAAAAAGAGAAAATCACCAAGTGGAATAACAAAGGTTAGGCGTTTTGAGTCTTCATTTGTGAATAGCGCTATCAGTGAATCGAAGACTGCCCCTTGTCCAGAGGCGTCTTACCTTTTGACGGGAGGCGACAGAGACTGGATATCCTTTCACATCTATTGCATGCCGCTTTCAGTGGATCGTTTTTTGAGCACTATTATATATGACATGGTGAACCATTTTTTGGGGAAAGGCTGGATTAAAAATTGGCATTTTGTTCGTGAATATGATGGTGACCACCATATACGAATCAGGTTTCAGTATTCGGGTGAAAACAGTATCAGGGACTGTATCTACCTTCACTCCTCCAGTATCTTCCGGCAATGTACTGAGAAACAAAATATATTTGGATGGGAGTTAAAAGAGTATGTTCCGGAGGTGGAAAGATATGGAGGCAGGTTCGGAATAAATACAGTGTATGGATATTTTACACTCGATTCCCAACGATCAATTAAGTTCCTGCGTTCGGCTTCACATAACCTGACTGATAGGCAACGCGTGTTGTATCACTCTATTTTGGCTGCATCTCTCTGGCAGAAAGTATCGTCGGAAACTGGTGAGAAAGGGGAAACTTATGCCCAAAGTATGATGAGCCGGATAACTCCAGAGGCTCATCAAATGGCAATAGGGTTGAGCGGTGATCTCTATCGTGAACAAATGTCTCGTAAGAAAAGCTTAGGGCGTATATTTGTATCTGCCCCTGAGGATCGACTTTTCGTGGGTAGGAGGTTATCTCAAAAAGTGGAAACGTTATTTAATTTGGAGCAGAAAGGAGTTCTAGAAAGAGAGTGGATCGACATTCTAGATTCTCTGATTCATATGACGGCCAACCGTATCTTTCGTTGTTCTCAGAGAAAGCATGAGGCTGTAAGTTATCATTTGGTAGGCAGATTGCTCAGAGCTCGAAGGTACGTGCGGGGTGCAATATAGGAGATCAGGGAAGTAGCTGAAGGGATTGCGCTAGAGTGCGACTATCCTCTTCTGGTAATATCTGCAGACTGGAACCTTCTGTACCATGTGGTGCCAATCCTAGGGTGCCTCATCTCTACGATTGCCACGACGACTGGCGGCGGACAAGCTGTCCATAATCATTTCTATAGTTCCCTTGTTAAGGGATTAAAGGTGTAGCCAGTGATAGCCTGTGGTGTAGCCATTGTCATGGCTGTGCTACTTCTTTGGCAGTGCATTCGTGTATGCCTAGCAAGACCAAACCAAAGTCCTCCCGTAAGGACATCAATGCCGAAATCACCCAGAAGTTCATAGATACCATCGAATCGGGGGTGAGTCCCTTCAAAGTTCCTTGGTCGTCATCCTACGGGATGCCGAGGAACTTTGCAGGAAGACAATACCGGGGAATCAATTTCTTCCTCACGTTGCTGCACTGCGATGAGTTCGGATGGGATATCCCGGTATTCATGACCTTCAAACAGGCCAAGGAACATGGGTTCAAAATCCGGAAGGGAGAGAAGTCGGTACCAGTGATATTCTCAAACGTCAGAGTACCCAAGGAATATCGGGATGACCCGGATTCATGTCCCACTGAGAAAAGGACTGATTAAAATTCGTATGAAACAGCACATCATCATTTGCCACTGCCCTTCGGAAAACAAGGTGCTCCAAATTGTCGACGAGATCAAAGCCTCGCCGGAGCATCGTGATGCGCCCGTCGTCGTGGTGGCTGCCAATCTGGATGAGAGGCCGGACTCCTTCCGCGAGAGAAACATCCTCTTCGTCAAGGGCGAGCCGACCAATGAAGAGACCCTCATCAGGGCCAATGTGCAGGAGGCTCAGGGAGTCTTCATTCTCGCCAAGGATCCGGCATCCACATCCAGCGATGCCTGCACCTTTGCCATTGGCACCATGATCGAGCACATCGAGGAAGAGACTGGCAATCCGATTCATACCGTTGCCGAGATGCTGAGCTCCCGCAGCCGCAGAATGGTGAGAAGATCCTCCATCGATAGCATTGTGGTTTCCGAGGGGATTACCGACCGCGTGATGGTGCAGGAGTTCCTGCATCCGGGCATTCACAATGCCTTTGCCCAGCTGCTGACCAATACGGAGGGCAGCCAGCTCTATGTGTGCCCGACCGCGCAGAAGGGCAGACGCCTGATTGATATCCAGTGTGCCGCCCTGCAGTACAAGGACCACCTGCAGGTCATCGGCCTGAGCCGCGGAGGGGATGCCATGCTGAACCCGGACAAGCAGGTCGCCGTGGAGGAGGGGGACATGCTGGTAGTGCTGGCCGAGTCCAAGAAGCAATTTACTGAATTCGAAAATGTCTGCCTCGCTGAATCCACAAGCGCCTGATTCCAGCGCACACCAGGCCCACGGCTGCCACCTCCTGCTGGAATGCTCCGGCTGCGAGCCGGATTTGCTGACCGATCTTCCCCTGTTAGAGCAGGTGCTGGAAAAGGCGGCTAGCGAAGCCGGTGCCACCGTGGTGAAAACCTTCCTGCATGAGTTCAATCCGCACGGCCTCAGCGGAGTAGTCGTCATCGCCGAGAGCCACATCGCCATCCACACCTGGCCGGAGCACCACTACGCCGCCATCGATATCTTCACCTGCGGCATGCCTGAAGTCGCCGAGCGCATCTACGAAAAGCTCCTCGCCGCTTTCAAGCCCTACAAACACCAGATCAAACGCCTCGAGCGCAAACCGCCTGAGTAGGGGGGGAGTTTCTTTGGGTGAGTGATTACTCCTACGCAGCTTTGTGTTAGCTGTTATCCCTGCCCCTCCAACCTACTTCAAAAGTCCATGATGAATGTCAGTTAGGCGCAACCCAGTCATCCTGTTAGTCTCAAAATCATGAAAAAACTGCTCCCTGTTACGATTCTTCCAATGCTGGTTTTCACCAGCTGCAACGACAAAAACCAAGATGCGAACAGCACACGCTATTCCACGAGTACATTTTCTGTAGCAGGGGGCATGGCCGTGGTGACCCAAATTACGGATCACCAGGAAAATAAGATCTACTACTACAAGTTGAGTGATAAAAAGGGCCTCACCCTACAAAACACGATCGATCTAACGCAGTGTGGCGCCCAGAATATTCCCTTTGATAAAGTCGAGACGGCTGAATAGAATACCGTACAAGGTCAAGCACCCAACCCCTGACCCGTCGTGAGTCGAAGACAAAGAAATAAGTGTGAACCATAACCCCCAGTCATAGCACGCCTCTTGGTTAAGGGGGGGGAGCTAGGATGACCGTTCAGAAAATGAGCGCGACAATAAACCTGCTGAGAATTCTCCCTGCCACACTCAAGATCGCGTGGCTCTTGCTTCTATTGGGTATGCTTGCGCTGGCAGCGGGATACTTTACGCATACGCCGTGGCAGAGCTACTCAGGGCTCGTGTGTTTGATGGGCGGCTACGTGATGGCTATTCTCGATATGGTGAATCGGAAAAGACATAGAGGCGATGCTGCCCGGTTCTATGTCGGGGTTGCCTTGGCGCCACTGATTGCAGTGATTATTCTCGCGTTCGTGGCACTCCTGGCGGCGGTCGTGCTGGCCATTCATTCGTGGATTCACGGCTTTGAGGGTTCCTACGCGATGCGTCTTCTCCATTTCCTCGGGATCGTGTTTGCCTTCCTCCTTGCTTCGGGAATACCCGCCTTGGCGCTACGATCCAGCCCGTCGATCGATTCCTGATGAAAATGAAATCCCGTAGGATTGGAGTGGGATTTCTGAATCGTTAGAGTGGCTGGCTGCTTATGACCACGTCATAGGCAACCAGCCTGTTTTTACCAAGGTCTGGGCCGCTTCAAAAATTTCATGCATTCGGAAGCGCATGTGCTAGAGTCCGAGTCGTGGAGCGAGCCGTGTTACCAGAACTCTTGGATGAACTTGCCGCAGATGATCTGCGGGCGGTGCGTAGTCGGCGTGACTTGGTCTTTCTGAATGCTCTGATGGGCAATGAGCGTTGGATCCTCAGACGCTTGAAGAAACTCCTGCCTGCCCAAGGTGGTCGCGTGATCGAGCTCGGGGCTGGTCAGGGAATGCTGATGCGGAAAATCGCGCGTGCCCACCCGCAGGCGAGGCTTGAAGCGATCGATTTGATGCCTGAGCCGCAGGGGCTGGGCTCGGTCGAATGGAGGCAGGGTGACTTGTTTCAAATGGGGCTGGATTTTGACGGTGCGGTGGTGGTGGCGAATTTGTTCCTGCACCATTTCGAGCAAGCTGAGTTAAGGGTTCTTGGCGAGCTTTTGCAGGGGGCGAAGGTATTGATTGCCTGTGAGCCTGAGAGGCGGTCTTTGCATTTGTGGCAGGGCCGGGTGTTGTCTCCTTTGTTAGGAGAGGTGACCCGGCATGATTTGGCGGTGAGTGTGGGGGCTGGCTTTCGTGGGGATGAGCTGATGGATTTCCTAGGGATGGATGCGGGCTGGCAATGGCAGCTTGAGCGGACTTGGCGGGGTGCTCATCGCGTGGTGGGGGTACGTCAGTGAGTGGGGCCATTTCCAAGCCTATCGAGATTTGTGGCGGAGGCCTCAGTGGGCTGTCCCTGGGGATTGCCTTGCGCAAGCGCGGCATCCCAGTCGTGCTCAGAGAGGCGGGGAGCTACCCGCGGCACAAAGTTTGTGGGGAATTCATCTGCGGCGTCTCCAGAGAGGTGTTAGAAGGATTAGGCATTTCGGAGGCACTGGCAGATGCGCAAGTTCTCTCTAGCTCGGCTTGGTTTCGCAAAGGCCGGCTCATCCTGGAGCGCGAGCTGCCCACTCCGGCACGCGGAATCTCCAGGTTCAGCCTGGATCAGCGGCTGGCCGGGCAATTCGAGGATCTGGGGGGTGAATTGATTACCGGCGAACGCTGCCAATTGGGCAGGGAGTCGGGTGAAGGCGTGGTGTGGGCGGCAGGGCGTCCGCGGAATCAAGGGAGGCGATGGCTCGGGCTTAAGATGCATTGTTCTGATCTGGAGCTGAACGCCGATCTGGAAATGCATCTCGGTGATGGGGCCTACGTGGGCGTCTCCAAAATTGAGGGCGGCAGGGCCAATGTCTGCGGTTTGTTTGCGCTCAGGTCTGGCCTATCCGGGAAGCAAATCTTGTCGCAGTATCTGAGGGCGGCCGGATTGGATCACTTGAACGAGCGACTTCAAGAGGCCCGGTGTCACGAGGAGTCGTTTTGCGCGGTTGCCGGCTTCGAGCTGGGGAAAAGCCAGCGTCCTTCCCAGATGCTTTGTCTCGGTGATGCGTGGGCAATGATTCCACCCTTTACCGGGAACGGCATGTCGATGGCTTTTGAATCTGCCGCCGAAGCCGTTGGGTTGTTAGAGAGCTACGCACTGGGCAAAAGCTCCTGGAGCGAATGCCTGTACCAATACAATTTAAATCTGAGCCAGCGCTTTGATCGCCGGCTGTCTCTCGCTGCGCTCTTGAACCCGGCGATGCTTGGGGCAGTGGGGCAGCACGCTGTTTCAGGTATAGCCAAAGCCAAGCTCTTGCCCTTTGACTGGTTGTTCCAGCGCCTCAGAGACGTCTGATTTCCATTTTCCTTATGTATCTTCATTCCATAGCCAGCCACTTTCCTGCGCATCGATTCACGCAACAGGAGTCCTTCTCAGCTCTGTCACAAACCAAGTCTTTTGCGAACTTGAAGAGGAGTTCCCAAGCCTTGCTGGAAAAAATTCTGACTCAAGGAATTGGCATCGATTCACGGCATTTTTGTGTTTCTGATATTGCGGGTCTGGTCGATGCCGATGCCGGCGAGTTGAATGCCCTGTTTGAGCGGGAGGGGCGGGCCTTGGCGGCTGAAGCGATGCGCAAAGCCCTCAAGGCGGCAGGATTGGAAGCCGATGAACTGGATGCGCTGATCGTGTGCACCTGCACCGGCTACTTGTGTCCCGGTCTGAGCAGTCATGTGGCTGAGTTGTTAGGAATGAGGAGTAATCTCTATCTGCAAGACTTGGTAGGGCTGGGCTGTGGGGCGGCTGTGCCAGCCTTGCGCTCGGCGCATGGTCTCAGCGCTGCCGATCCCGAGGCGAAGATCGGAGTCATCGCCGTCGAGCTCTGTTCCTCCGCGTTTTTCATGGATGACGACCCCGGAGTGCTCATCAGCCTCTGTTTGTTTGGAGATGGCGCAAGTGCCTCGATCTGGTCCGGTGAGAGCCTGAAGAATGCCTGGCGCGCATCGGGCTTCCAAACCCTGCACCTGCCCGAGCACAGGGACATGCTTCGCTTTGAAAACCAGCGCGGCTTTCTCAGAAACCGGCTGGATCGCAAGGTGCCCGAACTGGCAGCTCAGGCCGTCAAGCACCTGATCAGCGAAGCCGGGATGGACCCCGCCTCGGTGGTGGCTCATGGCGGTGGCCGTGATGTCGTTCAGGCCCTGGAAGCAGCTCTGGGGGGAGTGCAGCTGAAAGAGACCCGCGAAGTGCTCAGAGAATATGGCAACTTGAGTAGTCCATCGGTTCTCGTGGCCTTGCAGAGGCTACTCGAAAAGGGAACAGAGCGGGATTCGCTGTGGCTCACTTCATTCGGCGCGGGCTTCGCTGCGCACGCACTGCAGTTGCATCGAAACCACGGCTAATGAAGCCTTGTGGCATTGACTACGTGGATGCTTGGGTGGGATAAGCAGACTTCCTTTCCCTCAGTCATACATGTTGTGATCTCCTGAGATTGAAGGCATGGAGAAATCGGCGGTAACACAAGATTCCACCTCCACACCATCGTCAGGCTGAAACGTGCGGGTGATTTCGCGAGGGGGAAGCTTAGCTTACCATGACTGTTTGATATACAGGGAGAATATGAGATGCTTGGAGAGTTCTGATCATCGGTTCACCTTAATGGGTATTATTGCGTTGAAAGTGATAGACGATTCAGGATGGAGCCCTTAGGCTACCTTGTATGAAGTGTTTATCCTGTCCCGAGCCTCCCGTTCAAAAGTCCATGTCGAATATCGTTTGGGAGTATTCTAATCATACTGTTCGGTGAAGAAAACTAGATGCCAGCGCAGCGAATAGAGCTTTGGGAGCACGTCGGCCTTGGTTTGATTTTAGAATGGCCATCCGGCGTGATCATAACCAATCAGACGGGTGGAACATCATGTCTGGCACCTGAGATCGAGGGCGTATTCATCCCGTTGCGGAACGATTGCACCGCGAAAGAGCGCATTCTGGTTTCGCCGGAGAATGAACTCTACGATTACTTCACCGGTCGCAAGTGGAGGGGGACTGGAGCGACCAATGGAATTGATTTGGAAGATGCCGACTTCATCGACTCGACTATCGGTAAGACCAAGCTATTTCCCACGATCCGAGTGAACAGAGACAAGCTATCCGAGAGCCATGAGGCATGGATTCACGTCGTTGTGACGGGCGACGAGCCTTGCGATCCACCTTTATTCCGTGGCTTTGAGCCTTATCCCAGAGCGGGAATCTTGACATGGCAAAACAGCGACTGAAGCAACAAGCACCGAACAAGGCGTGGGTGGACAACCCGCTACCTCGCCGCGAGTCGGTGATTGAATCCTAATAATAACCCTTTACCCTGAGTCGGAGTGGCGCTCTAGGTAGCGGGTGCCACCACTTGGGCGTTGCTAAAAATATGAAGATCACATTTTTTGTCGCAATTATCGCAATCGTGATAGCCTCAACGCTTAACGCAGAAGAGGGGTGGCGCTTTCAAGTCAACTCTGATGACAAGCCGTCCATGGTTTACGAGCTTGCTGATGGAAAGAAGATTAGCTTCATGAGCTATTACATCAGATTTGACACTATCTCTGATGAAGTTGCATTACAGTTCCAGAAGGATTATCCGAAGTTGTGGAAGGAAGCTCAGAACTCTTCCGGCAACATGCACAACCCGAAGATTCTACCCCTAGCCAACAAATTTTCTGAGGTTCTCCTGAAGACTGCGACTGTACAAAGGCTCAACAAGATGGCGAGCGATTCTGGTTATACGATTTCTGGCGCTGAGTACGAGAAATTTCACTTTGAGAAGGAGGATGGTAAGCAGAAGGTGTTTGCGATCATCTGGCTAACCATTACAAAACAGACCGAACAAGGCGCGGTACCCAAGCCCTGACCCGCCGAGAGTTTAATCCGTCATGGCCATTTCAACCTCAACCCGCAGTCGAAACCGCGCCCCCGGTCAGGGGGCCTGTGTCCTTTGGCGTTCGGCAAAGAATATGAAACTACAATTGCTAGCCTTCCTCACTATGTTAATCACCGCCAATAGCTTAGTGCTTGGCGGTGAAGCAAATATACCAAAATGGGAATACAAAGTTTGGGTTCAGCCTGATGATATTCACGCTATTTCGCGGAGCGCAATGATTGAAAACAAGCTAAATAACCTGGGTGCACAAGGGTGGGAATTGGTTTCAGTCACCTGGAGGAAGCATCATGATCAGACATCCCCGACCGGTAGGATGATCTATTACTTTAAGCGCCCAGCTAAGGCAGTGGCAGCTCCTCCAAAGCCGAGTCACATTCAATATAACGGTAGCAATCTTTCTATTGAACAAGTCTTGGAGAGAAGTAAGGCGAACTGGCATTTGAATCTCAAATCGAAACAAAAGGCCGAACAAGAAGACGCGGCACCCAAGCCCTGACCCGCCGTGAGTCGAACTTTTACAGATGAATATCAACCTTAACCCACAGTCTACGCTCGCCCCATAGTCAGGGGTTGGTGCGCTATGACGTTATGCCTAAAAAAATGTCCTTCGTGAAAGATACAGGGCGAAAGAAGCAAGGCGTCTGTGATTACTGCGGCTTGGATGTTGAGTTGGAGAAATACGAATCGTGGAATCGAGATGGCCACCGGTTCAAGTGGCGCGCTGTCGAGCACCGAGCACCCTGCGGCGCACAGTGTGCTGGCGGCGGATATGAACACGGCGAGACGGACGTTCATATTCCACCGTTTGGATCGTGCCCGCGATGCGGCGCGATTGATTCTGAAATCGCTCAGACTATCGAGAATCAGGATGGTGCGGAGCGAGTGGTTCTTCGTCGGTACGTGATCGGTCATTCCGGGCTTCGGATCGACCACGAGGAGAGAGACGGTGAGCAATGGAAGACAGTCGCACGCTACCCAGCTTCAGACCCGCAATCTCTAGAGATGGCCATCGAGCAAGCCAAGAACTACGTTCCATGGTTGAAGGGGGAATCACCTTGAAGACATAAACGGGCAGAACAAGAAGCCGTCGCTCTCAACATCTGCCCCGCCGCGAGCTCCATTCGTCATGACCATTCTACCCTCAAACCACAGTCGAAGCCTCGCCCCCGGGCAGGTATGAGAGGACTTCGGCGTTCGGTCAAGAATGTGTGCCGCGAATCGGATAGTCGTTTTCGTCGATCCATTCTACGCTTTCCAATAGTTCGGAGAGGTCCGCTCGGTTGAAGGGAGTGTTGGAGAGTTCGATCAGTTGAATTTTTCCATCCCGATTCAAGGCAAATGTTGCTGGCTCGGCAAAGGGACGGTCGGTTTCCTGAGGGCCGCGAGGGTCAGATATGTAAAGACCGAGTTGCCGCATTTGCGGAATGCTCAGGTCGTAGGCTATCGGAAACCTGAGACCGTGATTTTCCTTCATGGATAGAGCTTTCTCCAACGGGTCGCCGGAGACAGCGAGAATCTCCGCAGATGCATTGGTAAAGCCCTCGCGGAGTTCTTCAAGGCGTTTGAGATACTTGTGGCAGATTGGACAATGGAGGCCTCGGTAGACGATGACGATTTGCCATACATTACTTGACTTGCTTTCTCCAAGCGTGGCCTCACCGCCACCTACCAGAGGGAGTGTGATGGCGGGCAGGGTGCCGCCGGATACCAGTTTATTACTCATTTTGGGATGTGGATGGGTTTGTTTGTTGTGCATGGTTTAATCGCGGTCGAGGACGATGCGATAGCGGGCTTTGCCGGATTCGAGGTGGGCGATGGCTTCGTTGGCCTGACTCATCGGAAAGTGCTCGGTTACGGGAGCGATTTGGTGGCGGGCGGCGAATTTGAGCATTTTGCGGATAGTGGCAGGGCTGCCTACTGGGGAGGAGCTGAGTGACAATTGATTGAACATCATGGGAATGAGATTGAGGTCGAGCGGCTCGGTCACTGCCCCGAGCATGTGCATCCGTCCGCGAGGCTTGAGAGCCGCGAGGTAGCTGTTCCAGTCGAGTGGGACATTCACCGTTGATAGAATGAGGTCGAAGGTGCCTTCGGCACTTTTGATAGCCTCGCTATCGCGGGAATTGATCGTGTGGTGGGCTCCAAGTGAGCGAGCCTCTTCGGCCTTGGCGTCACTGGACGTGAAGGCGGTAACTTCACAGCCCCAGGCATTGGCAAATTTCAGAGCCAGATGCCCTAGTCCTCCGATTCCGATGACACCGACATGAGCGTTTGGCGAGATATCGAGCTGGACGAGCGGGTTATAGACAGCCATTCCACCGCAAAGCAGCGGTCCAGCATCGCGGGGATCGAGTTCCTCCGGCAGTTCGGTCACGCTAATAGCTTGGGCACGGACAGTTTCAGCAAACCCTCCGTGGCGACTGACGATTGTGGGTTCCGCCGTGGCACACAGATTGTGATGCCCGTCGAGGCATTCGTCACAAGTCTGGCAGTAGCCGGCATGCCAGCCCAGGCCGACTTTCTGTCCAATTTTCAGATGTGTTACCCCATCACCCACGGCGGAAATGGTTCCGATCACCTCGTGGCCAGGAACAAAGGGGTATTCGGTCATCTTCCACTCGTCATTGAGCATGCTGAGGTCGCTGTGACAGATGCCGCAATGCTCGACAGCGATGTCGACTTCATTGGCCCCGATGCTTGGTAGTTCAAACTCGAAAGGCTCGAGGGCGGATCCAGCGGATATGGCTGCGTAAGATTTGATGGTCATGTCCGGTATCATAGATAACTAGGTTTCTCTTGTCAACTAGTGTACTTTTTGTAACCTTTGGTCATGAGTCAACAGCCAAAGAAAAAAGAACCTCCGGTGTGCCTGCCCCCCTGCGATGAACCGTGCCCGATTGAGCGAGGGATGCGTATCATCGGCGGTAAGTGGAAGGGATCGATTCTGTGGTATCTCCAAGGCGGACCGCTGCGTTTCAATGAGCTCGCCCGTTTACTTGGAGGAGCAAGCCGCAAGATGGTGAACGCAAGATTAAAGGAGATGGAAGCGATGGGGTTGCTGACACGTACGGTGTTGAACGACCGCCCGATTGCGGTCCAGTATGAGATCACGAGTTTCGGGAAATCGGCGCTAGGCGTGCTCGATAAGCTGAAACATTGGGCCGAAGAGAATCACATTTAACTACCGACTGCGGGTCATCGCCCAATGCGGATAAACTAACAAACAATGAATCACAAAATGCCCTGTCCCCAAACTTTGGTGTAGACCCGAATGATCCAGCGTGACTTCAGGGCAAAAAGAAAGCCCGCTGGAGTGCAGCGGGCTTTCAGGAAAGTTGAAGTGGCAGGCCTACTAGGACTCGAACCTAGAATGACGGAATCAAAATCCGGAGTGTTACCATTACACCATAGGCCTGCAGGTTGGGTCTTGCGACCGCGGCGGAGAGGTAAGGCATCTGCCGACGGGATGCAACAAAAAATTCGTATAAATTTGCAGAAAAGTAAAGCGGGGGAAGGGATGCTTACTGTGGCTGGCTGATTTTCAAAGGCTGGCGAAGTTTCGGTAATCCGGGAAAAAATCAGGCTTTGCGGGTACGAAAAAGGCCCGGGCGTGGGTGCCAGGGCCTTGCTCTGAGAAAAAAATCTGCGGAAAGGAGGAAATTAGGCCTTTCTGCGCGCCTGGACTGCCTTGGCGAGCTGCTCGACGACGTCCTCGGTGGACTGCCAGCCGATGCATTGATCAGTGACGGACTGGCCGTAGGTGAGCTGGGATGGGTCGTCTGTGAGCTTCTGGGCGCCTTCGATGAGGTTGGACTCGATCATGACGGAAGCGACGGCCTTGGAGCCGCCAGCGATCTGCTCGCAGAGGTCTGCCACGACGGCAGGCTGGTTGCGGTAGTCTTTCATGGAGTTGCCGTGTGAGCAGTCGACCATGACTTGCTCTGGCAGTCCCTTGGACTTGAGCTGATCCGCGACGGCATCCACGTGTTCCTTGGAGTAGTTCGGGCCGTCTGAGGAGCCACGCAGGATGATGTGGCAGGCCGGGTTACCCGCGGTGGAGACAATGGCGGAGACACCTTGTTTGGTGACGGAGAGGAAGTGGTGGGCGCCAGCGGCGGCCTGGATGGCATCCAGAGCGATCTGGATGGTGCCGCGGGTACCGTTCTTGAAGCCGACCGGCATGGAGAGCCCGGAGGCTAGCTCGCGGTGTACCTGGGACTCGGTGGTGCGTGCGCCGATGGCACCCCAGGAGATGAGGTCGGCGACGTACTGCGGGGAAATGGTATCGAGAAACTCGGTGGCGGCAGGCATACCCATGGTGTTGAGCTCGAGCAGGAGCTCGCGGGCGATGCGGAGGCCACGGTTGATATCGAAGGAGCCGTCGAGGTGTGGATCGTTGATCAGACCTTTCCAGCCGACGGTGGTGCGTGGCTTCTCAAAGTAGACGCGCATGATGATGAGCAGGTCATCGGAAAAACGCTCGGCGAGATCCTTGAGGCGCTCAGCGTACTCGATGGCGGCTGAGGTGTCATGAATGGAGCAAGGACCGACGACGACGAGCACGCGGTCGTCAGAGCCATTGAGGATGCTCTCAGCCTCTGTACGGGCTTTGGAGACGACCTCGGCGGCTTTGTCGGTGATAGGAAGATAGTAAGAGAGGACGGCCGGTGAAATGAGCGGGGAAATCGCGGCGATTCGCAGGTCGTCTGTCTGAAGGTGGTCCATGGCGGAAACTTTGGTGGTGTGGAGGTGAGTTTCAAGTTCCAAGTTCCACGAAGTGACTGGATGAGAGCTTTTTTTGAGGTCTTGACCTTTGCGCAGGGATGGGGGAAGCCATGGGGGTGAGCATTTTTAGCACATTGCGGGTCTGGCATGATCCGGTGGCCCGGACAGGACCGGAGAACATGGCGGTGGATCAGCTGCTGCTGGAGGGTGTCTCTGAGGCTCCTGTGCTGCGTTTCTATGCCTGGTGCCGGCCAGAGGTAAGCTTTGGCTACTTCGAGTCCCTGGCGGAGGCCAGAGAGTCTTTTGAGGGGGGGGATCTGGAGTATGTGCGCCGCTGGACAGGTGGCGGGATCGTGGATCACCGGGTGGATATCACTTATACCCTGGTGGTGCCCCGCGAGCACGCGGTGGCGCAGATGCGCGGGGCGGGAAGCTATGAGGTGATCCACCGGGCGGTGGCTGAGGCGCTGGTGCAGAACGGGGTCTCCTGCAAGGTGATCCAGGTGAATGAGGGCGGCGGTGAGTCCGCGTGCTTCGTGAATCCGGTGGCTTTTGACATCACCGACAACCAGGGGAACAAGCTCGCCGGTGCCGGGCAGAAGCGCACCCGTTATGGTCTGCTCCATCAGGGAAGCGTGCAGGGGGTGAGGGAGCCGGAGAGCTGGAAGCAGGCGCTGGTGCAGGCTCTGTGTGATCATGCAGAGTCCTGGGAGCCAGAGGAAGAGCTGCTGGCTAAAGCTCAGGAAGTGGCGGCCCAGCGCTATGCCCAGCAGGACTGGCTGGAGAAACGCCCTTGAGATTTTTTACCTCATCCTGAAACGAAAAAAACGCGAAGCAGGCAGCCTCGCGTTTTTTGTTTTTGAAATAGTCTCTATGCCGTGCGGAGCTTACTCCGCTGGTTTCTCAGCAGGCTTTGCCGGGGCTTCCGGAGCTGGCTTGGCGAAGAGGAAGGTCTTGGTGTCCTGATAGTGGTGAACCACCAGCCCCAGCACGACCGCTCCAATGCAGAGGATCAGGAAGAGCAAGGTGGCGGCAGGGTTGCTGGTTGGTACCTTGGGCGCTGCTGCAGCGTAGGACGGGGCGGCGGCTGGCGCTGCAGCTACGGGAGCTGGCTGCTTCTTCGGCTGAGCTTTCTTGCGTGGTGCTTCTTCGAAGTCGTCATCATCGTCATCGAGGTCTTCGGCGACTGGCTGCTTTTTCTTGCGCGGGGCTTCTTCGAAATCATCGTCGTCCTCGTCATCCGCTGCAGCGACACTGCTAGGGAACTGGACTTTCTCGTGTGGGGTGAAGTCTTCCTCAGAGAGTTGCTCCAGCTCCTCATCACTGAGAGTGAAGTGAAACTCTACATCATCCCCAATGTGGACGGTGAGATCGTCTTCAAGATCGATCACGGAGAAACGGGTGTCATCGACCTTGAGGCCGTTGGTGGACTTCAGATCCTCCAGGATGAATCCGCCGGAGACTCGCTTCATCACACAGTGGTGGGTGGAGGCGGAGCCAGCTTCGATACGGATGTCATTGTCTGATGCGCGGCCAATGCTTGTGGACTCGCGGTCCAGCTTGAGGCGATAAGGCTGCGGGGATCTACCAGGTTCTGTGATCGTGATTCTTGGCATAGTTTTAGAGCTTTCTGTGAATAACGCTAGGCAAGTTTGTTTGACTTACAAAGCAAAAAAGGTGTCTGTATCATCAACCTACTAAGGGAGTAGGGGAAATAAGTTTCAGTCATGCCTGTTAGTTTTTTTAGAAAGTCACTTTCGTTTCTCGCTTTGTTGGTTTTCAGCCTGCCTCTGATAGGGGGCGAGCTGAGAGTGGTCTCCTATAATATTAAGCATGGCGAGGGCATGGATGGGAAGCTGGATCTGGAGCGAACCGCAGCGGTGCTGAAGAAGCTCAACGCCGATGTCATCGCCCTGCAAGAGGTGGACAAGAATTGCATCCGCAGTGGAGGTGTGGACCAGGCGGCCACTCTGGCCAAGATGCTGGGTATGCATCATTATTTTGGAAAAGCGATCCCTCTCGGCAAGGGGGAGTACGGCAATGCCGTGCTGAGTAAATTCCCTATAGAGGCTACCAAGCTGCACCAGCTCCCGGGCGCAGGTGAGAAGCGGGTGGTAGCGGAAGTCCAGGTTAAGGTGGGCGGGGAGAAAGTTTCCATCTGCAGCAATCACCTAGACCACAAGTCAGAGCAGGTTCGCATGCAGCAGATCGAGGCCTTTGCGGCTGCTGTGGCTGACTACCAGCACCCTTTGTTGCTGACAGGTGATTTCAATGCCCAGCCGGACTCCAAGGTGATGGCTTATTGCCGTAAGCAATGGACGCTTGTGGACAAAGAAGGTGCGAAAAAGACCTGTCCGGCTACGAATCCTCGTGTGGAGATCGATTACTGTGTCCTCCTTAATTGGAAGGTGAAGAAGGCGTTCAGCCGTGTGGTCGACGAATCTGTAGCCTCTGATCACCGCCCAGTCCTTACGGTGCTGCAATGGTGATGACCTGAAGCGGTGAAATCGCTTGTTTTTCTATGATATGCAATATCTGTATCATGTGAATAATATAACCACTAGGTTATGTTTAAATGATATAAATAGTGCTCGCTTGGGATAGATCAGTAAAGGGTGTGTATCTGGCTGAGACTAGGTGGGCTACTGCTCTTTTTTAGGGTGAATAAAATGCCATTTTAGCCATTTGAGGCACCGTTTCACAATGGGGGGTTAATGTTTATTCATGATAAGGTAATTAAGTTATAAATAGATTACTTGTTGTAATAGGTAAACTTATCTTGATGGTGAATTTGTGAGCAGTAGTGTTTTTGTGTAACTGTTGAAAATAAAGTGAGTTGTGAATAATAATTGTGACGTGTCGAGAGCTGTATGTGATGACTTGGCACTTAACATGTAAATCGGTGAAACACTCGACTGTTTCAGAAACCCCCCGCAATTATGAAAGCAAAAACAGCACTAAACGGCATCATTGCTAGTGCGCCTTTGGTCTTTGCCAGCGCCGCATCAGCGGTTGTCGTTAACTTCTCATTCAGTCCGTTTGAGTATGATTATCCGGACGCTTCCGACCTAGATCCCATTGTTATATCTGGTACTTTGGTTGGTGATGAGGATGTTGCCAGTGGTCCTGTATCTATTACAGTTACCAATAATTCAATCCCAGGAGATGACTGGATTACTTCAGATGCTCCTACAATCACACTGATCGCCTTTGATGGTGATATATTACCTGCGCCAGACAGCTGGACAGGATCAGATCCCAGTGTTGATTTCGAATTAGATGGAATGAACCTTCCAGGCGGCAACAATCTCACTCCTGACTTTAACAGTGACTTTGGACTGGGAGCAGCTCCGCCTCCAGCTCATACGGGTCTGGATCCAGGGGAGACCCTGACTATTAACTTTACTGGTAGTTTCGATGATATCTACGAAGCCCTATACAATGGCGATCTTCGCATCGGACTCCATGTTCAGCAAATTGGTGATGATTTTGGCAACTCAGCATCATACATCAATGATACGCCACCACCACCGCCGGATGATGAAATCCCTGAACCTAGTTCTGGTGTGCTAGTACTCCTAACATCGTTAGGTTTCTTGATCCGTCGTCGACGCTAGGGGGTGATTGACAACAACGGAAAATATAAACACACCAACCTCGTCCTTGAGTAATCAAGGGCGAGGACTTTTTTTAGCATCTAGGCAAGTATCTGGAGGAGCCGCTCGGCGATCATCTCATCCTGCCAGCTGAAGATGGTGCGCAGGTCGAGCAGGAAGCTGTCCTCCTGGGTGTAGCCCACGATGGCTGGCGAGCCAATGCGTAGCTCCCGGGAGAGCTTGTTCAGACTGATTCCAGTCGGCTCAATCTTGAGGGCGATGGAGGGAATCTCCGAACGGGGCATGGTGCCACCACCAGTCGTGGCTGTAGCCTCAGTGACAGAGAGGGTGCCCTTGGTGATGGTGGAAAGCTTGGAAGCGATCGCCCCCGCACGAGTGGTGAGTTCATCCAACGGTGCGGCAAGAGCTTTGAGGACGGGCACGTCTGTCTCTTTAGGTGTGGACTGAGTGCGGAGGTATTCGTCGATACTCTCCTGCAGCGCGGCGAGGATGAGTTTATCGCACCTAACAGCGCGGAAGAAGGGCTCTTTTTTGATGCCAGCGATGAAGTCTTTGCGCCCGGCGATGATGCCTGACTGCGGTCCGCCTAACAGCTTGTCTCCGGAGAAGCAGACTAGGTCGATCCCGTTGCGTAGAGCTTCCTGCGGGGTCGGCTCATGGTCGATGGGGGCGAGGTCATCCGTGTGCATGACGGCGCCTGAGCCGAGGTCTTCGATGAGAGGGATGCCGTGTTTTTTGGCCAGTTCGGCGATCTCTGGAACAGGAGGTTCCGCGGTGAAGCCTTCGATGTAGAAGTTGGAGCGGTGGACCTTGAGAATGAGTGCGGTGTTCGGGCCGATGGCTTTCTCGTAGTCACGCAGGTGAGTCTTGTTAGTAGCCCCTACCTCTACGAGCTTGGCTCCGGAGGTCTCCAGGATTTCTGGAACGCGGAAGCCTCCGCCGATTTCCACCAGCTCAGAGCGAGAGACGATCACCTCTTTCTTCTCGCCTGAGGTGAAGTGGCGAAGCATGAGTACCAGCGCCGCCGCGCAGTTGTTCACGGCCGTGGCGGCCTCGGCATCGACCAGGCAGGCGAGGGCGGTTTCCAGATAGCCAGCGCGCTTGCCACGGTTGCCTTCCGGCAGGTTGAACTCCAGGTTCGAATAGCCGGTGGCGATTTCTTCCAGAGCGGAAGCTGCGGTTTTCCCTAGGGGGGAGCGGCCAAGGTTCGTATGGATCAAGACGCCCGTGCCATTGATGACTGGTTGCAGGCGAGACGCAGCGAAGGCCTGCAGCGCCGTAGTGATTGATTCCTCGATCTCTTCCCGGCTGGCTTCCTTGCCACCCAATAGCTGTTTACGCCAGTCGGCTACCTCATGGCGTACAAAGGCCACAACGAGCGGCTTGGGCAGATTGGTTAGCGGAAGCAGGCTTTGGGTGAACTTCTCGACAGATGGTAGAGCGCGGAGTGCTTGAGACATTGGTTAGAAACTAGCCTTTAAAGTTAAGTTGTCGATCCAGAGATTCTTCAGCGGCTTTCTGGTAATCGATGACCCCTTGACCGTAATCGGCATCCTGATAGGTCCAGCCGTGATTGGCCTTCATTTCCTCTAGTTCAGGCTGTTTGGCCTTCGCTTCCGAATACGGCATGGTGGTCATGGTGAAGTAGAAGTCCACAGGCTTGGGTTTTATTCCTTCTTTTTCAGCCTGTATGCAAGACATATCCAAGTAGTGAAACTCAGCTTCGTTGGTATTTGTCTCTAAGCTCCATGCTCCGGCCTGTAGCGTAAAGTTGTTATGAGAGGCTCGAGAGCCATTGAAGTGTAGGTGATTGGCTGACTCGATAAAGCCACTACAGATGAATTCCAGGTTCAGGGGTGCGAAGCTTTTAAACTTCTTATCGTAGGCCAATTGCTCATCGACGGTTAGCAGAGCGTATTTATCAATGACAATCAGGGGCTCCTCGTGAACCTTGCCGTCGGTATGGATGTAGTTGATCATTTTTTTTACCAACTTGCCGTCGTAGAGCATTTTGCACTCTAGGTAGACGACTTCATCTTTGCCCGGTTTGGCCCGGAAGACGTGTTTCTCGATGTTGAGATCACTGGGCGAGAGGTACTCGGCTGAATTGAGAGGCTTCTCCGGATCTGTCTGGTCAGGCCAGATGGAAATGACCAAAGCGGCACACGCGATGCCAAAGGTGGTGAAGTGGAATGCTTTGTTCATGGCTACTTCGGCAAATGCTCAAGGCAGTAGTCGTTGCCGTCATGGGAGACGCGGAATTCCTTTTCCGGGTGGGTGACGTCATTGGCTCCGCACGCAGAGCAGATGTGGAAGGGAGTGCGCTCACGGCTGTAGGCCATGGACTTGAACTTTCGTCTTCTTTTAAAACTGGAGCGTTCTCCTCTGGCCTGCATGAATCTCATCGGGATCGCGACGATCAGGTAGTTGGAGAGTGCCACGATGGTGAAGACGGCTATTTCCGCCGAGCCCAGACAGCTCAGCCCCATTATGAGTCCGGTGAAGGCGGCGATGATCCAGATCGGGCAGGGGATCACGAAGAACAGCATCAAGGTGAAGCGGGGATTGTAGGTGGCGAAGGCAAACAAGATGGAAGCTCCCAAATAGATTCCGCTCATAGGGGGAGAGGACTCAAAGACCAGCGCCATGATCAAGTTGGCAGCCAGCGTGCTGAGGAATCCCCACAGGACAAAGAGATTGGTGCGAAAAACTCCCCATTGGTACTCGAGGGAGTCGCTAAAGATGAAAAGGAGCATCATCCCAAAAAAGGCCCAGATGGCACTGAATGAACCCATGGCCACAGCCTTTGGAGCCAGAATGAAGGAGAAAAGCCTCCAGTATTCTCCAGCTTTGATCTTCTCAAAATCGAAGTCCAGAGCCATGACGATCTCAGGTTTTGCTGCTCCCATGAGAAATGTTCCAAAAAATATGATGGCCAAATATCGGATCAATCCGGGGATTGCCCAGTTGCCGAATTTGCGTTCAAAAGAGTTGAGAATTTGGTCCATATTGAATGGGCATAGCTAAGACATCCATTGAGCCTCTAGCAAGGGAGAATTTCAGATATTAAATTGGTCATACAGCTAGCTATAATACAGCTTGTATCACCTGTATTTTCAATGGTTTTGCAGTGATCAAAAAATGCGGAGGGGTGCTGAATGTGAGTGGTTGACACAGGTAACGCTTGCTATCATGTTCCCGCCCGTGATGAGCGAAACGATCCAAGAGACACCTCTTGCGGCCCTTCATATTGAGTTGGGTGCCAAGATGATTCCGTTCGCCGGCTGGAACATGCCGGTACAGTACACCAGCATCATGGATGAGCACACCGCAGTGCGTGAAGATGTAGGTATTTTTGATATTTCCCACATGGGTCAGTTCTTCCTCAGCGGCGCAGGTGCCGAGGAGTGGCTGAACGGCATGCTGGCGAATGATGTGAACAAGCTCGCCGTCGGCGAAGCCCAGTACACGTTCATGCTGAATGAGCAGGGTGGGGTGATTGATGACCTCATCATCTACCGCTTCGGTGAAGACCAGATCTTCCTCGTGGTGAATGCCTCCATGATCGATGTAGATTTCGCCTGGCTCAACAAGCACCTCAAGGACGGTCTGACACTGACCAACGAGAGTGATGCCTGGGCAGGCATGGCCGTTCAGGGGCCAAACGCAGTAGCCACCTACGCAAAACTTTTCCCTGGCCGCACCCTTCCTAGCCGCAACGGCATCGACAAGTGGGAGGAAGACGGCCAGTCCTTCATCGTCTGCCGCACAGGCTACACCGGTGAAGACGGTTTTGAATTTTTCTGTGGTGCCGCTGAAGGTTCCGCATGGTTCCAGAAGTTCGTGGATGCCGGAGCCAAGCCATGTGGCCTTGGCGCTCGTGACAGCCTCCGCCTCGAGGTGTGCTACCCGCTGAATGGTTCCGACCTCTCTCCTGAGCGCACTCCGCTTCAGGCCGGACTCGGCTTCTTCTGCGCACTCGACACGGACTTCATCGGAGCCGACGTACTGCGCAAGCAGAAAGAAAACGGTCTTGGCGAGCGCCTCGTTGCGATCAAGTACACTGGCAAGGGTGCTCCTCCACGTGCGCATTATGGTGTATTCAGCAAGGAAGGTGAGCAGCTCGGCGAGCTCAGCTCCGGCGTACTTTCCCCAAGCTTGAGAGAAGGGATCGCTATGGCCTATCTCCCAGTTGAGTTTGCCAAAGTAGGTACTCTGATCGATATCGATGTCCGCGGTCGCAAATTTGAGGCCAAAGTCGTTAAAAAACCTTTTTACAAGAAAGACTAAATCTAGTCCAATCACACCAAGTTTCACCAACCTAACTAACTACTATGAGCGTACCAGAAAATCTTCGTTACACAGCCGACCACGAGTGGGTTCTCCTTGAAGGAGACGTTGCTACCGTCGGTATCACAGATCACGCACAGGAAGAACTCACCGACATCGTTTTCGTCGAGCTGCCAGAAATCGGCCGCGAGTGCGAAGAGGAAGAAGGTGTGGCTGTTGTTGAGTCCGTTAAAGCTGCTTCAGACATCTACGCACCACTCGCTGGTGAGATCGTAGGCGCTAACGAAGCTCTCGAAGCTGACCCAGCACTCGTTAACACAGATCCACACGGTGAAGGCTGGATCTTCAAGATCAAGCTCAGCGATCCTTCCCAGGTTGAAGGCCTGATGGATGCCGCTGCTTACACCGCCCACATCGGCGGATAAGTTAAAGCTGAATTTTCTCTATATGGAAACAAGGGCGCGCTGGTCATCAGCTCGCCCTTAGTTCTTCAAAACCGAATAACAAAGAATTAATTAGACGATATGGCTGTATACGCAGACTTTTGTAGCCGCCACGTAGGCGTGCACGGTGAAACCCGTGATGAGATGATCAAGGAGCTCGGCTACGAGCGCATCGTAGATCTCATCGAAGATGCCGTACCTGCTGAGATTCGCGACGGTGCTGAGCTGGACCTTCCAGAGGCACTGAGCGAGACTGATGCTCTTGAGCTTCTTAAGATGATCATGGGTCAGAATGAAGTATTCAAATCCTTCATCGGTCAGGGTTACTACGGTACACACACACCAGCGGTCATCCAGCGTAACGTGCTGGAGAATCCAGGCTGGTACACAGCATATTCCCCATACCAGGCTGAGATCGCTCAGGGCCGTATGGAGGCGCTGGTAAACTTCCAAACCATGATCACAGACCTTACCGGTCTGGATATTGCAAACGCATCATTGCTTGATGAGGGCACTGCAGCAGCAGAAGCTGTAGCTCTTGCTCGTTCTAACAAGCCTAAGGGAACTACAGTATTTGTCTCTGATAAGTGCCTTCCTCAGACAATCGATGTGGTCAAGAACCGCTGTGAGCCACTCAACATCGAAGTGCTCGTTGGCGACTGGAAGTCTTTCGACCCATCAACATGTGAAGGTCTCTTTGCGACTCTGGTTCAGTATCCAAACGTTGAGGGTGCGATCGAAGACTACGCGGAATTCCACGAGAAAGTACATGCTGCCAAGGCAACCACTATCGTAGCCGCAGACATTCTCTCACTTACCGTGCTCCGTGCACCAGGCCAGTTCGGTACAGACATCTGTATCGGCAGCAGCCAGCGCTTCGGTGTTCCTATGGGCTTCGGTGGACCACACGCAGGTTTCATTGCTTGTATCGACAAGCTCAAGCGTAAGCTTCCAGGCCGTATCATCGGTATTTCCATCGATCCTGAAGGTCGCAAAGGTTACCGTATCGCGCTCCAGACACGTGAGCAGCACATCCGCCGTGATAAGGCGACTTCCAACATCTGTACCGCACAGGTGCTTCTTGCGGTGATGGCCTCCATGTATGCTGTTTACCATGGTCCGGACGGACTGCGTAACATTGCTTTCAATGTGCATGAAATGGCTCAAGTGGCAGCAGGATCCATCTGCTCCAAAGGCTACGAGATCGTCAGCGATTCCTTCTTCGACACGATCACCGTCAAGACTCCAGGCCAGGCTGAGGAATTCCACGCCAAGGCTGCGGAAGTGGGTATCAACCTTCGTAGTATCGATGCTGACCACGTAGGTATCAGCTGTGATGAGACTACCTCTATCGATGACATGATGGCGCTTCTGTCCATCTTCGACGTCGAGGAGCCAGTGGTGCCAAACGAAGATGAAGTAGCTTGGGATGAAGTACACGAGCGTACCACAGAGTTCTGTACCGCTTCTGTCTTCAATAGCTATCACTCTGAGACCGAGATGCTCCGCTACTTGGCGCGTCTCGAGAAGCGTGACCTTGCGCTGAATGAGTCTATGATCTCTCTCGGTTCCTGCACCATGAAGCTCAATGCGACTTCTGAGATGATCCCGGTGACCTGGCCTGAAGTGGGTCAGATGCACCCATTCGTTCCAGAAGAGCAGTGCCAAGGCTACCTCGACATGCTCGACAGTCTTTCCGACTGGCTTGCTGAGATCACAGGCTTTGCGGCAGTTTCCCTGCAGCCAAACGCTGGTTCCGCAGGTGAGTACGCAGGTCTACTTGCGATCCGCCGCTACCATGCTGACCGTGGTGACAAGCAGCGTGTTGACTGCCTGATCCCAACTTCTGCTCACGGTACCAACCCAGCCTCTGCTGTCATGGCAGGCATGAAGGTGGTTCCTGTGAAGTGTGATGATCAAGGCAACATTGACGTAGCAGACCTCAAGGCCAAGGCTGAGAAGCACGCAGACACACTTGCCTGTCTCATGGTGACCTACCCATCCACACACGGTGTGTATGAGTCCACCATTAAGGAAATCTGTGAGCTTATCCACGCTAACGGCGGTCAGGTCTACATGGACGGTGCTAACATGAACGCTCAGGTTGGTCTCACCAGCCCAGGCAAGATCGGTGCAGACGTTTGCCACCTGAACCTTCACAAGACCTTCTGTATCCCACACGGTGGTGGTGGTCCTGGTGTAGGCCCAATCGGTGTAGCTGAGCAGCTTGTTCCATATCTTCCTGGTCACATCGGTATGGAGAACAATGAAGGAGCTGTTTCTTCCGCACCTTACGGTTCTGCTTCCATCAACGTCATTTCCTGGATGTACATCGCCATGATGGGCGGAGATGGCCTGACAGAGGCTACCAAGATCGCGATCCTCAATGCGAACTATGTGGCGAAACGCCTCAGTGAGCATTTCCCGATTCTCTACACAGGGAACAAAGGCCTCGTAGCTCACGAATGTATCATTGATGTTCGTGGCCTGACTGAGCAGTCTGACGTGACTGTGGAGGATATCGCCAAGCGTCTCATGGACTATGGCTACCACGGCCCAACCATGTCTTGGCCAGTTGCGGGTACGCTCATGATCGAGCCTACCGAGTCTGAGTCCAAGAAGGAACTCGACCGCTTCTGTGATGCCATGATCAGCATCCGTCAGGAAATCCAAGAGATCATCGACGGTAAGGCAGACAAGGAAAACAACATCCTCAAGCACGCTCCGCACACTGCTCAGGTGGTGACCCGTGATGAGTGGGACCGCCCATACTCCCGCCAGAAGGCTGCTTACCCGATGGAGATTCTCCGCGATCACAAGTTCTGGCCATACATCGGCCGTATCGATAACGTATACGGTGACCGCAACCTCGTCTGCTCCTGCGCAGGCATGGAGGAGTACGGCGAAGCCTAAACGAGAGATCGATCTAACTTCTTTTCAAGCCCGCTGGTCAATCCAGCGGGCTTTTTTCGTCTGGATGGATGACATCCAGCTTGACGGTGAGGGGATCACATCAATGATGCCCGCATGTCTACGGCAACCACTTTTCCAAGAAGCCCGAAGGATGAAATTGATGGTATTCCTTACTTCCCCCGTATGGTCGACAAGATCAGAAAATTCGCCGCAGGGGAGCTCCATGAGGACTACCACAAGAACCTCGGCAAGGCGCTCGATCTCTGGACCTGTCAGCTGCTCAAGATCGAGTACAGTGAGCTGGTAGACTTTGTCCAAGGTGGTGCTACAGATGAAGAAGCACTCGCTTGGTCCTTTGAAAAGGGTGGAAAGCCTGAAGCTACAGTCAAGGAATGGTGGTGCAGCTACGCACGCAACAGGGGATTCCGCGATGATCTCTCCGAGAAACTCGAGCTGCGTAAAGCAGAGGCTGGTATGGCTGACCGCCATGATATCTGCAGTTTCTTTGATTTCATGGATGCAGAGGAAGGACGCTAAGGTTAACATCACATAAAGCTATGGCAGATTCTCTTACACTACGCGCCCCTCTGGACATGCACCTTCACCTCCGTGATGGTGAGATGATGGAGCTGGTAACTCCGCTGACCGCCGAGACATTCTCCGGTGCCGTCATCATGCCCAACCTGGTGCCGCCAGTAGACAACCTCAAGCGCCTGCAGGAATACCGCGAACGAATCTTGGCTGCGAAAGGGGACCACAAGTTTGACCCTTACATGACCCTTTTCTTCCGTGATTACACGGAGCAGGAACTTGCAGAGGCCAGAGACCAAATCATTGGCATCAAGCTCTATCCCGCTGGCGCGACCACCAATAGTGAGGCCGGCGTGAAGGCCATCGACTCCGTGGAGCATGTCTTCAAGATGATGGAAGAGATGGGTATCCCGCTCATGGTCCACGGGGAGACTCATGGATTCGTCATGGACAGGGAGAGGGAATTCCTCACCAGCTATAGGCATTTGGCCGAAAAATTTCCCAAGCTTCAGATTACCATGGAGCACATTACCACGGCAGATGCTGTCAGCGTGCTCGACGAGTTTGAGAATCTCCGTGCTACGGTCACCCTGCAGCACCTCATCATCACTCTGGATGATGTGGCTGGGGGGCTGCTGAATCCACACCTTTTCTGCAAGCCCATTGCCAAGCGCCCGGAAGACCGTGAGGCTCTTCTCAATGCAGCACTGGAGGCCCACCCGAAACTCATGTTTGGCTCGGATTCGGCCCCGCACCCACGTAGCAAGAAGGAATGCTGCGGCTGTGCCGCCGGTGTCTTCACCGCTCCACTGGCCGTGGCCAGACTGGCCCAGCTCTTCGATCAGCATAGCAAGCTGGACAATCTCCAGGCCTTCCTCTCGGACAATGCTCAGAGACTCTATGGCGTGAATCCTCCGGCCAAAGAGGTAACCGTTGAGCGTGGTGCCTTCACCGTGGCATCCGCTTACGAGGGACACGGACAGACTGTCATTCCGATGCACGCCGGAGAAACTTTGGATTGGAAAATTAGTCAAATTGACTAATTATAAATCTAAAATACATTGAAATGTTCAGGCTTCGCGCTTGCATTATTAACATATGTTCATAATTGTAGGGTCTCACCTCCCGACTCCCCCCAACAAACATTCGCTATGATTGACGCAACATTTTACAGAAAGGTTAGAGTACTACTCGACAAGCTGGATCTTGTCTTCGAGCAGGATTGGGCGACCACCAAGCACAATCTTGATCCTTCCGTGATCCAGAATTTTGTCGATCCTGATGCCAGCTTCCTGGAGCCAGAGGGACTGAATACCCATGGCCAATGGGCTAGCCGGGATGAACTACTGACTGCCTACAATAGTGTTGTAGTGGCTCTGATGAAACTGGAGAACAGTGGGAAAATCGCTTCTGCGCCAGTTTCTGCTCAGCCAGCCCAGGGAAGTGCTCCGCAGCAGGCCGCTCCGGCTCAGCCACAGCCTGCCGCCATTCCACCAGCTTCTCAGCATTCCACGCCGATCAGTGTCTATCCGGCTGCTTCCTCACAGGCTGAATTGGCAGACAGAGCTCCAGCTCAACCAGTGCAGCAACCAGTGCCAGCTGCTCAGCAGCCTGCGGCGATGGATGTCCAGGCGCTCGCACAGCAAGCTCTTGCCCAGCAGAGTGCGCCCTCCGCAGCGGCCACACCTGTCGCTCCTTCCAATGGCGCTTCACCAGCTCTGGCGCCGAGTAATAGCCCTAAGCCATCCATCCCGAGCGGCATGCCAATGCCCAAGCCGGGCACGGGTCCTCAAGGTTTTCCAAAGTTTGGTGGCGCCAAGCTCACCGGGCTTCAGCCCATCAAGCCAGTCAAGGCTACTAGCACGCCTGTGAGTGAGCAGGCTGCAGAAGAAAAGGAAAAGGCTGCCCTAGCTGCCAATACCGGCAAAGTTCTCTTCAGCTCAGATGACGGAAAGTCAGCCGAGCAGGAGGTCAGAAAGAAGTTTGCTCACCTCCTTGACGGAGTGAAGAGCGAAACCATCCGTGATTTTGTCCTGGCGGAAGGTACCCACACGGGCACCGGAAAACCGAGTATGATCATCTACATCCCAGACAAGATCTGGCTCGAGTTTGCCTTCGATTTCGCTGAGGGTCAGCGCATTCTGAACAAGTACCCGCAGAGGGACCCTGAGCTCATCGAGTTCATGCGCTCATCCGGCCACAAAACCGAATAGATCCTGATTATCTGCATTGCCAAAAAAATGTGGCAAAAAGGGCAGAAAAACCTTGCGCGATCCTAGGAATGACCCTAGGTTGCGCCCGCACCCGAAAGGGGCCTCACTGGCAAGCAAAGATTTCAATCGCGGGATGGAGCAGCCAGGTAGCTCGTCAGGCTCATAACCTGAAGGTCGTAGGTTCAAATCCTACTCCCGTAACCAATTTAAAACGCTGTAACTCTAAGGGTTACAGCGTTTTTCTTTGCTCGTAAGGGAAGTTCGATCCTAGCAAGAATATGCAATAAAATGCAGCGAAATGAGGCTTCTATTGCATGAAGCGTTACATGAAGAATTGATCTCTATTCTGAGGCCATCCAGCGGCTGACCAACGGGTAGACCGGATCATAGCTGATAAGGCGCGAAGGTGGACTAGGTTTTACCGAGATGTAAATGAGCGGAATGTGTCGCTTAATAGTACTAGTGGACGAGTAGGTGGGCGGGGGCTACTCTGCTTGGAACCTTCGAGGAAAGACACGAATGGTGGTTAGGGGGCTTCTGGAGGATTTCTCTGCAAAAACCTTCATGTCGACAGCTGAAATACGCAGAGAGCGATTGAGGTAAGTGTGAGGCTGTTTTTCATGGAGATTGGGAATGATATGAATATTTGGTGGCGATGTATGGTGTGTAAGGATACCCCACTGCAACTAATTTTGTTAGTTGTGGGTGCTGTGACAGGATATACAATGTCGACTAGGTTAGCTGGAAGGATCAAAAATACGAGCATGGCAACATCAATGGTGATCAGCTAATATAATGAATATTGAGATTTGAGCCCAAATGTTGAGCTTGGAAAGTGTATACAAAATAGATTTTGAATCTGTTAGCCATGGTAGTTGACAGTTGCTTCTACTGAGGTATATAAATCCGCTGTATCTTGGTGTGCGAACCATAGTGTCAGACGAAAGGGCTGATTTACAGTCATGTAGATGTGGCGCAGGATGGGAATAAACTGCAAGCTTTGACTGTGAGCCGCTTCCCAAGGTTAAGCCTCGGCACCGCCTCGGCTTTTCCACAATGATACAAGAATTTCTTGTATTTCTGCAGAGAATTAAAAAAACTAACCGCTACGGCGACCACATCAAGATGCAATCTTTTGAAGACTATTTCAGCAAAAAGGCAATCATTGAGGTGTTGTGTAAACATCGCCTATCTAAAGCTAAGTCACTTCATGACAAGAGATTTCAGCGTAAGATTGTTAAGCATGATAAACGCGAATTTATACCTCAGTTGTATGAGTATTTTCCTCCCAGAAAAGAATGGCATCGGTTTAGACCCAGAAAGGCTCAACGTTCGAGAACGGGGAATCATACACTTATAGCATTGAAGCGAGCAATAGCATGGTATGAAAAAAATGAACCGAGTAAGAGTTGGTTGATAAAGCTTAATAAATTGGTGCATAACGTCCAGAGTAGGGCGTTTTTTGCAGATAGTTTTCAATTTTCTGCCCCAACTGTTAGGCCTGAACTTAAGTCAGGTAATAATTATAGAGCGATTTCTTCATTATCAAATCTTGAAGATAAAATAATTGATAATCTCAATGCAAAATACCTTCGAGAATCACTAGATGTTACGTTTGAATCATCAGCTGTTGCGTTTAGAGGAGGAGAAGGGGTAAAATTTGACAGGAATCATGCCATAGATAAAATTATTGCTTTCAGAGATAAATACCTAGGCAATCCTTTATATGTTACAGAGTGCGATATACGTGGCTTTTTTGACTGTGTTCACCATGCAGTAGCAAAAGATGCACTAGATAGAGCGGTGAAGTTGTTAGGGGCAAGAAACTCCAGTGTTACAATAGATAAAAGATCACGCAAAATTTTTGAAGCCTATCTGAAGTGTTATAGCTTCTCAAATGACGTGAAAAAAGCAGAGTCTACTCTTCAGCGAAAAGAAAAGAATAAAAAGGCAGTCTATAAGTGGCCTCTTGAAAATGATACAGGCAGCGAAGGGCCGTACTACTTGAAATATTTTTATGATAGACCAATGCAGGCTCGCATTGGTATTCCTCAAGGAGGGGCTCATTCCTGTTTGATTGCGAATCTAATTTTAGATCTAGCAGATAAAGAGACGTTACTTGCATTAAGCAGTTTTGATGAGGATAGCTTATATCTTAGATTTTGTGATGACATCATTATACTTACTCAAACTACAGAGGCCGCAGATAAATCGTTTGAAGTGTATACTAGAAGCCTTGAGTTTCTCAGACTACCTCATCATAAAGCTGTAGTATTGGAGGGGTACGGGAAAAAATTCTTTGAGGAGTCTAAAACTAAAGTTGCATTCAAATGGAATCACCAAGTTACAGAGGAGGATTATCCTTGGGTGCAATTTTTAGGGTATCAAATACGATATGATAATTATTTACGTGTTCGCCCGTCTTCGATCCGAAAACATAAAAGGAAGATGGAAAATTTGTATTTTGGTTTGAGAAATTCCCTAAAAGATAAGGATAAGAAGGTTAGTAGTAGAAGGGTGCTATACCGCTTTAACAGCAAAGTCTGGGCTTTTTCTTCGGGACGAGTGAACATTTATCTTCCAAACACCAAACCTCTTCCAATGTGCTGGTGTAGTGGATTCACAAAGTTAGCGAATCACTTGCATGATACGCGGCAAATCAGAAGTTTAGATAAGCATGTCGATAAATATCGTAGACGTATGAAAAAATTCCTTAAGAAGTCTACGGGAGGAGCTGTGGCACAGAAACGCCATAAGCACGCTTTAAGGTTTTATGGATCTCCATTCTCTCATCAAAGACAGTTTAAATTAAGCAATTGAGTTGCTTGTTGTCTATGCCGTGGCTTGAGTGCCGTCGTCGGTTTCCTCGTAGAGGTGTTGTTGGAACGAGTCGAAGAGGGACTTGATTGCGGCGGCGTCGCCTAGCTCGCTCATAGCGTCGTGAACACTGCCGTACTTGATGTTGATGAACGAGGGCAGCTTGGAGGGCTCAAGCTCCTCCGTGCCGTTCTGGATGTACGAGGAAAGGATGTAGTCGATGAAGGCCTGCTGCTTGTCCGTGTAGTGCGAGTGGATGAGGTCGGCGTGATCTTCGACGCGTTGCTCGCGGGTGAGGGGTTCGCGGGCGTAGGCGATGTGGACGAGAACGTCATAGATGTCGCTGTTCTCTGCCTCGATGAGTTTGGCCAGCTCTTTGAGCTGCACGATGCCATAGCCCTTCTCTGCGAGACCTTCTAGCAGCTTCAGGCGGGTGTTAGGGTGGCTCCATAGGGTACGAAGCTCTTGCTCGTCCTTAAAGAACTCAGGAATCTCGCCGTAGAGTTTTATGAGAAATTCCCTCGATGAAAGCGGTTTGCCGTCGGCGTCCCAGAATGAGGTTTGCACGAGGTGTTTGATGCGACGCTCTTTGCCGTCGGCTAGTTTGATTTTGAGAATGGATTGCTTGCCACAGATGCAGTCGAGTTCCCCGCATTCGGAGCATGGCTCCGTAGGTGGCTTCTCGCAGGTGCAAGGGCGGTTGCCGCATGCTTTGCAAGGCTCGCGTGGAGTGACTGGGCGCGGTTCCTCCGGCTCCAGCGGTTCGCCGTCCCACTCAGGGTCGGCGAAGTGGCGGTAGGCCTTCACGAAGTCGTGAATGGTGAAGTAGTCCTTGCCGTCGTAGAGGCGGGTTCCACGTCCGACGATCTGCTTGAACTCGATCATGGAGTTCACTGGGCGCATGAGGACGATGTGGCGGACATTGCGGGCGTCAACTCCCGTGGAGAGCTTCTGGGAGGTCGTCAGGATGGTCGGGATGGTTTTCTCGTTATCCTGGAACTGTTTGAGGTGTTGCTCGCCCAGTGCTCCGTCATCGGCTGTGACGCGGGCGCAGTAGTTGGGCTCCGTACTTGTCTTTAGCTGGTTGATGAGGTCGCGAACGGCGAGTGCGTGGAGTTGGGTGGCACAAAAGACGATGGACTTCTCGCGTTGGTCGATGGAGTTGAGGAAAATCTCGACGCGCTTCTTCTCGCGCTCCTTGATCTCGATAACCCGGTTGAAGTCTGCTTCCTCGTACACCTTGCCGACGGTGACGTCGCCTTCGATGATGTCATCGTCTGAAGTATAGACGTAGTCGTCGAGGGTGGTGGTTATCTGGTGAACTTTGAAGGGGGTGAGGAATCCGTCGTTAATGCCGTCCTTGAGCGCGTAGGTGTAGACTGGCTCGCCGAAGTAGCGGTAGGTGTCGGCATTGTGCTTACGAAGCGGGGTTGCTGTTAGCCCCAGTTGAGTCGCCGCAGAGAAGTATTCCAAGATGTCGCGCCAACTGGATTCGTCCTTGGCTCCGCCACGGTGGCACTCATCAATGATGATGAAGTCGAAGAAATCCTCCGGGTAGTCGCCGAAGTTAGGTTTTGGCTTGTCTGTCTCGTAGTCGAAACCAGCGGTGAAGGTTTGGAAGATGGTAAAGAAGACGCTGCCGTTCTTGGGGACTTTGCCCTTCTTGCGGATAGAGCTAGGGTCGATACGGACTAGGGCGTCTTCCTCGAACGCGTTGAAGGCGTTGAAGGCTTGGTCGGCAAGAATGTTGCGGTCGGCGAGAAAGAGGATGCGAGGGCGGCGTGTGGGCTCGCGGCTGGAGTTCCACTTGGCATGGAAGAGCTTCCAAGCGATTTGGAAGGCGATGGCTGTCTTGCCCGTACCCGTCGCAAGGGTGAGAAGGATACGATCTTTACCACCTGCGACGGCGTCGAGAGCACGTGTGATGGCAATGTCTTGATAGTAGCGGGGCTGCCATGCTCCGCCTTTGTCCTCGAAGGGAATGGAGGCGAAGCGGTCACGCCAATCACATTCCGTGGAGAAGGTGGCCGCCCAGAGTTCTTCAGGGGTAGGGAAGGTGTCGATCTCGCACTCCTGCCCGGTGTGCATGTCGATGCGGTAGATGCCGATCCCGTTGGTGGAGTAGGCGAAGCGGGTCTGGAGCTTGGAGGCGTATTGTTTCGCCTGCCCAACGCCTTGAGTGATTGGTAAGTCGCGCTTCTTTGCCTCGATGACTGCGAGCTTGCGGTTCCGGTGAACGAGGATGTAGTCGGCGATTTCCGGCTTTGCTCGTTTCCCAGCCCCTAGAAGGCGTCCTTGCGAAATTTGGCAGTTACGTTCGCGCAGAATCCGCGAGCGGTCAACGACGCCCCAGCCAGCCTCCTTGAGGGCGGGGTCGATCAGTTCGGCTCGGGTTTCTGCTTCGTTCATTGTTGTCTAACAGGGCTAAGTTGTGCTGTTAGTTTAGTGGAAGGTCTCTCAATGTCGATAAAATCGCTCATTTGATTAATCATTTACCCTGAGGCTGGTGGGTTATATGACACTTTACAGCTTGTATTTGGCACTATCTATGTCACACGAATTTAGCCCCACCGATCTAATCTAGTTTGAACTTCATCCTCTGGGAGCCTTGCTCCGTGTTCAATTATTAGTTTAAGTCCTTCAAATGCCCTCTTGGCAGTTACTTGTTTGGTTGAAACGAGTAAATCAAGAACCCAGAGGATACCTGAAACCTCTATGTTACTATGTTTTGCAGCGATTCTCAGTTTTCTGTCTCCTGTTAAGAGTCTCGCTCCTCTGGAATTTGCCAAGTAAAGGACGCTTCCGTCCTGAATACTTACATTGAATCTTCGTTTAAGGGCGAGAATATGATGTATATCAGTAGCTGGAATATCTTGTGTAACAATCGCTTTACTTGCTATGAGGAGACTAATTTTATTCCATTGTGACCCTCGTTTAAGTTCACTAACGACCATGTCAGTTGTTAGTGTAACTAAGCCGAGTTCAACCCATGGCTCTAATAGGTTTCCGTTAATGAGGTCGATAATTATGTTGGCATCTTTGACGACAACCGTGTTGATAGCTAGCGTCATTATTCTTCAAAGAATGGAGCGTTTAGTTGTTGGTTCGCCTCTTCAATGGAGCAGCCTAGGTAATTGGCGGCTTGAGAAATAGTTATAAGGTCTTCTCCATAAGCGCGGAATACGAGCTGTCGATATCGGACATGGGTTTCAGGAAAAATCCTACCAAGTCTATTATCCCATGGTTCTCTCTTGCGCCAATCTTTACCCGGCCCAAAGCCGAAGAACCTTCTGACATAGTCTTGCGGTAGGATATCGAGCTGTACAGCTCTCATGACGATTCCGCCCATAGAAATACCATAGCGTTTTTTGATTTCTAGGAGTTCCCCTAATGGGATACTCTTGCGTGAATTCCCTAACATGGAATAAAGAGCATTTTTCGGCAGCAGAATTGCTCCAGTGAAACCTTTGACAAACTTCTCTTCCTCTTTTTCATCCATTTGCATAGGCTCACATAAAATATGAGCTAGTTCGTGTAAGGCGGTCATACGCTTGCGTGCCGCAGTTTTTTGTGCTGACACTACAATTACAGGGCCACGGTTAGTTTCCGCAGAAAATCCATCGAACTTCTCGTCGCAATTTTTTGCATACCATACTTTGATGCCTTTTTCCTCCAATAAAGCGTGAACATTGGGGATAGGGTCTTCACCAATGTTCCACTTTTTGCGAAGTAAATCAGCCATGGCTTCGTAATCCTGAGTTAGCGAGCTTTTGATGGGAGATTCAAATTTAGGCCTTGGGTCAACGAGTTCTTCTATTTCGAAATAGCGCTCAAAGAAGTCTCGGGCTTCTTCAATAACTCTATTTTGCTCTTTTTTTGGAAGAGTGCTCATTTTACGGAAACGAATCCTATCAAGATCGACTTCAAAGTCGCGAAAAAGGTAGTCTAGTGAAACATCTAGGGCTTCTGAGAGTGCTACGAGAACTTTTGAAGAGGCCATAGATTGGCCTTTCTCATATTTTGAAAGGGCTGCAATGCTCACGATTTGGCCGATTTGCTCACGTAATTGGGCTAGTGACCAACCACGCATTTTGCGCGCTTGTTTTAGTCGTCTTCCGAAAATAGTTAGGTCGTTGCTCATAGTGGTGTTTGAGTAAATAATTCACATAATATTCACATTAATTCAATCTAAAGTTGAATAAATTGCTAAAAAGTGAATATTTTTCAACTGATTCGTTGACTTTGCGTGTAATGGTATGTAGAAACAAAAACAGGTTCCCCGCAAATTGGGAGAACCTGTTTAGAAATGAGCCTATGCAGCACTTGCGTGGGCATCGGTCAAAGTTTTGTAGCAAGAACTTTATACGACACTGGTGCTCCATGGTCAAGGGCGTAGCAGAGGCTCTCAAAAATAGAATATATTATGAGAACACTGCTGAATAAGCAGCGCGTTCGGGTTGTACCGAAAGCGCTCATGACGTCCGGGGCTGTGGAGACACGGCTCGTAGTTCCCGTGGATTTTGAATCTGACGGGGTGAAAAAATATCATTTGAAAGAGCTAAAGCGAGTAGGTGATAGCATGTTGCCTGCTGCTCATGGCCCAGCAACCAGAAGAAATATCGAAGGTCGAATCATCGTTCACAGAGATCAACCCAAAGAGCCTCATACTTGGACTCAGATTTGGGGTAGACACCAATTCTGTGGTAGAGGTCAGACTGAGTGGGTAGAAGATTATGTGTATCGTACAACCATGCGGTATCCGAGAACTCAGCTACCTGCTGAAGGGGTTGAAGTAGTGCTATTAGAGAATGCCAAAGGGGAGCGTTTTTTCTCTACCGAAGTTATACCAATTGCTGATGAAGAGCGATGGGTTACAGCTGCCAATGTCATGCTTGAGATATTCGGTTATTGCTGGGCTGTCGAAGAAACTGATCTAGAGTTGCCTTTAGTCGCTACTAGGCGGGTGAACTGGACGATATTACCTCAGGGGAGTATGCCTTGGGGGGAGGTGAAACCGAAACTGGATGAAGTGATTTCGACACTTAGAAATCCAGTGCGTCAGAACGTAGCTCAGAGAAACCTGCAACAAATCAATGATTATGAGCCAGATCAGATAGTCATAGGCCGTGGCGGGTTTGCTGGCTATGTAGGTTTCTGTTTTCCAGAAAAAGGATTCACGATTCTTGAGAGTATCCACCACAATAATGCCACCTACATCTTAGGTAGGGATTGGGAGGGGCTTTCACAGTTAAGCAAAGCTGAAATTCTTGATGGCGATCTTGCCGCTGGGCGACTGGTTCATACCTCCACATGGAGTCATGATCTAGCAGCTTGGTTTAAGCGTAACGCGGCATAGGGGACATAGTCATAGCAGGAGAGAGCGTCAGCCGTTTGGTTGACGCTCTCTTTTGATTACGAGTTGCCTGTAAACGCTTTACAGAGATTGTGGTGATATGCCAGTATTCGAGTCTATAAGACGGGAGTGAACCTGATTGGTGATTTCCTAAATATTGGCAAAAGTGAGCAGGATAGTTTTACCGTATGCTAAGGTTTTGAGGGCGCGTGTGGAGGCGATGAGCAAGGTATCTGAGTTTTGGATGCGTATTTCTATGGCAGCTTAACGCTGGGGAAATCAGCGTAATTACATACACTCTGTGTCCGCGAGCCGTCGATGAAGCTCCAGCCAATTTTTTTTGAGGAGGCGATCAGCTAGGCACGAGTTTCCACTTCGTTCAATAATGTCTAACATAAGTTGCTGTATGTCAGCAGAGGTCAAGTAGCGATGTGGATTCACTAACCATCCGATTCTTAGGTGGCTTTTTCCAAGTAAACCGCGAGTATCGAATTTACAGTCTGAAAAAGACCTTGTTGTTCACGTAGTCTGCCAACTTCCTTAGCGCCATGAAATAAATTATTCCGAACTCGGTATGTGACAAAAAGCAGAGAGGTTAAAATAAGTAACTCTTCTTGGGTCTCTTCCTTCAGAACCAAGCTCAGCGCTTCGATTTCGGGCTGCTCTCTTTTCTTAAGATTGCCTGAGTCTGGTAAAAAAGTAGACTCTAGATCGATTGCCGAATTTGAGTTTGAATAGAGGCTCCTCAGGTAGTTCAAATGATCTTGAAAATCATCTACTTCAACTAATCCACGGGTATAACTTTGATGAACATGCTCTTTGAGCTTTTTTAAGTTCACATGATTGCCGCAGGTTCGTTTCTCAAAGATATTCCACATCAGAGTAAACTCCAAAACATGCTGAATTTCCTTGCTGTCGAAGTCGGTGTGCTCGTAGCTGATTTTCTTCAGGCTTTCGTTAAGGTCAAAATCTGGAGGTGTCATTCTAATAGGCTGTGCGGAGTTAAGATAATCAAGTGAATGCTGCGTTATCGAATATTCTTAGGGTCAATAAAACCGAATGCAAAGCCTGAGTTAGATTGTGCGATCATTACAGAGGCTTCCATCCTGACATACGGGCCTTTCTCGTAATCATCTCGCTTGAAATCCTTGAGAGCTTCACGAACTTTACTTTGTTTGCGAAGGACTATACGAACTCTCTTCTCGGAACTCTTCGTTGAGGGTTTGATTCTAACTAGTCTGTGGAAGTTTTGACTGGCGCATGCTCGTATGACGCTTTCGTGCAAGCCTATAAAAAGGATGCTTCCGTCATCTAGGAGAATCACATCTCCCAAGATCGTGTTGTCAGCAGTATGGGAACGAGACACTGACAAAGACTGAAATAAATCTCTCCCTTCGGTACGATCTTTTGATATTGAAGCGCCAACCGAATTAACAAGTGGTATATTGCTGAGAAATTTCGGATATGGATAGTTAGATAACGCTTTAAGACGATTTTGAAGTGCTACCGAAAATATCGACCGAGGGGTTATCAAGCTGATCCAGTGCGCATAAAATGTTAGTCGATTTAGAATCTGTGCCGCTTCTGGAGAAACATTGTATCTGTTCGGTTCAGGATCTACTAGCCAGCATTGAAGAGTCGATTTTGGGTCATCGCTGATTACCGTTATTGTGCCATAACGCACAGCTTTGGTTTTGGATTTGTTCTTTCGATCCTCGGCCTTTTGAGCTGTCTTTTTATCCTTAATATCAGATTTATGATTAGAAACAGAGGAGGTCTTTTTTTGAATATTTTTTGAGAAAGATCCCTTATTTTCAACTTCAATATGACTTTTTCCATCACTGCCCATACAGGTAGTGAAGTCGAGCGTTTTTAGTTTTGTCGTCTCAGGTATTTTATCCCAATCACAAAAGCTCATGTCATGAAGCTTGTTGGCTATTGATAACCCAACAGCTACTCCCAAATCTTCAATTTGATGCTTCCGAAGATCCTCCCCGTCTGGAGAATATAGGGTATTATTTTTATATTCTATCCAATCTTCTAGCTCCGATAAAGATTTGTGAGTTTTTTTCGACAGTTCATCTCTATTAGACCATCCATTTTTGCCCACAATTTTCCTATTAAATAGCCAGTAGACCAGAAACTCAACAGTGGGGATTTCAACTTTTGATCCAGCTAGCTTTTCGATGTCTTCACTATTGGGGTAATTTGCTTCGAATTCGTCTTTTTCTTTTTTGTTATAGTAATCTACTTGAACCTTAATGTTTTGAGGTAAGTTATCGAAAGAGAGGTTCATTTGGAGGAGGTTTGTTGGTTGTTACGGGTGAGGTGTAAAAGCTAGTTGAACCGACGATTCATTTCTGCCACGAGAGTTTCTGATTCTTCGCGTGTTAGGTAAGGGGTTTTGACTGTGCGTGCCCAGAAGAAACCGTGTCCTAAGAGTTTGCGGATTTCTCTGGCGGAGATGTGTTGTGGATTGTCAGGGTTCGGGACTGGAGTTAGCCATTCCAAGTCGCAGTATTTCGTAGTGTCTACCGCATCAAAGTCTGGGTCGTCTTTCACTGCGCTGGTAACTCGGCCAGCGGCTACGATGCCCACGCCTTTGTGGTAGAGAAAAACGGTGTCGTTTTTGTTGAGGCGGTAGACGCATCCGTCTTGCTCATTGTAGGCTGCCACACGGCTGTTTCTGGCCATGTATTCGAGTGACCAGTTGCCGTTCATGAGGCATGTATCAAAAATAACCCCTTTGAGGTGGGCGGGGTTTTGGTGAAGGTCGTAGGGGAGAGAGAAAAACTCGAAGTAGGACTCGTCCGCGATTTCAAAAATGCGGTAAGGCACGAAGTCTATCTTCAGTCCCTTACCTTTCCAGTAGTCTACCTTTTTGGCTAAGTCTGTATTGCCAGCGTAGCCCACTAGAATGAGATGCTGATCTTTGTTGAAGGAAGACTCCGCCAGAGGTTCATCGAGTTCGAAGGTTTCCTGATGGGCTTCGGCAAGGCTACCCGACGGGAGGTTGTCCCGCTGTCCTCGATAGGTCTCGAATTTTTTGGCGATGGTGGAATAGTTCCAGTCTGCGGATTGGTCGGCATAGCGTAGAACTTGATGCACTGCGTCCCCACCAACCGTAGCACGTTTCAGCTCAAAAATAACGATATCACCATTCTTATTCAGGGCGTAGATGTCGGCCTCTTCTTGGCGCGCCCGTTCCTGAAAGAAGGGAAGGAGCTCAAGGCTTTCCATGAGTTGGTCAGCGAGTAGGTTCTCCAAGTCTTTTTCAAGTGGCAGGTGGGTAAATGGTTGGGGTTCGAGTGATTCAAATGAATCTCCGTCTTTGATGATTCGATAAAGCATGGAGGAATTTAGTTAGAAATTTTGCAAAGAGTTGTAGGTCTAGGCTTCTTAGGCGTCGGGGTTTTCGTGGGTGATGCGGTGGAAGTTTTCGGCGACGAAGGGGAGGAACTGGGGTTTGACGTGTTCGGTCTGGTCTTTGGTGCGCTTGCCGTTGAACCAGACGGTACGCTTACCAGAGTTTTTGCCGTTCTTGTTCTGGTTGGCGCGTTCGATGAACTCCTTTGAGGACATGATCCAGAGGGTGTCCATTCTTTCGGAGTAGAAGACGAACCAGTAATTCGGGCGGTACTCGTGGGTGATTGCGGCAAAGAGACCGCTGTTGCCAAATTTGGCGTCCTTAGAGCGAGCCTTGATCTGCACCTCGACGTACTGGCCGTCCGGGCGTTTGACCACGGCATCGACGGCGTCGTCGTCAACCAAGGGGAGGTAGACGTCGAGGCCTTGCTTCAGCATCAAGCCAACGACGTAGAACTCGATCCGTTTGCCAAAGGCTGCGGAGTTACGGAATGAGTTCGTAATTAAGTCACTCATAGCTTGCCGGAGAAGGCTTGGTGGAGGAGGGATTGTTTCAGCTCGGCGTAGGAGTTGAGTTGCTTCTGGTATAGTTGTTCGAGCTGGTGAGTTTCATCAGAGATCATGTCGAGTTTAGCGACGACTAAATTCTGCATATGTAATGATGGTAGATGAATAGGATAAGGATTTAGTGCGTTTTTATTTACACCGCTCTGTCCAGCAGCTCTGGATGAAGCTTTTTCGACGTATGCATACATTGCCGGTGTTCTGAGAAATGCAGCTAAGAAGTCTTTAGATATACGCCTTTCGTCAGGGATAGCCTTGATGAGAGCAACGTTGTACGCACCTTCTAGTCCTCTGAGAATCTGGAAAATTGGAGGTCCATATCTTCCGATCATGACATCATCGGTTGAACAGAACCTTCTAACCTTATCTTTATCCACATATACAATGTGTTTATCGGATTTATAATCACGTATTTGAATGAGGCGAACTCTCTCAGGAGCTGGGTCTTTATGAAATTCTGATTTTGGAGGTTGAGAGCCTCCCGTGAACTTGCAAATCTCTCCTAGGGTTGTCTCTGGCCAGTCCTCTCCTATCTTTTGAAAGGTGGATTGGAGGGTGGACTGGAAGAGTTCGCGGGCGTTATGGAGCTTGCGCTCGGTGTGGGCGATGGCGGTGGCGATGGATTCGAAGGCTTCGTCGAGGATGGCGACGATGCGCTCTTGCTCAGATAGGGGAGGGACGGGGATTTTATATTCTTTTAGTTTCGAGGCGTTAATGTTTGCCTGATTAACGCTTTTTGACATCACTGAAAAACCATGCGCGCGAGTTGTGGCACAATTTAAGAAATAGTTGAGGTATGTAGCGTTGAGTAGTTCTGAGTTAGTTTGTACTCTAATCAGGTAGCCTGCGTGAATGGCGGGTCTGGCTCCATTAAATAAAGCGGCTTTTCCGACGAGCTCGGCGCTATTGGTGCGATTAAAAAGAACATCATTTTTAACGAGCTGATACTTTTTAATTTCATCTAAATCGGAAGAGAATTTGAGATCACCCCAAATTATCTCACCGTCTTGTAAATTCCCCATTCTTAACACAGGGATCTCACCTTTTGATTCCGACTTTGATGAAGAGCCGTATTGAAAGGCGGTGCACACCTCCTTGAGTGTTTTAACAGGCCATTTACTCATTTGATAATCCCTTCAATATTTTCGAGGATGGACTCGGCCTCTTTGTCGAGATGGCGGATTTCGGCGATGATAGCGGCGGGTTCGCGTAGCGGCTCTTCCTCCGGGGTGTGCGGGTTCTTGACTGAGAGGTCGCAGGTGTCCTCAGGGATGTCTGCGCGGTCGAGGCTCCATGAGTATTCCGATGTGGCGAAGGTCTTCTGCTTTTCGATGAAGTCGGCAAGGTCGGTGTCGTTAAGCGGGTTGGTCTTGCCAAGGCGGCGTCCAAGCTTTTCCTCGCTGAGCTGGTAGAACCATGTCTTGCGGGTGGGTGCGCCTTTCTCAAAGAAGAGCACGACGGTCTTGACGCCCGCGCCTTGGAAGGTGCCGCCGGGGCAGTCCAACACGGTGTGGAGGTTGCACGAGTCCAGGAGTTCGCGGCGGAGGGCAACGGAGGCGTTGTCCGAGTTGCTCAGGAAGGTGTTCTTGATGACGACGGCGGCGCGGCCACCGGCACGAAGTGAGCGGATGAAGTGCTGGAGGAAGAGGAAGGCGGTCTCGCCCGTCTTGATCGGGAAGTTCTGCTGGACTTCTTTGCGCTCTTTGCCGCCGAAGGGCGGGTTGGCTAGAATGAGGTCGAAGCGGTCTTTCTCCTGAATGTCTTGGTCGTGGTCGGCAAGGGTATTGCCGTGGATGATGTTAGGGGTTTCCACGCCATGCAGGATGAGGTTCATGATGGCGATGACGTAGGCGAGGGATTTCTTCTCCTTGCCGTAGAGGGTGGAAGTCTGGAGTGTCTGGAGCTGGGAGGCGGTGAGCCCCTTGGTGGCGCGTAGGTGGTCGTAGGCCTCGCAGAGGAAGCCAGCGGAGCCGCAAGCGCCATCGTAGACGCGTTCTCCAATCTTGGGCTGGCATACCTCGATCATGGCGCGGATGAGCGGGCGGGGGGTGTAGTATTCGCCGCCGTTGCGGCCAGCGTTGCCCATGTTCTTGATGCGGGTCTCGTAGAGGTCTGAAAGCTCGTGCTTTTGCTTCTGCGAGCGGAACTGAAGGGAGTCGATGAGGTCAAGCGCCTCGCGGAGGGAATAGCCGGACTGGAACTTATTGGTAATCTCGCCGAAAATCTCACCGATCTTGTACTCGATGGTGTCCGGGGAGGCGGCACGCTGTTTGAAGCCCTTGAGGTAGGGGAAGAGCTGAAGGTTTACGAAGTCGATGAGGTCTGAGCCCGTGAGGGCTGTGTTGTGGTCGATCTCGCCGGAGGCGTTCTTCGGGGCAGCCCATGCAGACCAGCGGAATTTCTCCTCGATAATGGGGGAGTAGTCCCTGCCTTCAAGAATGGCGTGCTGGGCTTTGTCCTGCTCCAAGTCGTCCAAGTATTTGAGGAAGAGGAGCCATGAGGTCTGCTCGGTATAGTCTAGCTCAGATGAGCACCCAGCCTCTTTCCAGAGGACGTCGTCTAGGTTCTTGAAGGTCTGTTCAAACACGGGACGAATCTAGGACGAACAAGGGCGGATGGAGAAGAAGGAATTTCGGGAAAGTGAGGGTGTGGGCTTACTTAATCTTGATGTCCATGCGGTAGGTGCGGAGGAAGCCTAGCTTCTTGTCTAGGACGGCGAAGGCGTCGGTGGTGCTGCCGCGTTTGAAGTCACGGTACGCGCTGGCGGCTTTTCCGAGCGCACTGGGGGTGATAGTGAAGCGCGATGTGCTGGGGCTTACAACGGGGATGGAGGCCTTGCCCCACTCCCCGCAGTCGATGCGCAGGCGGGTCTTGGTAAGGTGGCACTGGATGGCGCGGACGCCACGGCCTCTGATAGCTCGCTTGAGCGAGGTGGTCGCTTTTGAGAACTCTACTTCGTCGAGACTGAATTTGATGAGTGGCATGGTTATTCGGGGGTGAAGAAATAGGCGCGGTTGCCTTTCCTTGGCAAAGGACTGAGCAACTTTTAAAGGCGATCTATATGGACTCCTCTGGCGACGAGGTACTTGTATAGTTGTTTGTCGGCTATCATGGATTTAACCACTAAATTGTATGCAATGTGGTGAGCACTAGCTTTGATCTTCGCCTGTATTAGATGCACGACGATAGTTCCGAGCACCAGAGCTAGAACACCCCAGATTATTGATGAGGTCGTTTCGATAAAACCTATGATGACTCCAAGTGGAAAACTTCCTAGTACTGCTAGGAATCCGAATCCAGCTAAAAGCGACACGAGATCATGCTGCTTATCCAAGAGTTCGACAGCTTCTCTTCCTATGATTCGAGAATCATGTTTCAGTATGTGATATGCGTCTGATTCTTTTAGATCGACAATGGCCTGCTTGCCTTGGATTGCTTTGATGAATTTTTTGTGTCCCAGAGGTTTTGGATCTGCTGTCATCTTATTACTTTCTTAAGAGATGCGTCGCCTTAGGCGGGGAAGTTCATTAACTCGTAAACCGCGAATTGGAGCGCCATCCATACTATGACGGGAACTAGCAGGTTTTCAGAGAACCCGACCAAGAAAGTGTATTTCCTTCTCAGATTTCCAATAGCTGCTATGACACCTGCTGCGAGGTATGGCAGCAACAGAAACTGACCAAACAGAAGGCCTATAGATCTGGTAAAGCCCACTCTGTCTGGGGAAAAGTTGGCGTTGATGCCAGCTCCTACGCATAGGGTGATTATTGATATCAAAATAATCCAGAAGACATGGTCTCCAGTGGTCGTGGCTTTTTTCTCCTCACTCATACTAGGGGTGCGTTGGTTGTTGCCTTTGTTACCGCAGAGAGCGCTATATAAGTTAGACAACGGTTTTTATTAGGTTCAGGTGGTTTAAAAACTCCCACTTCAAGTCGAACCAGAGCCCCGAAGGTGGCCTCCGGGGTGTTCGTAAGATCGAGCAAGCACGATCCGCGCACACCTTTACCACTGGGGCTCTTGTATGCGAGTGCGCCACCCCAAGAGACCGCATGGTCTTGGAGTGCCGTTTATCGACTGGCACAGTCGACTTGCTCGACAGACTTACGAAGGTCTGGCTCTCTATTTGGTGAGAGCGGAATTAATGTAAGACGGCATGGACGATATGAAAAGCTCAAACCATGTCGCCGATGTCGTGTTGTGGTCGTAACTGGGGAAATCCGCGTTTTTTTGGGGCAAAATGAGCTGGTTTATCCTACTACGGGGAGACGGAGCTTAGATTTGTTTGCGGACAACATTAGGAATGTGCGGCTCGTGATAAATTTGAGAGACTTTTTTCAGGATGGTCTTCAGGTAGTAGAGTTGTTGTGTTGTTGGCGTGAAGTCAGGGCGACCTGATAGGAGTACGTCTTCCAGTGTGATGTCGGCTTGTTTAACTGTGTTGCTCGCCCATTTTTCCTTTGGGCACCAACCGCTGACCATGAAAGTTAGGTCGTTGGTATAGTGGGCGTAGCCAAGGCCGATGACATCGTCTTGAAATTTCTGAATGAGGGGTTGGCGGGAAACCGTATGAGCTTTCCCCGCGTAATGCCTCCAGCGAGGGTCAACGGTTTCGACTAGGGATGGGATATGTAGCAGTGAGTTATGGTCTTTCATGCTTTGTGTGGAGTATTAGGTCTATTAGTTGCTTGAACGAGGGGCTGACGGTGGATCACGTGTCATTCTCGCTTATAAGGTTCTGAGATTGTGAGACGCAGGTGGGGCAGGGTAGGCTAGAAAGCCGCCTACCCGCCCCAGCCCCAATGCAACGAGACGTTTGAGACTGGTGATTTGAGACGCTACAAGCCTTGATAGATATAGCTTTGCGGCTTTTGTCTCAAAATCTCGTTGCATGAGGGGTGATTATGAGACGTTGTCTTTAGGCGGGACGTCATCCAACCTTTCGGCGATCTTCAGAAGCCCGTCTTCGGATTCTTCAATGTGTCCTGTTTCTGTGGCTGAAGTGACCGCCCTGTATGCGGTAGACTTACTGATACCTAATGCGCTCTGAAGCTCTTTGCTGAAGTCTGAGAGTTTCATTTCGCCGTGCTCTTCCATAATGCGCAGAATGTCTTCTGTGGTCGCTTTCTTTGGAGCTCCGCTAGCGCCTTTGAGGTCGCTGGGATCTTCGTCTACTTGGACGAAGGCGGGGAAGTCGAAACGCCAGACTGTGCTGTCGGGCTTTGGGTAATGGCGCAGTGTTGATTCTAGGGTGTAGTGGCGCTCGGTCTTGTGCTCCGTGAGCGTAAGAAGTGCGTCTGGGTCGCGAGCCCACGCTCCCGCACCTGAAGCCCTGTCGATCTGCGCGGTGTTCGCCTTTGAGCCTTTCGAGAAGTGATGGGCAAAGGCAACCAAGGCGTTAGTCGTGCGTGCGATCTCGGAGATATTGAGGAGCATGTCTGCTACCTGACCGTTAGAGTTCTCGTCGACGTCACCAAGCATCCTGTAGATGGGGTCTAGAATAATGAGGTCGTAGTCGCCAAGACCTTGAATGTGGGTGGAGAGGTCTTTCCAGTTGAGACGGTGGCCAGCAAGGTTCAGGAAGTCGATGTTAGGTGACGTTGCCTTGGAGATCCGGCAACGGTCACGCATGCGCCAGTCGCTAATCTCCATATTTACGATCAGCACTTTTCCCTTTTTGCAGCGGAAGTTGAACCAAAAGCCGCCCTCGGCGACGGCGATTGCCAACTGAAGCATAGCCCACGTTTTACCAGCCTTGCTCCCACCGGAAAGCATTAGCTTTTCACCTCTTGCCGCGACATTCTCGATTACGTCCTCCGCGTGCTCGGGCTGTGACCTAAGCATTTCGGCATAAGTCACAGGTTGAGGAAGTGTCGCCCGGGGCTTCAGCTTCCTACTGGGGTCTGGGGTGTAGTTGGCAAGGGTGCGAGCGTAATAAAGCACAGTGCCGAAGCTGTGCTGCTCGGTGCGATGTCTTGCCTTATCCGTGTATTCTCCTGGGCTTTGTTCAGGAAGGTGCTCGTGAAGTAGCTCCCGTCCTTGTTCCCCGTAGGAATTAAGCATGCCGGATGTGATGACGAGCCAGACAGGGTAGTCTAACTGTGTACCTCCTGCTGTTGCTTCGGAGATCGCTTGAAGTGCCTCATTGCCTACACTCAGCGGGTACTCTGGTGGATGCGTGATGGAGAGCAGGGCTGCTGCGGGCTGTGAATCCTGCTGTGGGGCTTCTGTTGCCAAGGTTGGGTCAATCTTTAATGCGGGGAGAGACTGGTCAATCCAAGCATCAGGGTCGTGGGCGAGAAACCTAAGTCGCGTGGGCTCACTGGTGCAGCTTTTGTCTGTGACGATTCCAACCTCTTGCAAGAGAGCTTCTGCTGTGCCGTGGGCTGCCCTATGGTTGCGGTCTGAGTTTACCTCAGGGCAATAAAAAAGCACCGCAACACCTTCACCACCCACAGAGCGGAAACTTCCGCAACACTGAGGCATGCTGCGTACCTTCGCTTTGATCTCTTCGACTGTTAGGTCTGGGTTGTCCTTTCCGTCTACGTCCAAGCAGATGATGCCTGTGTACGCAACGATATCACCTTTTTTGTTGAGGTGAACGGCGGGCGTAATAGCTGGCATTGCCTTTTTCTTGAGAGTTTTGCGTTCGTCATCTGAAAGGCTCTTATTGCGGACTTTCCGGGTTTTTCTCTCCAAAGGTTCAGAGGTGCGAATCTCATGAATGGAGTCGGCTAGCGTGTACGTTTTAGGCGTCCTGTTATTCGCGGACGGAAAGCGGGTGACTTTGAATTCTGATAGATTATTATTCGTTTTCACTTTAGGTAAATAGATGTGAAAACGCCTCTTGCCTGTTGAGGGTGAATGTACTACGCTACGGTTATATTGAGACTAACCAAAAAGCGCGTTCGCCTTCACGGGCAAGCGCGTTTTCGGTTGTTAGGCATTTGAACCAAAGCGTTTGATAAGAGCTTTGCGGACTGCTTGAGGGTCTAGGAAGACGCGCCTACCCACTGTGATTTGTGGGATGAAGCCACGAGAGCGCCACTCGTCAAAAGTACGGCGACAAGGGCGGCCTTCCTTGTCAGGGAAAACGGCTTCGATACAGGCGTTGATGCCTAGCAATACAGGCTCATGTGATTGATTATAATTTTGGTCATTGTTCATTTTGTAAGTGCTCTACGGAATGATGTAGTGAACAGTGCACTTACCCTAGAGTGTCTTAAGAGATACTGGACCTCAGCACTTTTGGCTGGCGTGTAACCAACTTGATGACCTTTCAAGCCTGCGGATGTTGCAACAAACTTCTAACTGTTCGGTTTTGAAGTGTGCGAGATGCTGACGAATACATCACATCTCTCAACGGATGCTTGAGGTTGCATGTAAAAGCAAAATCAGTCAACATTTATATTTGTAACTGGCTTATATTTAGTTGACTATGCAAAATCTGCATTATTTTTAAAGGATTGTGAGTTAGCAAGTTGTACCTTTGATGGATGAGTAGGCGATAGACCGCATTTTTTTAGATAGCTCTGTACCTAAAGTTGTCTAGACGCAGATTTGACTGAATGGCCGAGTTGGTTTTTGAACATGGAATTAGTGAGAAGAATTCATTGCCGTCTTCTGCGGGACTGTGCCTGAGATAGTGCTTCTTCACGATACTCTCTGAATTGCCCGCTTGTAATGCTGCGTCACCTGCTGAGCGGTGTACGGCCACATGGTATGATATGAAGCTGTGTCTGGTTTCGTCGTGCTGGAGTTTGAACTTGGCTCTTACGGCTTTGTTCATCCTGTCGAAATTTTTTGGAATGATAGGGTACTCGGCAAAAGCAGTAAGCCACTGGGCAAGGTTCTCTGAAATGTGGACTTTGCGCTCTTCCTTGGTTTTCGAGATCTTGGCGGTGATATTGATCGTTCTGGTTTTCAGGTCGATTAAGCCATCTTCCTCGGCGTACTGATCGAGGGCTTTCATTTCTCCAGATGGGCGGATACCTGCAAAATAGGCTAGGGCATAGTATTTCACGAGTTCGGGGCAATCTTCCATCAGGTGGGTGAACAAGGCGGCTACCTGCTTAGGATCGGTTGTAGCAATGGGTTTGCGCTGTTCCGCTACCTGCTTGGCTGTAAAGATGCGGACGCCCTCAACGGGATTTACGAATAGCCACGGGCGATTAGTGCTCATGTCCTTTTCTCCTGACCATGCGAAAAAGTGGTTCAAGTCGTTTCGGTAGTTGTTCCATGTCTTACGGGAGGCCTTAGAGATGCCGTCTTTAGCTCTGAGAGCTTTAAGGAAGCTAAGAACTTTTTGCTGGGTGCATTCGTGCACAGGAACATCACCTACGTGTTCATAGAAGAGTTTAAGGGAACTGCGCTTCTGGATGAGCGTACGCGGGCGCAGTGTCTCGGCTTGGTCTTCGAGATAGATTTCAATGGCTTCAGTCAAGGGGAGGGCGAACTCTGGCGGGCGGTGGTTGTCTAGAAAGAAGGATACGACCTCGGAGAGGTTATATGTTGAGCCTAGAGCTTTGAATGCCTTCTCGGCTTCGTCGAGCTGCTCTTCTGTTAGCGTGGTTTGACGTGATCGCTTGGCGGCTTGGTCGTTGTTCAATTCAAGTGTCTTGTCGGCGATGAATACGTCGGCGTCTTTCTCGCTCTTAAACTGTTTGCGCTGCCACTTGCCGTTCTCTTTCCAGCCCTGAACGATAAAGGTGGTGTAGTACTTACCGTTGGCCGCTTGGTATTGATAAGGACGTTTCTTAAGGGTTATTTTGGAGGCTTCGCTCATGCTTGCAGGCTATTGCATTTTACACCATTTACAAGCATTCATTGCATGAATAACTACATGAAGTTCTGTGATCCCTTTAAGTTGTGTTTATGATGTCAGGCTCATAACCTGAAGGTCGTAGGTTCAAATCCTACTCCCGTAACCAATTTAAAACGCTGTAACTCTAAGGGTTGCAGCGTTTTTCTTTGCCCGTCTTGCTTGGTTGGCAAGTGGCCCAATCTGGTCTGAAATGCACCAAAATGCAGGTTTTTGGCGTTTCTATTGCCCCCCTATAAACATGGGATTTTAACCCGCTATTCTGTCAGAAGATTCCCTCACGCGCGTAGGCGCGTTCGGTTTTGGGATGCTGATAATGGGGCAAAAGGCCTGTTCACTCTCGTGAAGCAAACTCAATTCGGGCTCTATAACTGCTCTAGAATAGGGCCGATGAGACTGTCAGAATGGGCTGGGGTAGCTCTTAAGCTTGGCTCCGAAGCTGTCTAGTTTCGCCTTTCTCTCTTTCCAGTCGGGTTGGATCTTGTCCATGAGCTGATAGAATGACTTGCTGTGGTTTGGGTGCTTCAGGTGGCAGAGTTCATGCACGATGACATAGTCGATCAAATCTGATGCAGCCAATACCAGCAACGGGTTGAGAGTAATGGTGCCACTCGCAGTGCAGCTGCCCCACCTTGTTTTCATCAAGGTGACACGTAGGTGTACCTCAGGTAATTTGAGGTGCTGGTGATTGCTGAGCACTTTCTCAAAGCGCTTGCTTAGATAGTCTTTGGCCCTGGTGCGGTACCACTCGGTGATTCTTATCCGAGCGATTTCGTGTTCCTTGGCATCTGGTACTGGCACCTGCAGGTATCGACCTTGTAGGCTGGCATGGCGGTCTTGGTCGCATGGATAGATCTTTATCCGGTATTGCTTGCCCAAGTAGAATGTCTCGGCTCCATTGAGGCTAAGTTGTGGCTCCGCCAGAGATTGAAGCTTCTTGAAGTAGGCCTGTTGCCTGAGGATCCATCTACGCCTTTTCAGAATCTTCTCGACGATGTCGCCAGTACTGCTGGCTAAGGGCGATATGGCTTCGACGCTCAAATCCGGATAAACTGAAATGGCCAGAGTCTTTCTCTTGGAGCGCACTAAGCTCACCTGCAGCGGGGCAGGTGTGAACTCTTTGATATATAATGTATCCGCTTCAGGCATGGTGGGATTTCATGATCGTGACACATTCATGGCAGACACGGTCCATTTGCTCCGTCGTTAGATCGAGGCCATTATCGTCATTGAGTTGGTAGAGCACGTCGTCCACCACATTGAACATCGCCTTCTGGATGTCCGGGTTGTTGGTGAAATTGACGATGGCCAATGCTATCAGGCGTTCATCGATTTCCGTGACTGCCGACACTAGCTTATCGGTCTCCAGCTCGGCTCCGTTCAGAGTGTCCTGGATCGTATTAAAAATGGGCCCAGCAGAGGCCGTGGAGGGCAGGTCTGGTGGTAACTGGTCTTTTCCTTTATGGAGCACTTGCTTGTAGGCATCCTTGACCTTGGCCAGATATTCTGTGTCCGAGATTCTTTTCTGTCTAAATGCCGCGATGGCTTCCTCGAGGATTTTAGAGAATTTCCGGTAGAAGGTCGGATCCTCTTCCATTCTCTCGGTAATTGTCCTTTTGGTACGGTGTGCAATGGTATCGGCTTTGGCTGCAGGTGTGATTTGCTTGTCCACCTCTTCCTCGAAGGCCTGGGTGTCGAAGATGTCCACTGGCTCGGTAATCTGGATGACTTCGTGAGAGGTGACGTGCTCGTGGAGGAGCTTCTGCACCTTGGATTCGTATTCCGAGAAATCAATCGCCTCTGCATAGCGGATTTTTACAGCAGCTCGTAGTTTGAGATAGAAGGCCAGATCGCCTTTGTAGCGGTCGATGAGTTCGGGCTTGGTGTCGGTCGAGAACTTGAAGCTGGAGAGCGCCACGGCAAGGCAGCGATGATACTGGTTCAGAGCATCGTAGAAGTCCTTTCGGATATCTTCGTCTGCAAGGTGCTGTTCATAGGCTTCCTCGTCCTGCTTGTTCGGAAGTGTCTTGAAAATATCCAGCAGGGCGCTGTGGTGCTGAGGGAGAGCTTTTAGCTCCTCTGATATATCTATCAGTGCTCCCTCGATATCAGCCGCATCGTAATCGGAAAATGAACCGTAAAGGTCCATGGCTTCGTTGAGCTGCTTGAGTACGCCATAGTAGTCCACGATGTACCCAAAGTCCTTGCCGTCTGCGATACGGTTCACTCGGGCAATCGCCTGCAGGAGTGTGTGCTCCTTCAGCGGTCTGGTGATGTAAAGGACGGTATTGTTCGGTGCGTCGAACCCAGTCAGGAGTTTGTCGACTACGATAATGATCTGAGGGTGGGGGGAGTGCTGGAATTTGGCGATGAGCTGTTTGTTGTATTCCCGCTCATTGCCGTAGCGGTCCATCATCTCTTCCCAGAAGGTTTCGATTTCCTTCTGCCCGGCCTTGTAGTTGCTTTCTCCTTCGCCCTCAGATTCCGAGGGGCCGGAAATGAGGACTGCTGAGCTTACCAGCCCTAGCTCCTGTAAAAACTCATGATACTGGAGTGCCGCAAGTTTGCTCGGGGCGGTCAGCTGGGCCTTGTATGGGGTGCCGCTCCAGTTCTTTTTGTAGTGCTGGCTGATATCGAGGGCGATCTCCTTGATCGTGCCTCTCACCTTGTTGAGCTGACCGGTTGAGGAGAATTTTCGTTTCAGGTCCGCCTTTTGCTTTTCCTCAAGCCCTTCGGAAACGACGTTGAACCACTTGTCGATAGCGGTGGTATTCACATCTTGCTCTGCCAAGCGGCTTTCATAGAGCAGGCGCACCACAGCCTTGTCTTCGACAGCTTCATTGATGGTGTAGGAGTCGATCAGCCCTCCGAAGCGCTGGGCTGTATTTTTGTCCTGCTTCATCAGAGGCGTACCCGTGAAGCCGAGATAGCAAGCGTTGGGAAGAATGCGCTGCATCGCGATGTTCGCCTCCCCGTACTGGCTGCGGTGGCCTTCATCCACGAGCACGAAGATGTTGTCGTCCTCGTTCTTGAAATCGGTTTTCTTGATGGCAGCGGCGAACTTGTTGATCAGTGAGGTGATCACTGGTGTGTCAGAGTCGATTAGCTCTAGCAGGTGCTTGCCTGTTTTCGCCTGGACTGGCTCAAGTCCGCAATGCTTGAAGGTTTTCTTGATCTGCTCGTCAAGATCCACTCGATCTGTCACTAGCACTACGCGGGAGTTCAGTAGGCCTGGCATCATAGCCAGATTCTTGGCGGTCATCACCATGGTCAGTGACTTGCCTGATCCCTGGGTATGCCAGATCACACCACCCTGGCGGCGTTGACTGCCGTTATCTCTGTCTTGCACTCTCTGGAGAATCTTTTTGACGGCGAAATACTGCTGATAGCGGGCAATCTTTTTAACACCGGCATCAAAGATGATGTAGCCACGGATGATGTCCAGCAGGCGCTCTGGGGAGCAGAGTGAGATTAGAGTATTGTCCTGGCTGGTGGGGAGTCGGTCTCCTTCGGCTTCGAGCTGGTCAAAGTACTTCCGAGTGTAGGCGTAGTTACTGGCGAAGAGCTGCTGCTTATCCGCAGTCTCCATCGGGCGGTTCACCAGCTGATCAATATCCACCTCGGGCATGCTCTTTTCTCGCCACTTGGCCCAGAAGGAATAAGGGGTCTTGGTCGTGGCGTAGCGAGCCTCGTTCTTGTTGATGGCTAACAGCAGTTGGCTATAGGCAAACAGGGAAGGGATCTCTCCGGGCTTCTGGTTGCGCAGGAACTGCTTGTCGATGGCCTTACGCGCCCAGTCCTTGTCGTCTGGCCTCTTGCATTCAATGACGACCAGCGGGATGCCATTGACGAAGAGTACGATGTCAGGACGCCGTGTCTGCGCACCTTTCAAGCTTGCCGTATTCTCGCAGCTCACACTGAACTCGTCAGTGACATGAAAGACGTTGTTCTGTGGGTTATTCCAGTCGATGAACTGCAGTTGCGGGCTGGTGAGGTTACCGTCCAGATTCTCTTTAAAGCTCTCTCCTAGGTTGAGCAGGTTATAGAGCCATTCACTTTGCTGCACGAGTCCTACGTCCCTAGGATAGTCTCTCAGCAAGCGTATGGCCTTTTGGATGTTATCTTCGGAAAACTGATAGATTTTCCCTTTGTAGTTGATCGTATTGATCTTCCGAAGCTGAGTCTCAAGCACCTCATCCAATAAGACGTTCGATAGCTTGCCTCCGCGTAATCGAAGAGCCTCTGCTGGTGGCAGATAGCGATACCCCATCTTCACCAGCAACTGGAGTGCCGGGATCTGGGAGATGTGGTTCTCGAGGAAGGATGGGGTCATCGAATGTTGCAGGCTATGTTATCGGGAGGCTTGACCGGATCTCTTTTTAATCTCTTCAAAGATCGAGGCTTGAATTTTCGATGCCATGTCACGAATTTCTTCCTGAAGCAGGGGCTCGGAATAGAGTCGTGTGTCCATTACAGAGTTTTGGTGATGTATACTGTATTCGAACTGAGTGAAGTTGAAGATTAATTGATGCTGTAAGTCAAAGGGAGTTGGAGCTTCTCCTTTAAAACCATTCATACGCATGATCACGGTAAAATTATTTTTAGCTCCTTGGCTGATCCAATAGCGCATTGCTTTTTCAAGATCTCCATTTTCTCCAGGAGTGGGCGGGTTAGAGGTGATCATAGTACTAACAAAGATAGGAGAAAATTTCTCCAGCTTGTCAGTCAGGAGATTTAAAAATGGGATCAGACTGGTTTCAGCCAGTGTTTCGATAGCTTCTTTACTGCGGGGGACGACGTCTTTTGCTGTGTCGGTTTGGTTTTTGACGAAGATGGCGATTTCCTTGTCTAGATCGTCTTCGTCTGCGATGCTTGCTCCTTTGGCAGCCTTAATGGATACGTCGAGAGACCAGTCCAGTTCTTTGGCCAGAAACTCGATAAGCCGGGCAGGTTCTCCGGCGTCGGCGAGCTGAAGGGCGGCGAGGTATTCAGGTTTTGTCTCAGTTTTAACGATGACTGGTGGGTATCCTGAGCGAAGTAGTATGTAGTTCATCAGGAGCCTCGCTGTACGTCCATTTCCGTCATCGAAGGGGTGGATGAGGACGAAACGGTGGTGGGCGAGAGCTGCTGCCTCGATTGGGTGAAATTGAGGGTTCTCCAGCTCCTCGCGAATCCATGTGATTAGTTCATGGATTTTTTCCGGTACTTCTGCTGGAGGTGCAAATTCAAAGATACTGCCGTCCTTTTGGATGACGTTGTTCGGTGTGGTCTTATATTCTCCAGGATCAATGCGTTTCTTTGTGGGTTTGCCATCTGCAGTCATCGCGTCCTTATAAAAAGGTTCCTTGAGCAAGGTTGCGTTCAGCTGCCGAATATCGCTTTCAGTGATTGGCCGCTCATCTGTAGCGAGGGTTCTTAGTTGGCCGATGGCGACATCGTGCGCTTTCATTTCCTCGATGTCCCGGAGACTATGTGTGCCTGTCACCTTGTCGTGATTGAAAAGAAGCTCGGTCTCTCCGTAGGTTAGAGTATTGCCTTCAATGTGGTTCGAGTGGTAATTCCATTCGAGCTGAAATTTTTTCCAGAGTCGCTTCTCGTCGGCAGGACTCATCTCAAGGGTCTGAAGTTCGGCGAGTTTGTCAGTAAGGTCGGAGGTTTTCATGTTATAGGTGAAATTTGGTTGAGAGTCTCGGCATGCGTCTGATTTTTTTGTATGTTCACATGCAGTGATTTCTGGGGGAGGCTTATCGTCATGATACGGTTACTCGGGTTTTTCCTGTTAGGAGTTGTTGCATGAGGCCGCGTTTTTGTTGGCGGAGTTGGTCTAGGTATTGGGATTGGAGGGTGATTTCCTGGTCGGCGGCGGTGAGGACCTTGGCGATGGCTTGTTGCTCTTCTACTGTCTTGGGAATTTGTATTTTTTCTTTTAAATAAACTTTGGGATCGAAGATTAGCTTCTCGATATGTACGCCAGTGCTGGCAACTCTGGCTCTATGAATTAGTCTGGGGGTTTGAGCCAATCTCGCAAAGAATGGCATGTGGAGAAGGTTTGGGGCTTGGTTTTCGAATATTGCATATTCCTTGGAAACATGACCTCCAGCATGTTCGGGGGTCACAAGTGCGAGGGCTCCATGAGCCACTTGACGTTTTGATACTAGAAAGTCGCCAGCACAAATTTCATGTAGATCCTTGGTTTTGTATTCAGAACCTAGAAGAGGGGGGCGAAGAAAAACTCCTCCGCATCGGCGTCTTAGACTGACAAGTGTCAGCTCGATAGTTGGGCTCCAGTCAATAGGGCGGAATACTCTTCTAAGAGCTTGATTTATCCTAATAGTTTGCCATTTGCCTTCAAACTCTGGCAGTCTGGTTTTTCCTGTGAGGAGTTGTTGGGCGAGGGCTTGCTTGCGGCGGGTGAGGGCCTTGACGAGCTTGTCTTGGGTCTCGATGGCCCTATCCCAAGTGCCGAGGATCTCAGCAATCTTCCGCTGCTCGGGGATTGGGGGGGTTACGATTGGTAAACTATCTAGAAATTCTACGTTAATGTTCTTTTGCGCTCCTTCAGGTGCTATGTAACGAAAGACTGCTTTTCTGTCGTTGAGATAATAATTAAAGAAATTAGCATCATGATTAGCCCTTGGCGTAATTCCCACTACGCTATCCGTGCACGCGCAGTCATATTGAAGGATAGCGCAATCCCCAATGTTGGCAGCAATAGCCATCATGATCGTTCCTGCAGGAAAGACCTTACTTACTGATACACCCAGATCATTGAGGCTTTGGCTGTGATGAGTTACTTTTCCATTTCCAGAGACGATGTCGCCAGTTTGGATAAATGGAGTCTCTCCTCCGAAAAACTTAGGGTCATTTCTTGGCCTATGAGAAAATTTTCCTCTTTTGATAGAGGTAACGTCTCCAAGTTTTTTAGATTGCCAGCCAGCAGGGAGTGTATTGTGGTGTCTGGTAAGAAGTTTCTCAGTTAGTGTTATTACTTTCATTTAGAACCTCCTTTCTCTCTGTTTTCAAGAGCCTTGATAGAGGCTCGTTCTGCTTCGGCTTCTAGTAGTCGACGGCGTTGTTCGGCGTAGATCTCGTACTGGGCTTCGGCATGGTTCTTGGCCTGGGTGTGGCTGCGCTTGCCGGGGGATTGGAGCACATTGCGCTCGTTGAACTCGAGGAAGCCGTCGAGTTTTTCCAGCCAGTTTTTGAGAAAGACTTGCTTGCGGCGTTTGGCCTGATCCTCAGCGTAGTCCAGCCACATGGTGACGATGCGGTTGAGACCGTTGATTTCCTCTTCGCTGAGGTAGTTTTTGGCGGTCGCCACATCGGATTTGTTGATGCGCCCATCCGGGGCATTCTTCCAAGTGGTGAGGCCCATGTTCGGCTGGCTGGCATCTGCCCTGCCGAGGATGATCTCGGCGGCGGTGAGGCCTGTGGAGGCGAAGTGGAGCTTGTTCTGGATCGTCTTGAAGAAGACATTGGTTTCCTTGGTGGACGGTGTGTAGTCCGCCGCGAGGGCGAAGATCTCCCTGACGCGAAGATAGACGCGCCTCTCGCTGGAGCGGATGTCACGGATGCGCTCTAGAAGCTCGTCAAAGTAGTCCGGGATGCCGGAGCCCTCGACGGGTGGGTTCTTCAGCCTATCGTCGTCCATGGTGAAGCCCTTCACGAGGTATTCCTGCAGGCGGGTATTCGCCCATTTACGGAACTGGGTGCCCCGTGGTGATTTCACCCGGAAACCAACGGCCAGAATCGCCTCGAGGTTGTAGTGTAGAGTATCGTAGGTTTTGCCGTCGGCGGCAGTTGTCCGGAAATTCCGGACAACTGAATCCGGGGCAAGCTCACCCTCCGTAAAGAGGTTGGTCAGGTGCTCGCTGATGGTTTTTTTGGATCGATCAAAGAGTTCTCCCATCAGGGCCTGTGATAGCCAGATGGTCTCGTCTTCAAATCGGCACTCTACGCGGCTTCGTCCATCCTCTGTGGTGTAGAGGATGAATTCGCCGACTGATTTTCCAGAATCAGGGAGGTTGTTGTCAGGTTGTTCAGTCATCAAATCTAATTGGGTGGATGATCGTTTCCGGGGGAGGCGGGTATGATCTGGGGATTAGGCTAAGTTGAGTTCTTTGAGGTGCTGGGCCATTTCTTCCCGGACATTGGAGAGCTTGGTTTCCAGTGCGTCGATTTCCTTCTGCACCTCAGCGATGTTGATGTCTTCCTCTTCTTCGAAGGTGTCGACGTAGCGGGGGATATTGAGGTTGAAGTCGTTTTCCCTCAGTTCGTCCACCGTGGCGCGGTAGGCGTACTTCTCGACGGTCTTGAAGTCCTTGAAAGTTGAGACGATGCGGTCGAGGTGCCCTGGATCGAGACGGTTCTGATTGGTGCCCTTGGTGAACTCCTTGGAGGCATCAATGAAGAGCGTGTCGGTGTGCTCCTTGCCCTTGTTGAAGATGAGGATGGCTGCAGGAATCCCGGTGCCGTAGAAGAGGTTCGCTGGTAGGCCGATCACAGCTTCCAGCATGTTTTCCTCGATCAGCCGCTGCCTGATCTTTCCTTCACCGGCACCACGGAAGAGAACGCCGTGGGGTACGATGACTCCTACCTTACCCGTGCCTTCGACTGTGGTCTCGATCATGTGGGAGATGAAGGCGTAGTCGGCTTTGGACTTGGGTGGAACGCCCCTGTGGAAGCGCTGGAAGGAATCGGTAGCCGCATCTTCCGCTCCCCATTTATCCAGAGAGAAGGGTGGGTTTGCCACGACGATATCGAACTTACGTAAGCGTTCTTCGTGGAGGAGTTTCGGGTTGTTGATCGTGTCGCCCCATTCGATCTGGGCGCCATCCATGCCGTGAAGGAAGCAGTTCATGCGACCGAGCGCCCATGTGGAGCCGTTGCTCTCCTGGCCGAAGAGGGCGAAGTTGCGGTCGCCCACTTGCTCGCCTGCCTTGATGAGGAGGGAGCAGGATCCGCATGCTGGATCGCAGATGGTTGCACCTGGCTGTGGATCTACCAGACGGGCGAGGAGGATGGATACTTCCTCCGGGGTGTAGAACTCTCCACCTTTCTTGCCTGAGTCTCCGGCAAAGCGCTTGATCAGGTATTGGTAGGTGTTGCCGATGATGTCTTCCGATTTCACTCTGCTAGGGGAGAGGTCCAGCTCAGGCTTAGCGAAGTCTTCTAGCAGGTTCTTCAGGCGGCGGTTGCGGTCCTTGGTCTGGCCGAGGGCGGATTCGGAGTTGAAGTCGATATTGCGGAAGACGCCGTTGAGCTTGCCCTTGTTCTCTTCCTCGATGTGGTCGAGCACGATGTTGATGAGTTCGCCGATGTTAGAAGCATTGCGGCGATCATAGAGGGCGTAGAAATCTGCAGTGAAGGAATCGAGGATCTTGCCTTCTTCATCCTTCAGCTCCACGTGGGGCAGGATGAAACGCTCCCTGGAGAGGCGTCGGTTGACGCGGGTTTCGTCTCCGTTGAATTCCTTCATGAAGGCTTCGCGGTGCTCCTTCCAGACATCGGACATGTACTTGAGGAAGAGTGTAACGAGAATGTAGTTCTTGTACTCGGAAGGGTCGACGACTCCACGGAAAGTGTCGCAGGCGGCCCACGCCGCGCGGTTGATGTCTTCTTGTCTAATGCTCATGGCGATGAATCTTTTTGGGTGGTGATTAAAGTTTGTTGAAGCACTGCTGCACCTGGAGTTCGTGGAGCTGGTGAATGCGGTTTTGAAGGTCTTTCTCGGTTTCGAGTAGCTGGTGGAGTCTGATCAGCCTGGCTTGTGTCTCCAGTGAAGGGAGGGAAATGGGGAGCTCCCCCAGTGATTTCTTGGTGATCAAGGGGACAGCGCTGCCTCGGCGCTTTTCATGGAAGTAGCGTTGAGATGGTTCCGAGAGTAGGTAAATGGCGAGATACTCAGGAAGTAGTTTCTCCCGGTCATTCGGAGTCAGGATGCAAAGGTGGGAGGGGGCGACGAAGGTCTCCGGGTGCTCCGGCATGACGGAGGCTTTGAGGTGGGTGCCCCTGACTGAGAACAGGACATCGTTCGGTTGCGCTACGTAGCGGTCGATCTTGGTGGTGAAACGTTGCGGGAATCTTGTGGAAGGAGTGAGATGGATAAAATCCATGTCGGCCACACTCAGAAGGTGGGTATGCCCGTCTTCGGACGGCTCGCAGCTGTCCTTGCGCAGAGTGATCCCGCTTTGGATCGTGCAGACTTGTTGCAGTGTTTGACTCACGAATACGAATCATGCATAAAATTTAGCTCAGTACAAGCCAAAGTTGCATGAAATGCATTCGTGATTAATTTATTACACATTCCGGCCTCTTTCAGCAGCTCGCTGGGACTGGTGCCCAGAGCCTCTGCAAAGAGCTTGAGGGTGTAGAAGATGATGTCTCGCGCAGTGTTGGCTGAGGATTTAAATCGTGTTCTTTTCTGTACCTGCATTCGGATCGTATCTATGCGTTTCAGGTGGTATTGACCCGGAAGTAGGAATGGGTTATACTATCTCTCCTTCTAGAGGATTCTAGATGAGTGTTTTACTGGCTTATGAAGTGCATCATGGTCATGGCTATGCCGCTGTTGTTGGTTGCTTGTTCAAGTACAAGTGAGCCGGTGGATGTGGCTACCCTGCCAGTACATGAGGTGACGGTGAAGGTGGATGGTGTGGAGCGGGGAAGTCCGGACTCACGATTCACGCTGGATCATCAGGATGCCAGGGTGGTGCGTCTGGTCTTGGCGGGTACACAGCACCAGAATGGAGATGTGGCCACTGTGGAGAGGACGGATAAGCCGAATGCCGCCGGTCTCTCGGTGGTGGATTTTGGCAGGGACAAGTTCTACGTTTACCAGAATCTCCATGTCCATGGACTTGATGTGGGGAATGAAGACAAAGAGGTGCTGTACGGAGTGTTCTCCAAATACACCGCGCATTTCGTTCAGCCCAGGTAATGGTCTGAAAAAGGGTTTTTAGAGATCGTGGATGACTTTTGGCGGGACTGCTGCGCGCAGGGCATTGAGAATCGCAAGGACATCGATGACTTCCTGGATGATGGCGCCCTGTACCGGGCTGAGGCAGCCGGCTGCCGCAAAGGCCATGCCGATGAGGCTGAGAGCCATGCCGCCGACGGCGCTCTGGAGCGCGATGGTACGCATCCGTCGGCTGATGTGCATGAACTCATCCACACGGGTAAGCGAGTTGTCCATGATGACGACGCTGGCGGCTTCGGTAGTGACTTCACTGTTTTGACCTATGGCGATACCTACCGTGGCGGCCATCATGGCTGGAGCATCATTGATGCCGTCGCCAACATAGAGTGTTTTGGCTTCGGAGGTGAGCCGGGTCACGATATCGAGTTTCTCCTCCGGGCTTTGCTGGGCGTGTACTTCAGTGATGCCAACCTGCTTGGCGAGGTAGCTGACCTCGGAATTCCGGTCGCCCGAGACGATCATGAGGCGCTTGAACTGGTGCTTGGAGCCCAGGTGGCTGATAAAGGGTTCCGAGTCAGCCCGTGGTGCATCATGGAACCTGAGGGTGGCGGCGTATTGGTTATCGATGGCGACGATGCACTCCAGTCCGCTGCTGATAGGCGGGATGTTTTCTAGGCCGGAGAATTGGGCCTGCTGGGCTATCTTGTTTCTGCTAGAGATGAGTATCTGATGGCCGTCGATGGTGCCGCGCAGGCCTTTGCCGGGTTGCTCGCTAAGTTCTTTGACCTCAGGGATGGCCAGTGAGTGCTCATTGGCAGCTTGCAAAACGGCGTGAGCTAACGGGTGCTTGGAATAGGTTTCCAAGCCAGCGACCAATGCTAGGATCCTGTCATGGTCAAAGGAAGGTGAGGGGAGTAGCTCAGTTAGGGTAGGTTCCCCATAGGTGAGTGTGCCAGTTTTATCGAAGATAGCAGTCTGGCAGGAGCTTATTTGCTCCAGTGCCGTGGTTTTCTTTACGATGATGGATCTGCGAGCGCAGAGGGAAATGGATCCAATGACGGCGATCGGTATCCCTATCAGCAGTGGGCAGGGCGTGGCGATGACGAGGACTGAGAGAAAGCGCAGGGATTCTCCGCTGATGAACCAGGCCAGAAGTGCAATGGTGAGGGCGACCGGGGTATAGAGGGCGCCCAGCTTGTCGCCCAGTCTTCTGATGTGTGGGCGTTTTTCCTCAGAGGCACGTATTACCTCCATGATTTTTGCGTAGCGTGAATCGGCTGGGATTTTGGTGGCTTTGATGGTGAGGGCGGATTCTCCATTTACCGCACCTGAAATCACGTCTGAACCGATAGTTTTGGTGATGAGGAAGGGTTCTCCTGTTAGGTAGGACTCATCCATGACTCCGTGGCCTTCGGTGACAGTGCCGTCTGCCGGGCATATTTCGTGGGGATAGATGACCAGCAGGTCGCCGATCTGGATGTCTTCTAGATTTGCCTCGTGAATCTTATTTCCCACCTTCCGGTGAGCCTTGGACGGCATGCGCTTGGCGAGAGCCTCAAGCACAGAAGAGGCGCTGCGCAGAGCATAGCTCTCCAGGGCTTCTCCACCGGAGAGCATGAGGACAATGATGGAGCCCGCCAGATACTCGCCGAGAAAGATCGAAGTGATGATGGATATCCCACCTAGCAGGTCTGAGCCGAATTCCCCTTTGAGAGCTTTCACCAGTAACTCGAGAATCAAGGGAATGCCGCCGATCACGATCACTGCATAGAGCGGGGCGAGTACGCTGGACTCTGGTAGGGTGGTGGCAAATTTAAAGATCAGGTGAAGGGCGATACCTGCTATGGCCAAGGCAACAATGATGGTGGACTTCCTTTGCCAGAGTTTCTGCGGCAGGGAAATCTCAGGAGCCTTGTCTTGGGGCGGGGCTGGAATAGCGGGGTGGGGTTTGTATCAAGAGAGTGGGAACTTACTTGGGTTGTAGATCGGTTACTTTCTCGATGATGATATGCGCCAGGTGGTGCTTGTCAGCTTTCGGGATGGATTCTGTTGTCTGAGGGTACACGAGAAGTAGTTCGTTCTCGTTGGAGTCAAAACCGATGTCCTTGCGAGACACGTCATTCGCGATCACGAGGTCACATTGCTTGCGCATGAGTTTCGCGCGGGCATTGGATTCTACGTTTTCAGTCTCTGCGGCAAAACCGACGAGAACGCCCTGATAAGAAAATTTCGAACGAGCTGAGCCCAGGATGTCCGGATTCTTGATGAGCTTCAGCGTGAGAGTGTCCTCTGTTTTTTTGATTTTCTGCTCGGCGATGGATGCAGGGCGATAGTCGGAGACTGCCGCCGCGAAAATGGCGGCGTCCATTTTGCCGATGTAGTTTTGCACTGCCTGGTACATTTCCTCGGCGGTTTCTACCGGGATGTAGTCTATCCCATCTGGGACCTCTTCGTTAGAAGGACCTGAGATGAGTGTGACGTGATGGTTTGCCACCGCAGCGGCATCCGCAATGGCGTAACCCATTTTGCCTGAAGATCGGTTAGTCAGGTAGCGAACTGGATCCAATGGTTCGCGGGTAGGGCCGGCGGTGATCAAGATTTTCATGAAAAGCGGAGAGAAAGTACTGCTGATGTTAGAGGATGGCCCTGATTGCATCAAGGATGGAATCAACGGGCATCAGGCGGCCCTTGCCCTCGTATCCGCAGGCCAGCATGCCCTCGGAGTCCGGGCCATGGAAGGTACAGCCATCACCTTTGAGGATCTCTACGTTCCTCTGTGTGGCGGGGTGATCCCACATCTTGCCGTTCATGGCGGGTGCGATGAGTACCTTGGCTTTTGTGGCCAAATATATGCTAGAGAGTGGATCTGGTGCTAGACCGTTGGCAAAGTTACCAAGGGTGTTCGCGCTGGCAGGAGCGATGACCAGCAGATCTGCCCGGTCTGCTAGATCGATGTGACCCGGTTTCCAAGATTGCTTTTCATCCTCCAGGGTGACGAGCACGGGATTACGTGAGAGTACCTGCAAGGTCAGGGGGGTAATGAACTCGGTGGCCGCCTGGGTCATCACGCAGTGAACTTCGTGTCCCTCCTTGACCAGTTGGGATGTCAAATCAGCCGCTTTGTAAGCGGCAATAGAGCCTGAGATGCCTATGACGATGGTTGCCATGGCTGGATCTTAACCTCAGTGTTGAGCAGCTTAGAAGCTCATTTTTTTATCCGTGAGGTGTTTTTTTGAACATGGGTTGTTTTTGGTGTTGTGACTGCTAATATTGTGCTATTAATAGGATCTAGTCGGCACAAAAATAAAACATAAGCAAATCCCCTATAGCATAAGTGTAGCGCAATTTTAAACGGTTGTTTGTTACTCAACTACGATAAATAACAAATCTCTACACTCAATGTCCCCCTTGAAAAAGCTGCTGGAGAAAGGCTCTGGCAGCTTTTTATTTTGCAGAATAATGGGCGCAGGACGAATGCTAGTTTGACGTTGGGGCTGTTAGTTTTTAGATTGGGTGCATGAATTGGGAAGATGCGTCAGAAAAGATACTCGTGACTATGCTAGGTCAGTTAGGCTTTTCGATTGAGGTTGAGAGAGAGAATACGGAAGACGGCCTATGTCTTCAGATCAAATCTGAGCACAATAAAACGATCATTGGGCGCAATGGAGACCGCCTGGAAGATCTCCAGTATCTAGTCAACCGGGTGCTGAACAAGCACTTCCCTGATGCCCCACGAGTCAAAGTGGATTGTGCTCACTACCGTGATGAGCAGGAGAAGAAGCTCGTGGAGAAAGCTCGTGTGCTTGCTGATAGAGTGAGGGCTGACGGCAGATCGATCAGAACTCGCCCTCTTAATGCATACTATCGCCGAATCGTTCACAATGCTCTGATGGATGTAGAGGGCGTAAGTACAGTTTCTCCTAAAGGTGATTCCCGTTTCAAGAGAATCGAGATCAAACCTGCCTAGGTGCCATGGAAACTCATCGTCTGGTATTTACTGAAGACCTGAATCCCTATGGCTTCCTATTTGGTGGACGGCTGTTAAGCTGGGCTGATGAGGCCAGCTATATCGCTGCCAATCAGGATTATCCCAAGTGCCGGTTCGTGACCATCGGCATGGACAAGGTGGAGTTCCGGCATTCTGTGAAGAATGGGGCGATACTCACGATTGTCAGTGAACAGGTGAGAAAGGGGACTACCTCGATCACCTACAGTGTGACTATCTACTCCAGCCACGAGTCGCCTGATATGCCCATATTCACGACGAATGTGACCTTCGTGAACGTGGATGAGTCCGGGAATAAGAGACCGCTTTAAAGCTCGCTTCCTATTACAGGATAAGAAAATCGGCTGAAATTTCTGTATGACAGGATAGTTGCCGATCTGAGTTGACCAAGGCGATTTCTGTGGAAATGATCGTGCTCATGATCAAGCTGGCAAAGTGCGGTTTATTGGTATTGGGTGCTCTTCTGGGCAGCCCGTTATTGGCTGAGACAGGGACCTTTTCCTCGGAGGCGAGACTGGATGCGATTGAGAAGGTGACTGAAGCGGTCGCACGCTGGCAGCTAGCGAACCAGCCCAAGCCGACACGTCTGCATGACTACTTGCCGACCGACTGGACCATGGGGGTGATGTATACAGGTTATGTGGCGCATGCACACACCATGGGAAGTGAAGAATGGTATGAATACCTGCGTGATGTCGCCAAGAAGTGCCAGTACAAGTTGGGAGAGCGAGAAGCGTTTGGGGATGACCATGTGGTAGGGCAGCTGTATCTCTCCCTTTATTTGCGCGATGAGATGCCCAAGTACTTGCAGCCCAGCTATGAGGTACTGGAGCATTTCGTGGAGAGACCTCATGATGAGTCTCTTGACTGGACCAGCAAGGTGCACCTACGTGAGTGGGCCTGGTGTGACTCCCTTTACATGTCACCACCTACCTTGGCGATGATGTACGCCGCGACTGGTGAGAAGCGCTTTCTTGATACCATGGATGAGCTGTGGTGGAAGACCACGGATTATCTCTACAACAAGGATGAGAAGCTGTACGCAAGAGATCAGCGCTACCTGACGAGGAAGGAAAAGAATGGTGAGCTTGTCTTCTGGGCGAGAGGAAACGGCTGGGTATTCGGGGGACTGTGCAACTTACTCAAGTACATGCCTGCGGATTATCCTAGCCGGGCGAAGTACGAGCAGTTGTTTCAGGATATGGCTGGCCGTCTCAAAGAGATTCAGCAGGAAGACGGTACCTGGCATGCGGCACTGCTGGATCCAGAGACCTACTCAGCTCCAGAGAGCAGTGGAACGGGTTTCTATGTGTATGGGATGCTCTGGGGGATCAATAATGGTCTGTTAGAACGCGAGGTCTATTTGCCTGTGGCGATGAAAGGCTGGAATAGGCTGGTCCATAACGTCCATGAGAATGGCAAGCTGGGCTTCGTGCAGGCGATTGGCAAGGATCCGCAGCAAGTCTCGGCTGATGAGACGGATGTCTATGGCACTGCCAGTTTCCTTCTTGCAGGGCATGAGCTGCATAAGATGGTCACGATGGAGGGCGCCAAGAAGTCTGAACTGAGTGTGGTAAATCCGGGTAAGCTGAATAGGCTGAATGAAGTTATTGAGCTAGACTGGAATCATGTGGCGAAATCCCTGCCTGGCCTGACGATCGAGAATGCCGCCGTGCGTGACGGGGTGACCGGGATGTTTCTGCCAACGCATGCATGGGATGAGGACAAGGATGGTAAGATAGATCATCTGCTGGTGCAGGTGAGCCTGCGCCCGAAAGAGAAGAGAAAGCTCGAAGTAATGGCTCTTGCTGAGGGCAAGAAGGTAGCCCAGTTCCCATCACGTTTGCAGGCCCGCTTCGTGCCAGAGCGGAAGGATGACTTCGCCTGGGAGAATGACCGCATGGCTTTCAGGGCTTACGGTCCGGCCTTGGCTGCTGAAAATGCCACAGGAGGTCTCGATGTCTGGACCAAGAAAGTGCGCTATCCTGTGGTAGACAAGTGGTATGCCAAGGGGCCCGAGTTTTACCATGAGGATCATGGGGAGGGCATGGATGCCTATAAAGTGGGTCAATCGCTTGGGCTGGGTGGCACTGGCTATCTGGACAAAGAGGGGAAACTCTCATTCAGCCCGGAATACGCCAAGTGGGAGGTGATGGATCTCGGACCGCTGCGTTTGAGATTCAAGCTAAGCTACCGGCCGATTGAAGTCGGGGCTGCTCAAGTAGCGGAGGAGAGAGTCATTAGCATGGATGCTGGCAGTTACTTTTTTGATGTGCATTCCAGCTTCCAGACGACAGGGGATGCAGAGGGTGTGCGCCCGGTGACTGGTATCCATTTCCACAGCAAGGAGAATAATGAGCATGAGCCGCTGTTTGAGTATGAGCAGCAAGTATTTCAGACCAGCCATGCTGTCGGAGGCTGGGAGATGCTGGGCAAGCCAGAGGATCAATCTGGACACATAGGCCTGGCTCTGGTGTTCCCGGAAGGTGGGCTGTTCCGTAGGGAATTTGATTTTAAAGAGGATTTAGAGGATTTCGTTGCCAAGGGGGAACCCCAAAGGGGGACCAAGGAGGTATTCAAGCGTGATGGGCACACACTCTTTGCGGTAGCTGAAGACCTGTCTAAGCCAGTCTCTTGGCAGGCGGGAGCTGCTTGGGATCAATGCGATATACCTCATTATCGCGACTTTCAGGATGAAATTTTACGACAAGCTCATGAGACGATTTTCAAGCCAATCAAGGTCCTCTACTAGTGGACGATGAAGCCAAGCTTTTCTAGGTAAGTAAGTAAAGCCCGTGAGGATTCGTCCTTGCGGGCTTTTGCCATAGCGTGTCATACTAGTTGTGGCAAAAATTTTTGCATGGACGCGTGTAAGTTTTCTGCTTCGATGCAAGTAAAGTAAGCAATCATGTCAAAAGAACCATACTGTTTCCGCTCACTGCAAAAGAAGTTCTATCTTCCGGTTCTCATAGCCGGGGTGATAGCCATCATCCTGACATCCATCATGCCCACGATTGGCGAGGTGGGAATGGCTAGTGAGAAAGCCCAGACGGTGATCGGGCAATGGGTTGCCTTTTTCGGTGAATTTCACCCACTTTTCCTGCACCTTCCGATTGGTGCGCTGATGCTGGTCTTTTTGATGGAAGCAGCCGGGTTGGCTAGTCGCGGGCGTTATAAGCCGAATACAACGCTCGGTCTGTTCTTTGCCTCCGTGACTGGTTTGTTTGCGGTACTCTTCGGTTACTGCCTCTATTTGACGGGTGAGTTCAGTGGTGAGCTTGTCGAAAGCCACAAGCGTGACGGTATCATCTTTACGGTTCTATTGATTGGCAGCTTCTTGCTTCGCTACACCACTGACGTGAAGGGCAGTGGCGGACTCTGGAGACCTGCCTACTACATGGCTCTCGGGGCTACTGGCGTGATGATGATGAGTGCCGGTCACCACGGTGGTGAAATGACTCACGGTGATCCCATGGACAAAGCTCCTTGGAATAAGGAGGAAGAAGACAAGCCTTCTCAGGAAGAGCTTGCTGACCCTGTAGTCTATACACACATCATTCACCCGATTCTCGATGCGAAGTGCATTTCCTGCCATGGTGAGAACAAGCAAAAGGGCGGCCTGAGAATGGACAGCTATGCTGCTCTTCTTGACGGTGGCAATGATGAGGTTTGTCTTGAGCCTGGTGACTTGAAGAAGAGTGCTATGATTTCATTCCTCCATCTTCCGATGGAAGATGATCTGCACATGCCACCAGAAGGAAAGACCCAGCTCACCAAAGAGGAGATTCAGATCCTGGAATGGTGGGTAGCCATGGGTGCGCCTGAGAAGGCGAAGCGTAGTGAGGTGGAGGTGACTCCTGAGATTGCCAAGGCTCTGGAGAGTCTGATGACACCTGAGGAGATTGCTGCCATGGAGAAGGCCCAAGAGGAAGCAAGACTCAAGAAAGAGAAGGAGCTCGCGGCGACTCGTGAGCGCTTGGCTAAGGGGCTTGAGAAGGTGAACCACAAGTATCCAGGTTCCCTGAAGTACATTTCCCAGGAAGGTACGGATCTCAGTTTCTCTGTCGTCAGCTACCGCAAGACTTTCAATGATGATAACATGGAGATTATCAACTCCGTTGCTAGCGAGATTGCTGAGCTGGATCTGGGGGCCTCTATGGTGACTGACAAAGGCTTGTCCAAGATTGATCAATTCACCAAGCTGAAAGTCCTTAAGCTGAATGAGACTGGTATCACGGATGCTGTCCTACCTCAGCTAGCCAAGCTCAAGAATCTCGAGGTGCTCAACCTCTATGGTACGCCAGTTACTGACAAGGGTATCAAAGTGCTTCATGGTCACACAGGTCTCAAGAAGGTTTACCTCTGGAATACTAAAGTGAGTGAAGCCGCTGCCAAGGAGCTGGAGAAATCCCTGCGAGAGGCATTTTCTAAGAACCCTGAAGGGGGGATTGAGCCTGAAGTGATTCTCGGAATCACCGGTAAGGAGTAAGTTCAGCTTCAAGTGTAAAACAGATCTAATGAAAAGGCCGTGCAGTGATGCGCGGCCTTTTTGTTTATCGTCCCATGCATGGCCCGGCATACGGTCAGGAAATGCTCACGCTGTGGTTGGGTATTCAGATAAAAAATCCCCGCAATCTCAAATTGCGGGGACCGTAAAGAATAGCTCTTAGTGGGGACTAGGAGGCGGTGACGGCGCTGCGGTCGTCGTTGAGTCCGGACTTCTCGAGGAAGTAGTCGTAACCTCCGGCGTACTTAGTGAGTGTGCCGTTGTTTACGTGGATGGTGGTCTCAGCGAGGTTGCGGATGAAGTGAACGTCGTGAGAAATGAAGAGGAGAGTGCCCTTGTACTGCTTGAGGGCTTGTACCAGAGCCTCGATAGATAGAATGTCGAGGTGGGTGGTAGGCTCGTCCATGAGCAGGAGGTTTGGCGGGTTCACGAGGAACTTCACCAGGTTTAGGCGGGACTTCTCGCCACCGGAGAGAACGCGTACGCGCTTCATGACGTCGTTTCTGCGGAAGAGGAAGGAACCGAGAATGGAGCGGGCCTCATCTTCACGTAGGTCAGGAGCGGACTCCATGACTTCATCAAGCACGGTGTTACTCTCATTGAGGGAGAGGGCGCGGTGCTGTGAGAAGTAGCCCATCTTGGTGGCGTAGCCTAGCTCACAGGAGCCACCCTGAATGTCTACATAGCCAGCAATGATCTTCATGAGTGTAGATTTACCGGCACCATTTGGTCCGACGAGGACAGTGCGGTCGCCACGCTCGATGATGAGGTCGATGCCGTCATAGATCACTTTCTCGCCGTAGGCTTGCTTGACTTGCTTCAGCTCTGCAACGATCTGGTTGGAACGAGGTGGATCAGGGATGTTGAACTTGAAGATCTTGCGTGGGGCCTGAGGTTTGACCAGCTTGGCTTTGAGCTTTTCGATCATCTTCATGCGCTCATTGACCTGAGAGGCCTTGGAGCCCACGTTGCGGAACTTGTCCACGAATTCCTGGATTCGCTCGATCTCCTTCTGCTGGGAGCGGTATTTGGCCACTTTTTGCTCGTAGCGCTTCTCTCGCTCGACTTCGTAGGCGGAGTAGTTGCCTGTGTAGTTGATGAACTTCTGCTCGTCGATTTCGTAGACGGTCTCGATGATCTCGTCCATGAAGTCACGGTCGTGGGAAATCACGAAGAGAGCGCCTGGATAGTTCTGCAGGTAACGCTGCAGCCAGATGAGGGAGAGGAGGTCAAGGTGGTTGGTAGGCTCGTCAAGCATCAGGAGATCTGGCTCCTGGACAAGCAGGCGGGCGAGATTCGCACGCATGATCCAGCCACCAGAGAATTCCTTGGCTGGCTTGTTAAATTCTTCTTCCTTGTAGCCGAGGCCAGCGAGGATCTTTTTGGCCTTAGGTTCGAGAGCGTAGCCATTGGCTGCGTCGAAGGTATCCTGGGCATCGGCAAATTCCTTGGAAGTGTGGTCTCCCTTAGCTTCGCACTCGCGCATGACCTTCATGGCATTGGCGACTTCTGGAGTAATGCCGGTAGCGAGCTCCATGATGGTTTCTTCACCTGGATCGCCGGATTCCTGGGAGAGGTAACCTACGATGCCGTACTCATCCATCTCGATGGTGCCAGCGTCTGGCTCGTCCTGTCCGAGGATGAGGCGGAAGAGGGTCGACTTGCCTGCACCGTTGGGACCGACGAGAGCGACGCGCTCACCCCAGTTTACTGTAAGCTTGGCGTCTTCAAAGAGGGTGCGGCCGCCGACTGTTTTGGTGAGTTGGTGGATGTTTAGCATGCGGTTTGTTTGGAGGTAAGTGCTTTAAGTTTCAAGTGCTAAGTTGCTTGTTTTCTGTCTCCTAAGATACAACGGAAAAATCCGCATCCCAGTAGAGATGCGGATTTTTTGAAAAGGAACCAGTGGTCGTTCCAATGTTCTCTGAGGCGGATTAACGCTTGGAGAACTGGAAGCGCTTGCGTGCGCCTGGCTGACCGTACTTCTTACGCTCTTTCATGCGTGGGTCGCGGCGAAGAAGGAGAGCTGCCTTAAGTGCTGGGCGAAGCTCTGCGTCGTGCTTGATAAGTGCACGAGCGATAGCGAGTTTGATAGCGCCTACCTGGCCTGTGACACCACCACCCTTAACAGTGACTTTAACGTCGAACTTGTTGAGGAGTTTGGTTACTTGGAATGGCTCGAGTACTCCGTTCTGAAGGGAAAGAGTAGGAAGGTAGTCTTCGAAAGCACGCTTGTTGATGGTGATTTGGCCGGTGCCCTCTTGTACCCAAGCGTGGGCGATAGCGTTTTTACGACGGCCTGTAGCACTGTTGGTTGTTGCTGCGCTCATAATATAAAATCTTCTGTGTTAGGACTAAACTTCGTAGTTTTCTGGGTTCTGAGCAGTGTGTGGATGCTCGGCACCGTTGTACACGTGAAGCTTCTTGTAAACTGCGTTACCGAGCTTGTTGTGTGGAATCATGCCACGAACTGCGCGCTCAACGAGGAGCTCTGGCTTGCGGGCTCGAACCATCTTAGGGTTCTCGACTTTCTGATTACCTACGTAGCCTGTGTAGTGTGTGTAGATCTTCTGTACTTCTTTGTTGCCTGTGAGGCGAACTTTCTCAGCGTTGATGATGATGACGTTGTCACCAGTGTCTACGTGAGGAGTGAAGATTGGCTTGTGCTTGCCACGAAGAAGAACTGCAGCTTCGCGAGCGACCTGACCGAGCACCTTGTCAGCTGCGTCGATCACATACCATTTGCGCTCTACGTCCTGAGCTTTAGCGGAGAATGTTTTCATTGTTCCTAAATCTGGTTCCTTGTTTTCCTAGGTTGTAGGCACAGGAGAACGAATTCCCTATGCCGTGAAAGGGCGGGCAAACTAGGAGCGAGAACGCCGAGTGTCAATCGAAATCTCGCCGACTTTTTGGTTTTTTCAGCTTTGTTAAGTATTCCGAAGGAATATCAAGCGTTTGCGGCGTTTTGCTAGCTTGTCAGAAAGCTGTCTAGCAGGCTAAATGGGCTTTGTGAAGATGGATATTGAGTGGACGAAGCTAATTCCGAACGGTGGACGTGTCTTTATTGGTGGGGGAGCCAGTGTTCCCTTGAAGTTGGTGGAGGATTTGCTGGCTCAGCATGAGAGTTTTCAGGATGTGGAGCTCATCCATATTCATACTCTGGGGGAGATGCCATGGGTGGATGAAAAGTATGAGGGCAGTTTCCGGCCTAATAGTTTCTTTCTTTCCCGGAAGATGTTTGATGCTGTGGACCAAGGCAGGGCGGATTATACCCCTTGCCCGATGTCTGAGATTCCCCGCTTGTTCAGTACTGGCGTGCTGCCTCTGGACGTAGTCTTGGTGCAGGTGAGTCCTCCGGACGAGGAGGGGATGGTTTCACTGGGGGTCAGTGCCGATGTGGTCTGTGCTGCGGTGAAAGGAGCCAAAAAAGTGGTGGCTCAGGTAAACAAGCATGTGCCGCGCACCTTCGGGGATACTCGTATTCCACTGAAGAAGCTTCACAAGATGATCGAGCATGACGCCCCGTTACCAGAGATTGAGCAATGGGAGTATAAAGAGCATCACCGCAAGATCGGGGAGTATGCTGCCCAACTCATCGATGACGGTTCCATTATTCAGGCGAGTATGGGAAATAGCCCTCAGGCGGTGTTGCATTCGCTCAAGAATCATCGGAATCTGGGTATTCACACAGGTTGCTTCACAGATGCGATGATGGAGCTGACCAAGTCTGGTGCCGTAGATAATAGTCTGAAACTGGCACAGAAGGGGCTCAGTGTGGCGTCTCATTGCCTGGGATCCCAGGCTCTTTATGATTTTGTCAGGGATAATAAGGAACTGGCGCTCTATCGCAGTGATTGGGTGAATAATCCTCATCGTATCGGGAAGCTTAAAGGGATGGTAGCCATCAACGGTGCGCGAGAGATCGACCTTACCGGGCAGGTGGTTCGTGATTCCAGAGGGCATCGCTTCTATGGGGGGATCGGAGCTACTCAGGACTTTATTCGTGGGGCGGGTATGAGTAAGGGCGGCTGCCCGATTATTGCACTAGCTTCTACAGATGATGATGGTGCCTCTCGCATCGTGACCGGTCTGACATCTGGTAGTGGGGTCTGCAGCTCCCGGGGGGACGTGCATTATGTTGTCACCGAGTACGGGGTGGCTAACCTAGTAGGGCAGACGATTCGTCAACGGGTGCTGCGCCTGGTGGAGATTGCTCATCCCAGTGCTCGCGAAGGGCTCTTGGAAGGGGCCAGGATGCAGGGCTGGATTCCCAAGATCTATGGATTTAATCCGAAGGGAATCAATGATGCTACCCAGGAGATCGATAGTAAGAGGATCACCTTTGATAATCTGACTTATATTCTGAGGCCTCTTCACCCGAGTGATGTGCGTTCGCTGCAGATGTTCCTGTTTGCTCAGGACGAAGAAACGATCCGCCTTCGCTACGGCTATGCAGCTCCTGCGCTTGATGAGCGTTCCGCCTACCGAATGGCGTCAGTGGATCAATCTAGGGATCTGGCTCTGGGGATTTTTTACAAGATCGGCCACAGGGAAGAGCTTCGGGCGGTCGGACGTTTCTACTTGGATCGGGACAAGACCTCGGCTGAAGTGGCCTTTCTCGTGCACGAGAAGGCAAGGCGTAAAGGAATCGCCAACTACCTTTTGTCTGAGATGTCGGTGATCGCAAAGGCGAGGGGAGTGAAGCGTTTCTGGGCCAGTGTGCTCAGAGAAAATAAACCCATGGCTCAGTTGTTTTTCAGCCGTGGCGCGGAGAGGGAGAGGATTCCTGAGGATGACAGTGATGAGTATGTCATGAGCGTCGCTGAATTGGTGCGTCAGTATCAGAAGTGGCAGGCGAGGCAGGAGCTCAAGGGGCAGACGGTGGCGAGTATTGCCATGGAACTTCAGTCAAAGAAGAAGGCACCTGCTCGTGTCAAGGATCGTGGATTGGGGATTTATAAGTCCGAGTTTCTACTCAAGCACCAGCCTGGGCCTGAGCACCCGGAGTCTCCGGAGCGATACCAAGCCGTGCTTGAGGCAATCGGAGAGGTCGAAGGGGATGTGACTTGGATTGCTGAGCGTAAGGCGGAGGTGAAGGAGGTTCTCTTGGCGCATTCTGCCAGCTACCATGATCTGGCGAAATACGACATCGAGCACTTTGCCGATCAATTAAGAACGGGGGATACGATGGTATGCATGGATTCTTATGATGTGGTGATGGCCGCGGTGGGTGGAGTCCTTAATGCGGTGGATGAGGTGATGGAGAACAGAGTCAGCCGTGCTTTCTGCGCTGTGAGGCCGCCCGGACATCACGCCACGGAAGACAGAGGAATGGGGTTCTGCATCTTTAATCATGCCGCGATAGCTGCCAGGTATGCACAAAGCCGCCACGATGCGGATAGAGTGGCGATACTCGATTGGGATGTGCACCATGGTAACGGGACCCAGGATATCTTCTATGAAGATGGGACGGTCTTCTATTTTTCAACGCATCAAGACGGAGTGTTTCCATTCAGTGGCAGCGCCAATGAGACAGGCATTGAGGATGGGGCTGGATCTAACTGGAATGTTCCCTTGCCTGCTAGCTCTGGTGATGATGCCTATGGTGAAGCTTGGGGCAAAGCTCTCGAAGCACGGCTGAAAGAGTTTGCCCCTGATTTGATTATTATTTCCGCTGGTTTTGATGCCTCCGCGTCTGACCCTTTGGCGGACATGTCTGTCACTCCCTCTGGATTTGCCAAGCTCACCAATCTGGTGAGGGGTTATGCTGACCAGTTTTGCGGAGGAAAATTGATCAGTGTGCTTGAGGGGGGGTATGACCCGAAGTCTCTGAAAGAGTGTGTCCAGCAGCATCTGGTCTCTCTGAAATGACATTAAAGTGAAAAAAGATTCATTTTATGCTTGTCGAATCTGAAATTTCGGGGTATTTCATTAATCACCATTTGGGGGGTATAAGGGGCTGTAGATGATCTCGATCGTCTGCAGCCCTTTAATTTTATAGCATAGGAGTGCGTTCTCCTGATTGGGAGAGACTGTGTGGTTAAAATTAATTCATCAAACTAGAGTGTGGAAATGTGGAGCCTCTGTCTGATACGGTTCAGAGTTTTAAGCTGTCTACGGCTGAATCTTCTGTGATTGTGAAGATGATTCTAGCTAGTGAGAGAATGTACATGAAAATTATTTCATTTAATTCTTGTCATGTGCCAGGAATGCGCTATTACTTCGTTTAACCATTTGGGGGGTTAACGAGCTGTAGGATGATTCATTTCACCTGCAGCTCTTTTTTTACAGGGGAGGCACCCATACTTTTGGGGTGTTTTTGCGCTTTATCGATTAGATTTACAAAAATGAAAATAAATTCATTTATTGGGTTGACGGATCGCGTTTTCTGACTACAAACAGAGTCACCATTTGGGGGGTATTGGGGCTGTGGATGGAATGAATCCGTCTGCAGCCCTATTTTTTTGGAGTTTTTTGACAGGTTGTTTGAATGAGGGTCGATGAGAAATAAAATGAGCAAATAATGAAAATAAATTCATTTAATGATTGACGAATTGCATTTTCTGAGTAAAAACAGAATCACCATTTGGGGGGTATTTAAGGGCTGTGGACGCACAATGTGTCTGCAGCCCTTATTCTTTTTCTGTATTCGTTCAGCGGCGTAGACGGTGCCAGGCCGATGTGTCAGGTGAGATCAAGCTGCTAAGTGGAGAATGGTGGAGCTCGAAGGTGTTGATGATGTGCTCGAGCAAGACGATAGAAGCAGCGGCGTCATAGAGGGCATCGTGCCAGGTTCTGTCTGGAACGATTTTACCCACGCTATGGTGAAGGTTGTGAGTTTGGCAAATGGCCCCCAGTGAGTGGTCGGAAATTTCGGGCCAAGCAGCACGAGAAAGTTGCAGTGTATCGATCCAGGGGCCAAACCCGTGTCCCGGGAAGGCGTTAAGAAAGCGTTTCTCGGTGCCATGCCCATGAGCGACGACTGCTCTGGAAGCCAGTCGGCGTTTCAGGTGAGGCCAGAGCAGCATGAGTTTAGGGGCATCCTTCAGATCATCCCGAGTGATGCCGTGTACCTTCTGAGCCGACCAAGTGATATCCTGATCCGTATGAATGTAGGAAGTCCAGGTGTCTGAGATTCCATCATCCAGTGACCAGGAGGTGGTGCCTACTTGCACGGGGGCGTCAGTCTTTCCGCTGGCAGTACCTGCGGATTCAAAATCAATAGCCGTGAATATCGTCTCTCGGATCACCGTTCGAGTCATGCCTGTTGCACAGTCAGTGATCAACCTGGAAATCTCTGAGAGTGCAAAATTTAAGCTCGCAGATCTAGTGGGAGATTAGAGGTCTGCTCATTGGAGTCTGCTGGGATGCGGGGAATCATCTTGCTGAGATTGGTGGAGAAATGCTCAATGCCAGATGCTAGCTTGGATATTTGCTTGGATCGTTCGTTGATCAGCTCCGTGCCAGACTCACTAATAGTGTGAAGTGAGATGGAAATTTTCTCCTGATTGATAGGCAGGCTGTTGATAGCAAGTTTGACTTGAGAAAGGTCTTTGGGCGTAGCTTGCTGTTGATGACTAGTCTGAGTCTCTTGAGTATATGCGGTTGGAGATTGAGCGTGTGGCTGCGTTTCTGGCTGAATGGCGATGAGTAGCCCGATGCAGGCCGCGACAGCGAGTGGTATCCAGATTTTTAGGATACTAGTCTTGTCTGATGGCTTCGGCTCAGTCTGGCGTGTGTTGATCTCAGCCATGATTGTGTCTGCCAAGTCTGCAGGCGTTTCCGCAAATTGCGTGATGCTGGCTAGTTCGGAGAGTGAGCCAGCAGGTCCCCACTGTTGATGGAACTCGGCACATTCCGGGCAGGCGGAGATATGTTGCACAAGGTCACTTGTCAGCGTATTCCCTTCATCGTAATGATCTGAGAGGCGCATCATAGTTTGTTCACAGGTGTCTTTCATGGTGGGAATAGTTTAGTGGTTCACAGTGGCAGCTAGCTCGTGCTGTTCAGCAAGAAGGCTGGATTGAGCGAGCGCTTTGCGGCCGCGGAATAGGTGGATTTTTACATTGGAGGGACTTTGCTTCATAGTCTCGCTGATCATTTTGACCGGCATCTCTTGCTGGTAGTGGAGCCAGAGAGCTGTGAATTGGTCGTCTGATAGGAGGCGTCTGGCTTCGTCCCAGAACACTTCTGCTTGCTCATTGGAGTCCAGATCGGTTCTAGGGGTTGTGCTAAGAATGTCTGAGGCATTGGCAGGTTCGGGGAGAGGCTTGAGCTTACGAAAATGGTCGTTGGCTTTGTTGCGGGCTATTCCGTAGATCCAGGCGCTAAAAGACTTCTCCGTGTCAAAGGACTCCAGATTGCGATAGATTGCGATGAAGGTCTCTTGGCATACGTCTTGGGCATCAGACCTCTCATTCAGGCGCTTGAGGAGGAAGGCCATGAGCTTGTTCTCATAGCGTGCAATAATGGAGCGATATGAGTTTGTGCAGCCAGCCAGAACCATGCGGACGAGTTCTTCGTCTGTGGTTTCGGTGGGGAGACTCATGTGGTGTATGTCGCTCATGGTGAGATTGTGCATGGCACTTGGCGAAGCCGGAGGTGCCATGCACAGGGTGATCTAGTCTATAGGAGGTTTATTCTTCGTGAGAGTCCTTGTCCTTCTCGCATTTTTCTTTCTGGAATTTCTCGATGATAGGCATGGCGGACTGGAGGTAGCGGCCATACTTGGATGGGAATGCTGTTTTGTTGGCGAGATGGATGCCGCTGCCGTCATTACCAAAAGCGAAGACGTAACCAGTTTTTGGTTTGGTAAGATCTTGGATCAGTCGGTCGATGAGAGGTTTGGCTTTCTGGAAGTCCTCATCATTCAGAAGGCCTTCTTTCTCAGCTGTTTTATAAAGTGTTTCCAGTTGGTTGACGAGTTCCTTCGAGATGTATGCCATGGAATTGCCTGTGGCGGGCATGCCTGCCCAAGCTGCTTTGAAGGCAGGGTCGTCTGCGAGTTGCTGGCCTGAGGTTTGAGACTTGGCCAAGAAATCGGCTGAGCTCGCTACCCAGATTTGATCCTTGTTCTTATCGACGACCAGTAGCGGGGCGTAACCTTGGAGAGCTGGGGCCATATCTTCCGGAACAGCGTAAGTGATGACTCCATCTTTTTCGGTTTTTTTCAGAGGCATTCCTTGGCTTTGAATTAGTTCATCGCCAAATTTGTCCCAGAGCCAGACTAGGCCGTCTGCACGGGCTACGAGATTGGGTCTCGGCATTTTGTTCTCGCCGAGAGCGATGGTCTTGGTGGGATCCAAGTCGATGGCGAGGTTGAGGACGGTGTGAGATTTCTTGAGGCTGTCCTCGATGGAGAGTCCCAAGTCTGGGAGCTCCATGGTGATCTGGGATTCCAATGTGTCTTTCTTGCCTACCGACTCGGCTACCTTACGAGCAATTTCTGGTGCCTTTCTCAGGTCCAGGGTCAGCTGGAGGGCGAGGTCTGTGCCGGCAGGGCACATGGTAGGGGCGGTGTACTGTTTGTTGGTTTCACCGACGATAGAAAAGATACCGCTACCATCAGTCTGGAGGTAAGCTTGGTTCAGCCAGATGTCACCTTGTTTGGTGTTGCTCATGGCTGTGGCCTTGAGGGAATCCAGTCCAGTCGCCGTCATGAGTTTGGCGATATCAAAATTCTCTGGTATGTCCTCGCCGTTCTTGCGGGCGACTTCGACTATGAGTTGCAGGTACTCAGTGAGAAGTTGGATGTCGCCATCGACTCGGTTTAGCTCCACATAGCTGCCGGAGAGGTCTACCTTGCTGGCCGCCTGATTAAGGTCGGGGTTGACGGATTGGGCATTGAGTGTGCTGCCTGCGATGAGGGCGGCTGCTGGGAATGCGATAAGGTGTCTTTTTTTCATGGTTGTCTAAGAGGGATTGTAATTGGTGAACACGAGCGAGAGTGGTTCTCTGAAGTGTTATTCTGCAGAGGATTCTCCAAATACAGAGTCTAGGTTACACAAATCTCAGTATAATTGAAAATGTGCCTGTGTATGCCGCGAATTCGATCTTGCATGTTAAGCGAGGTGAATCATTGTCTCTGGCGTGAACGGATGTCCGGTAAAACCGAGTATTGAAGAGTTTCGCAGCCTCGCGATGCAGGGCAATGTTGTCCCTGTCTACGCGCAGCTTGCTGCGGATTTCGAGACACCTATGTCCGCCTATGTCAAAGTGGCGGATGAGACGGGTGCGTTTTTGCTAGAGAGCGCCGAAAGTACAGACGCAGGCGGTCGTTATTCCTTTGTGGGTAGCAGACCAAAGGCTGTATTTCAGGCAAATGGTAAGGAAATCAGCTGGCGAGAGGGCAGCGATACTCAGTTCATTACCGCAGAGACAGACGTGCTTGCTGAGCTGGAGAAGCTGATGGCGAAGTACAAGCCGGTCACGCACGGCGATGCTCCTCCATTTTATGGCGGCATGGTCGGTTATCTTTCCTATGATGCGGTCCAGCAGTTCGAGCCATCCATCACGCAGACACCAGAGGATGATCTCGGTCTGCCGGATGCGGTCTTCATGCTGGCGGATACGCTAATCGTCTTTGACCAGAAGCTGCGCCGCATGCTGGTGGTGGCGAATGCCTTCATTGATGAAGCTGAGAGTGTGGACGCTGCCTATGAGCAGGCTGTCGCCAATATCGAATCGATGATTGCCAAGATCGATGAGCCGCTTCATGTGGAAGCTCTCAATGGTCTGGCTGATTACGACCAGCCGGAGCTGAAGAGTAATACTTCCCAAGCTGAGTATGAGCAGATGGTTCTTAAGGCGAAGGAATACATCGCCGCTGGAGATGCCTTCCAGGTTGTTCCCAGCCAGAGGTTTGAGGCGGATTACCATGGTAGCCCGGTAGATCTCTACCGTGCTCTGCGCCATGTGAATCCGTCTCCCTACATGTTTATTTTGCAGCTGGAAGGCTTCTCCCTGGTGGGGAGTTCTCCGGAAGTGCACGTGCGTTCCATCGGTGGTCGTATCGATATCCGCCCGATTGCGGGCACGCGCTGGAGGGGCAAGACCAAGGAAGAGGATGATGCTCTTGCTGCGGATTTGCTGGCCGACCAGAAGGAGTGCGCCGAGCACCTGATGCTGGTGGATCTGGCTCGTAACGACGTAGGTCGCATTGCCAAGCACGCCAGCGTGCGGGTGGATGACTTCATGATCGTGGAACGCTACAGCCACGTGATGCACATTGTGAGTAACGTGCATGGTGATCTAGCCGATGGCTACAGCGCCTATGATGTGCTACGCTCGACTTTCCCGGCAGGTACCGTGAGTGGTGCGCCGAAGATTCGCGCTATGCAGATCATCAACGAGCTGGAGAAGAACAAGCGCTGCACCTACAGTGGTGCGGTTGGTTACTTCGGCTGGGATGGGGGACATGATTCCTGCATTACTCTGAGAACCTGTTTGGTGAAGGACGGCAAAGTCTATGTCCAGGCTGGTGCCGGAGTCGTGGCGGATAGTAATCCCACCTACGAGTACAACGAAACCTGCAACAAGGCCAAAGGGATGCTCCGTGCAGTGGGGCTTGCTAAGACAATTACCCCGGCTCAGTCCAAGTAGAACCCTAGTAGTAGAAGCAAATTTACCATGTTGTTAGTCATCGATAATTACGACTCCTTTACCTACAACTTGGTCCAGTACTTTGGTGAGCTGGGTCAGGAAATGAAAGTTGTCCGCAATGACAAGATCTCACTGGAGGAAATCTCTGAGCTGGCTCCAGACCACATCTGTATTTCTCCGGGACCATGTACGCCGAACGAGGCGGGCGTGAGCTGTGATGTTATCCGTGAGTTCGGAGGGAAGATTCCAATTTTTGGAGTCTGCCTCGGTCATCAGAGCATTGGCCAAGTCTATGGCGGAGACGTCATTCGCGCTGAGCAGTTGATGCACGGAAAGACCAGTAAGGTCTTCCATGAAGGAAAAAGTGTATTCCGCGGCTTGCCAAACCCTCTAACAGCGACACGTTATCACTCACTTATCGTGAAGCGTGACACTCTGCCTGACTGTCTTGAAATTACAGCCGAGACTGAAGACGGGGTGATCATGGGGCTGAGACACAAAGAGCTGGAAGTGCACGGAGTGCAGTTCCACCCGGAGTCCATCCTCACGGAAAGAGGGAGAGAGATGCTCCAGAACTTTCTGGATATCAAAATCTCCTAACGAACGAGTTAGATTACATTTTGGAACTTCAAGAAATCAAAGCCGCGATACCGGAATATGGCCTGAGGCAAGGAGCTGACTGGCTGTATTCTCCCGAGCCCTTCAAGCTTACCAAGCGTGAAGCACGCATGGTGAAAAGTCTTGGGCATCCGCTGGCGCAGTTCCAAAAAGCTTCGGATAATATTTATCAGCGCTCCGCAATGGGGCGCTTGCCCAAATGGATCTCTGGGGTTCTTGACGCCGGCAAGCCGGAATGGATGGTTCAGCACCAGCAGCAGGTTGGAATGCGCGAGGTGGTGCCGCGCGTGATCCGGCCGGACTTGATTCTTACTGAGGATGGCTTCGCCCTTACCGAGCTGGACAGCGTGCCTGGTGGTATGGGGATTACGACTTGGCTCAGCCAGATGTATTCTGATGCTGGCTTTGAGATCTTTGGTGGTCGCGATGGTGTGCCCCAGGGCTTCCGTAGCCTGATGCCTGACGGTGGCCGTATCCTCGTGAGTGAGGAAAGTGCGGATTACCGTCCGGAGATGGAATGGCTGGCTCAGCAAGTGGGGAACGATATCTTTGTAGAGACAGCTGAAACGGCGACTTCTAGCGAAGCGGATACCTACCGGTTCTTTGAGTGGTTTGACTGGGAGAATATTTCCCATGCCAAAGACCTGGCGGGTATGTTGAATCTCACAAGTCCGTGTAAGCCGCACCTTGAAGAGAAACTCTGGCTGGCTCTGCTCTGGACGCCAGCTTTGCAGGGACTCTGGCAAGAGGTGATGCGCGGCAAGCATCTCCAGCGAGTAAAAGACGTCGTGCCATTCGGCTGGATGATGGATCCTCAGGAGCTTCCGCCGCATGCCGCACTGCCGAGCCTCGGAGTACATTCTTGGAATGAGGTGAAGAAATTCAGCCAGACTGAGCGTCGCCTAGTCGTGAAGATCAGCGGATTCAGTGAGCTCGCCTGGGGATCGAAGAGTGTGCAGATTGGACACGATATGCCCAGGGACGAGTGGGCTTCTGCCATCGAGACGGCAGTTTCCCAGTTTAATACCCAGCCATGGGTCATGCAGGAGTATCATGCTGGCCGTATTGTGGAGCATCCGTACTACGATCCTGAGTCTGGAGAGCTTCGCATGATGAAGGGGCGCGTGCGTCTCTGCCCATACTACTTTGTAGATGGCAAAGGGCAGACCTCGCTAGGGGGGACTCTGGCGACGATCGTACCTGCGGATAAGAAAAAGATCCATGGTATGAAAGACGGTATTCTTTTGCCCTGTGTGGTAGAGGAATAGAACTGCCAAAAGCTAAAAAAGCGGAAGCAATGGTTTGCTTCCGCTCCTGAGATTAAAAGGTAAGAGTGCTGCTGTCTTACTTGCGGCGTCTCATGATGAGTGCCAGTCCACCTAAGCCGAGTAGAGCGGATGAAGAAGGCTCAGGAATGGCGCTTAACGTGCCAGTTCCATTCACCGTGAAGTAGTCGTCGAAGTTGGAATCATTGATCTGGACGCCGCCCACAGTGAGGGTAGTGGATTCGATTTCAGTAACCCATTCCGTTCTGCCCCAAGCTTCATTGGTCATGCTGCCTGTCCAGTCAGCTGCGATGGTCCATTCGGAAGCTGTAAAGAAGTTGTTGTTGTTGCCTACAGCTGTGCTGGCCATGCCATTGATGGAGAAGTCACCGCCGATGTTCAAGATGCCGCCATTGTAGGTTCTTATTACGGTATTGCTGACCAAGTTATCGATAGTTCCACCGAGAAGGTTGATGGTGCTGCCGTCGGCCCAGAATCCCATGCCGGAGAATGTGCCGCCAGTGATGTTTGCGACTGCACCAGAGGCGACTTGGAGCCGAGTACCGCCAGTACCTGATCCTGCAAGGATGCCATCGGTGACGTTCAGGGTGACGCCCGAACCGACCGTGAAGACGCGGAATTCAGCGTAGTTTCCTCCATCCACCTGCCAGGTGAGTGAACCGCCGCCAGAGGTACTGATGGAGAAATCCCTGTAGTTGGTAATTTCATCATTTGGGTCCCCAATGGTTCCACTGGAATGAGTGACGGTGACACTGGAGCCTCCGTTGGCGATGGAGATGTTGCCGAGTTCTCCGTCAGTGGAGATGGAGCCATCGTTGCCTGATCCAGGAAGGCCATTGTCCCAGTTGCTGGCTATACCAAGGCTGTCATCGGTTCCTATTGGGTCTCCAATGAAGCTGGTGGCAGCGTGTGCATGGATTGCAGTGAGGGTGATTATGGGTATGAATTTTAGTGCTTTCATTTTTGCGTGTTGGGTTATGCGTGTCCCGAAATAGAGAGATGATCTGTCTTTCAGCCTTTTAGGACTGGATAGAAATTTCAGGATGCTAGAAACACTAGTTACTGCTGAGTAAGGAGGTAAGGCCTAAACGTGCATAATTGTACGCGCATTTGTGTACTTGAGATCCAAAAAGTCAGAGAGCACTGAACGGAACCACTTCAAGAAGAGGTGCACCGCAATAGGAGGACTGGAATAGGCCGGATTCTTATTGGCCGGACTGACGATGTTTCTTGATAGCCCGCCATTTGGCGTAGGTCTGATACTGTACCGTATTCAGTTTAAAAGCCCGGTCAAAAATTTTAGCCATCAAGAGAGAGAAGGCCTGCCAGAGTAATCATGAGCTGCGGATCCAGAGCGATACCGAAGGCAAAAATCCCAATGGATGTTCCAAAGGCGATGACTGTGGAAATGATGGTAATGGAGCCCCAAAGGTAACGTCTAGCTCTCAGGGCTTTGACGTAATCTTTCTCGCTGACACCTTTTGCCAGATGATAGATGTGTGGAATTTCCTCCTCTTCGCTCATCTCTAACATATAGCGAAATGGCGAAGAGGGGGATAGTGCAAACACAGAATGCAAATTATTTGTCGAGGCCGGGCAGCTTCCAGATCGGGTGGGAGGTGTGCTCCTTGGCCATAATCTCCTCGATCTTCTTCACGATATCAGGATGCTCCGCAGCGAGGTCTTTGGTTTCCCCGATATCAGTATCTAGATTGTAGAGTTCGGTTTTCCCTTTGAGCCCGTCTCGTCGGTAGCCTTTCCATTTGCCCATACGGACTGATTGCTGTCTGCCAGTCTCGTAAAACTCGAAGTAGATGTAATCTCGATTGGTTTGCTTGTTAGGCTCACCGGCGAGTGTGGGGAAGATAGAAATGCCGTCCATCTCTTTGGTGACATGGTTTCCTCCGGCTTCGGCCACGGTGGGTATGACGTCGACCTGGGTCGTGATGAGTGCTGAGCTGCTACCTGGCTTGATTTTATCTGGCCACACAGCGATCATCGGGGCTCGGATGCCTCCCTCGTAGAGGGAGCGTTTCATGGCGCGGAAAGGCCCATTGCCGTCGAAGGTTTTGGTGCGTCTGTAATAGGAGTTTTCGTCGCCATTGTCAGATGTCCAGATGATGATGGTGTTGTCGGCGATTCCAAGCTCGTCCAGCTTGGCGCGGATCTTGCCAAGGCTGCGGTCATGCCAAGTAAGCAGGGCGCAGTAGAGTTTTTCGTACTTGGTGAGCTTCGGGTTGTCTTTGTAGTCCAAAAGGTCTGGAACGCGCATGCCGCCGGGAGGACCTCCATGCGGGACGACTGAGGCGAAGTAGATAAAGAAGGGTTCCTCTTTGTTTTCGGTCATGAATTCGCAGATCTTATCTGCGTAAAGTTCCTCGATGAAGGTGCCTTTTCCCATGCCGACAACTCCGGATCCTTTAGGCTTTTCCAGAGTGCTGGTACCTTTCAGCAGTTCAGGAGCATTCGCTGGCAGAGTGATCTTCTTGCCGTTCTCCCAGATGTAGCTGGAGTAGTAGTCTCTGCAGTCAATGTGACCCAGGAATCCCATCCAGTAGTCCCATCCTGTGGCGGTGATTTCCTCAGGTGTAGAAGTTCCTCCGTGGCAGAGCTTGCCAAATGCGGCTGTTTTGTATCCTGCCTGTCTGGCGACTTCTCCTAGCATCGGGGTGTCGATGGGCCAGACGGAGCTTGGAAGAGTCTTACGATTGGCTCTCCAAGCGGCATTGCCTGGGTGTTTACCAGTGAGAAGGGTGCAGCGGGAGGGACCACAGACCGCATTACCAGCATAGGCATTGGTGAATGTCATGCCATCGGCCTTCAGCTTATCAAGGTTTGGAGTCTTGATGATGCTTTGACTGGCAGGATCCATCTCAAGGGACGGGACTTTGCCGATGCCCCAGTCATCTGTGTTGATGTAGATAATGTTTGGCTGCTTGGCTTGGGCATGTGTGAAGGCCAGCTCTGCTGAAAAAACGCTTAGGGCGAGAATGGAAGTCTTTAATAGCGAACGCTTCATTGGATGATTATAGATGATAAATGACTTTGTTGGAATGATGGGAGAGAAAAATTGGGGGCTGGGTTTTTATTGGTAGAGGGTGTTGCCTGATGAGAGGCAGAGATGTGGAGGCTGAAATCTAGCGTCTGCGTCTGAGGATCAATGCTAGGCCTGATAGACCAAGTAGAGCGGTTGAGCTAGGCTCAGGTACAGCGGTAAGGCCACCATTCATCGCGATCAAGTGACCGCTATCCAGGCTGGCTTTGTCTGTGCGGAAGTGCAGGTTGGTGCCTTCTGTGCCAGCGTCAGCCGCGTCCCAGTAGCCATACAGTCTGTAAGTGACATTTCCGGTGAGGTTGGACTGATTGATGTCGAAAGTGATGACTCCCAAGTCGCCGGAGCTCGTGCCCTGTTGTATAGTCCCGAGGGTGGATGCGAAACCATCTACACTTGAGCGCAGCTCGAGTTTGAGGGTGTCAGCTGTATTCAGGTTCGCCGTAGCGATTTCCAGATTGGTGACATCCATAAGGAAGCCTCCGGCTACAGTGACACTCCATTCGAAGTATTCGCTCTCTGTCTCAGAAACGGCTTGGGTAGTTGTCGTGGTAGCAAAACCTTCGTATTTCATGGCGACAGTGTTTCCGGGGCCACCACCTGGGCCGGCTACGAGACCATCGCTCATATCGATGCTGCCGCCGCTTAGACTGGCATCCAGATAAGTCGCTGCCCAAGGATCATCTCCTGCGGTAGCTGTGTTGTTATCCCAGCCGACCAGTACTGCGGCTTGGCTTGTGCAGAGTAGACATGCAATGGTGCCGGACACCACGCCAAGGGATTTGAGTTTAGTGTTTATCATGTTTTCTTACGTTTTGATCGAGACTTTGGTCTAAGAGTGATTGGAAGACCTCAGTACTTTCATCCTAAGTCTGCTGGCTACACTGGATAATACGTTAACGTGCATAATTGTGTGAATTATCGTGTACTTTGAGCTGGGCGTGCTTATGCTTACAACATGTCTCGAAAGAATGTCCTTCTATCGCTGCTGTGGTATCACCCCAAGATTCACGAGGGGGTGGCGCACTATGCTGGTGAGCAGCATTGGAACCTTCACTTTCAGCGGGTCTCAGCAGGTGGGCATATCCCTGCTTCATGGACAGGAGATGGGGTGATTACAGGAGGGCAGTTGGTGGATGATGTCATCCAGAACATTCCGCGGTTGAAAGGGAAGGTGGTACAGTTGGGGCATGCCTCAAATGAGGATATGAAAGTGCCCAGTGTCTCAGATGATCATGAGGGGGTAGTGGATGCCGCGATTGACTATTTCCTGGAGAATGGATTTCGCACATTTGCGAGTTTCAGTCCCTTGGCAGACAGTGAGTCGGTGAGGATGAGACATTTTAGGAAGCGAATATCCGAGCTAGGTCATGATAGCATCTGCTTGGTTTGCGAGTACGAAGACTGGAGAGAGAGGCATGATTGGCTGGTAGAGGGGGTGAGGGGATTACCCAGCTCAACCGCTGTATTCTGCCAGAACGATGAATATGCCTCAGAAGTTCTTCAGGCAGCTATGGATGGCGGGGTGCCAGTGCCTAGTCAGATCTCTGTGATGGGAGTGCGGAATGATGCACTCATCTGTGAATACCTGAGGCCCAAACTCAGTAGTGTGGATAATAATCTCTTCGGAGTCGGCTACAAAGCCGCATCTTTGTTAGATCAGTTGATGAATGGGGAAGAGGTGAGTTGCGAACCTCATGTCATTAAACCTTTGGGGGTGGTGGAGCGGGAGAGTACCTCGATGTCTGTGGCTGAGCAGAAAGACCCGGCCTATCACCGTGCTATGCTTGAACTTAAGGCGAACTACCTGGATCAAAACTTTAGCTGCAATGCCTTGGCGGATTTGGCAGGAATGAGTCTGAGGAATCTCTATAAAGTGTTTGAGCGGCATGCGGTGGCTAGCCCGGCCACAGAGATCCAGTTGATGAGATTACGTGAGGCCAAGCGTTTGTTAGAAAAAGGAGGCCTGACGATGGAAATCGTGGCCGAACGCTCAGGCTTTGGCAGTGCACGAGCCCTCTATAAAGTCTTTCGCCAGCATGAGGGGATGTCTCCAGGGGAATATCGGAAAAGGCTGAAGCTTTGAGAAACCCAGTCTTAGGACTTGAGTATTTCTTCGAAGTCGGAGTTCAGTAGATCAAAGAGGTTGCCGTCAGGATCGGCAATGGTGACTTGCCTGCCGCCCCATGGCTCATCCCGGACTTCTCCGCTGAACTTCACTCCCTGGGATTTGAGTTCAGCATGCAATTGGTCCACATCATCGACATAGATTTGAAGACCAGTATGAGCGCGGTTGAATGGCTTCGTCCATTCGTAAACATGGATGCCGAATCCGGAGCAGTCGAAGTGAGCGAACCTCGAAAAGTCATCCTTCCCTTCCTTTACAAGAGGAAGCCCAAGTAGATCACGGTAGAATCTGAGCGAGACTTCAAAATCAGATGCCGGGAATGCGATGAAAGCAGCTTTCTGTAGTTTCATGAGGAAGGTGTATCAGGTCAGGTTAAACTGGGCTAATGGAATACACTCCAAGGTATCGTTGTTCAATTCAAGAAATCTGATGGAGGTAATAAGAAAGGACTCTTGAGGAAAAGGGGTGCTATCAATGGAGTGCAGTGCTTCCTGCGACCAAGGGCTCCCAATGGTGCAATGAGGCTTGTAAGGAAATTCAATCGGGAAAAGGGAGTCGTGGACTCCTTGGATTTTTCATGCAGTGTGTCGAACATGAGCCGGCACCTTGGTTCAAGGTAGGCGAGGGTCGTATTGGGGAACACCTGCCACTCTTTGAAGCTCACAGATAGCGGGTTTTTCTTAAACGCGTCAGTTAAGCCCCCCCCTGTACTCTATGTCCTGTCGCACATGGTCGATCTAGTCGGTATTGATGAGTTAATTTGCAGGAGATTTTATAGGAGTCATTTTACTCAAACTAGAATATCTATGAAGAAAGCCATACTACAGCGATGAGTACCCCCGATGGGGCCTTTGTTGATCCCTTTAGTTTATCACTCCGCATAGTCGACTGAAGCTTCAACGCTGAAGAAGCGAGGAGTGGATTGGAGTGGGAAGGTTAGGCTCACCCGTTGGTAGCCATCGCCGAGGTCTTCGGTGGTGGTGTTGGTGGGGAGTTCACCGAGTTCGGTGGGTGTTTGCCAGGTGCTGAGCTCGGTGGAGGTGACGGGGGTAACGCTGATGCCAGTGCCAGTGGCGATGGGTTCGATGTAGCTGAAGGCGAAGTTGTCGCTCTCTTTCGAGCCTGCGGGCAGACGGCTGCGGTCGATGTTGGCGTTGTTAGGATCGCCGAGGCCGAAGGCGTAGTAGAGGATGTTTTTTATCCCATTGTTCGACCAATCGAGGAAGTCATCGGAGCCGTCGACAGCCATTCCGTAAGTGCTGCGGAATTCATCGAGGGCGGGTTCTTCACGGTTGGTGACGGTGATGAGGAAGGTCTCGATGATACTGGAGCTGTTGTCGGTGATGCGAATGGCAATCTCGTAGATGTTGTCGCCATCGCTGTCGGTTGGGGCCTCAAAATCTGGTGCGTAACGGAAGCTTAGGACGCCGGTGGTGTAGTTGACCGTGAAGAGCGAGCTATCGGCACCACCGGCGCCAGTGTAGAAGACGCGACTGCCTTCGGGGTCGCTGGCGGTGATGGTGCCGACGGTGGTCAGACCTTCCTCAATGCTGGTGCTGCTGAGCTGGATGTCGGTGGGGCTTTCGTTCTCGTCGAGGACAGTGATGGTGAAGTTTTTCTGTATACGCGTTTCGGAGTTTTCGACAAGGATGGCTATCTCATAGGCCCCATCACGATTGGAGTCGTGCGGATTCTCGAAATCCGGTGCGTTCCGAAAGCTGAGGACACCAGTGTTGCTGTCTAGAGTGAATAGGTCATTGTCGGCTGTGTAGAAGATTGAATACCTGAGTCCTCCGCCAGATGGATCCTCTGCACTGACGGTGCCGATGGCAGTGGTGTTCTCGAGAACCTGATTGTAGCTGAGCGTGACGTTCCGTGGGGCCTCCAGCTGGTTGTAGACTTCGATGGTATAGCGCTCGAAGACGTGGCCTTCGTCGCCTGTGATGCGGATGGTGATCTCGTAGTGGTTGTCGCCATCGCTATCGGCGGGAGATTCGAAATCTGGTGCTGAGATGAAGGAGAGGGCACCAGATTCTTCATCGAGTGTGAATAGGGAGCGGTCGTCGCCGCCTGCAAGTGTGAAGCGGGGTGTGCCGCCTGCTGGATCAGTGGCGGTGATGGTGCCAATGGCGGTTTTTCCCTCGGCGACGTAGTCTTTGCTCAGTTCAATGTCCGTAGGACCTTCGGAGCGATCCACCACAGTGATGGCGAAGAGAGCTGAGGTGGTGTTTTCGCCATCGGAGACTGAAAGAGTCACTAGATAGATGTTGTCGGTATCGGCGTCGCTCGGGTTTTCAAAATCCGCAGCGGTGATGAAACTGAGCGCGCCAGATGAGGGATCAATGGCGAACCGGGCGGAGTCGCTCCCAGGGGTAATGCTAAAGGTGAGGCCGAAACTTTCTGGATCGGTGGCGCTGAGCGTGCCGATGGAGGTTTCATTCTCGGCGATGCTTTGATTGCTGAGGGCGAGGTTGACGGGGGCTTCGTCAACATTGGTAACAGCGATGCCGGAGCTGCGGGTGGTGGTGCCGTCCGTATTGGTGACTGCGACGACTACTTCGTAAGTGTTGTCGGCATCCGCTCCGCCGACATCCCTTGGATCTTCGAAATCTGGGGCCTGAAGGAAGCTTAGAGCGCCGGTGGCGGGGTCGATCAGGAACAAGGCATTGTCCTCGCTGCCCTCGGGGAGCGAGTAGGTGAGCGTGCCGCCCAGCGGATCATTGGCGATGACCGTTGTGGCGGTGGTGGTATTCTCGGCGATGGAAGCGGTGAAATCCCTGATGAAAGGAAGATCTGGGACGTTGAGGATGGTGATGGTGAAAATGCGGGCCTCGGAGGCTCCGTAGTCTGGGAGGTTCTCGTCGTCGATGCCGATGACGGTTACCTTTGCCGTGCCGTGGGCATCGTCCCTGGTCTCAAAGGTGAGCTGACCGCTGGCATCGATCCATGGTTGGATCTCGAAGAGGTCGTTGTTGTCGTTGGTGACGTCGTAGCGGACGAAGGATTGGCCTTGGTCATGCGTGTTGAAGTTGGTGGCGAAGTTGTGAATGCGGGACTTCCCGGAGTCTTCGTAGGCTGTTTGGTTGCCCGCGATCCTGAAGGTGGGTTTGGTCGGCGCGAGCAGGGTGATGGTCTGGCCGACGATGACGGAGCTGCCGAACTGGTCGGTGGCGCCGTAGGAGGCTCCGTAGCTGCCAGGGATGCCGCTGAGCATCTGGGTGTTGTAGCCGGGCGTGACCGTCACCGAATTTCCATAAACATCGGTGGCCGAGAATTCTGGCAGGGCCGCGCTGAAGTCGGCGAGATATTGCGAGTAGGCAATCTCGACCGTGGTGCTCGGGCTGAGGGTGATCACGGGGGCGGCCAGTGAGGTGTTTTCCGAGCCGGGGAAGCGCTTGCTAGTCATGAGGATGAAGCCCTGCTGGTTGTCGCCGTTGCGGGTGAAGAGGGCGCGCACGATCGCGCGTGAGTCGACGTAGCTGCCGCCGCCTCCGCCTCCGGCCAGGCTGCTGTTGCCGGTGTGACTGCCCGCGCCGCCGCCGGAGTATCCTCCTCCTCCGCCACCACCGGAGCCGTAGATGCCATTGCCGTCGTAGCGGTAGCCGGCCCCTCCGCCTCCGCAGCCGTGGCCACCGTCGGAACCAGTCTCGATGGGAGCGCCGCCGAAGCCCCCTATGGGGTTCTCAACATCGTTACGGCCGGCATTTCCTTCGACTGTGCCGGTGATGCCATTCAGCCAACCACCACCGCCTCCCGCGCCGTCGCTCACTCTGGTGGCGGAGTTGACGTAGCTGCCGCCGGAGGTGCCGTTGTCGCCGCCATTGAGTGAGGAATCATCGCCAGAGATCTCGAGGTTAGCATTGCCCCCGTCCTTGCCGAAATTGGATGAGGCGCCGACTTTTGTGACCGCTGCCGCACCGCCGCCACCTCCGGCGATGATGAGTGGCTCCCATTGTGCATTTTCCAATGGAGCGCGGTAGAAGACGCCGCTGCCGCCGCCCCCGCCCCCGGCAGCGATCTCGGATTTGTTCTGAGTTTCGCCCTTGCTGCCGGGGATGAAGCGCAGCTGCCCTCCTGGCCTTAGGGCTCCTTCGTCTGCGGGGTCGATGTTGAAGCTCACCTGGAAATGTGCCCCGCCACCGCCAGCGCCTGATTTGTCCGGTGTGTCGTTGTTGGTGGCCTTGGCGCGGCCGCCGTCGGCCCCTTGGACGGTGAGGGTGATGCGATCAGGCCAGTCGGTGATGGGGATGTTGTAGGTCTCCACGACTCCCTCGGTGCGCGAACCTGCCCCGGTCACGGCCACATTGCTCGGTAGGTCGTCCTGGGAGCTATCGAAGGGAAAGGCGGAGGCAGCGGTTGCGGTCAGCAGCAGGGTGAGAAGTGAGCGGAGTTCCATATTGCCGTTTTAGTCAGTGGAGTGTTAAGAAACCGTTAAGATTGGGAAAATTCTTTAAATTTGCCTTTTTGTACTCGTCTTAAGAAAAGATTAATCTTCATCTTGCTAGGGTGTTGGGCATGCTGCTGGAGAAGACCATGAAAGTGCTAGTTATTGAAGATGATGCAGATGTGCGCCAAAGTTTGGTGCAAACCTTGGAGGAGGAACTATTCGTCGTCGATGCAGCGGTGGATGGAGCAGAGGGGCTCTATCGGGCGAGTGAGTGGCAATACGATGTGATCGTGCTGGATGTCATGTTGCCTGAGTTGGATGGCTGGAAAGTGATCGAACGCCTGCGTGTAAAGGGGATATTAACGCCTGTGCTAATGTTGACAGCGCTGGGCGAGATCAATCATCGTATCCGCGGGCTGGACAGCGGGGCGGATGATTTCCTAAGTAAGCCCTTTGATGAGCGCGAGCTGGTGGCGCGGCTGTATGCGCTTCACCGGCGGGCGACGGGGCGAGCGGCGCATTGCATCGAGCTGGGCCAAATAGTAGTAAATACGGTGGACCAGACGGTTTCCCTGCGGGGCGAGCAAATATCTCTGACAGCTTCGCAATATCGGATTGTGGCGCATTTGGCCACGCGGGCTGGGCAAGTCATTTCGCGTGAAGAGCTTGCGGAAGCGATCATCAGCGAGGATAATGACCGGCTTTCGAACGTGATAGACGTGCAGATTCATCATATCCGGCGCAAGCTGGGCAAGGATTTCATCGTGAGCCGACGTGGGCTCGGCTACGTCATACCTGTGGAGTAAGTGTTCATGAAATTGACTTTAAAAGCGAGCATCCAGGTCTGGCACGGACTGATTTTGTTCTTGGTATTGCTGGCGCTGGGGCTGGGATTTTATTTTTATGAGAAGGATCACCGGTTGACCCAGTTGGACACGCAGATTGACCAATTCGCGCCGATGATTGTCGGGGCCAAGCTGCACGAGGAGCGCTTGCACGAAAGGCGGGGTCCGCGCGGGAGAGTCGGTCGGGAAGGAGGGCCGCCGCCGGCAGCGGAGGAACCGCTTGATGAGCACGGGGAGGTAGATGGCTGGGTGCGGCGCGAGAGCTTATCCGGTTCGCCGGTGACCGAGCTGGATGGGCCGCAGGCGACTGCACGAGGATTTGAAATCTTCGAGGAGGTGCTGGTACCGCAGGGTTACTACTATAGAGTGGCGAATTATCGAAATCCGGAGGACGTGCAGGAGTCGTCGAACTTTCCAGCAGTGGGTTTCCCGGAGGGTCTGGGGGTCGGGTATTTTGTGCGGTTTCGGGAGGTGGATGTGAATGAGTTTCGCGAGCTGTATCATGGGACCTCACGGTTCCGAGTGTTGATCGGGCGTGATATGGAAGGGTTTTATAAGGGTTTGAATTTACTTAGGTTGCAGATAGTTGGAGGGGTTGTTGGTGTGTTTTTACTTGGGACGGGTGTGGGCTGGCTGATGGTCTCACGCTGCCTGAGTCCGCTACGGGAGATCGAACGAGCCTCCTCTGAAATAGCCGACGGCAAGCTCGGAGTCAGAATTTCGCCGATGGCGATGGGTAGAGTCTCGGAGTTGGGTGAGCTGGCGGAGAATCTGAACGAAACCTTCGGTAAGCTCGAGGGGGCATTTCAGCGGCAGATCCGCTTCACGGCGGATGCTTCTCACGAGCTGCGAACTCCTCTAACATCGCTAATGGCGCAGCTAGCTTTGGGGTTGAAGCGTGAGCGCAGCGTGAAGGAATATGACCAGATTCTAACGATCAGTCAGCGTTCAGGTAGGCGAATTCAACGCATCACCGAGCAGCTGATCGAGCTCACGCTTTATGATTCCGGTGCGGTAGATCTGGATTATGAGATTGTCGAGCTGCGAACCCTCCTGACGGCACTACAAGAGGAGCTAACGCCCTACGTGTTAGAGCAAGAGTGCACACTTAAGGTCCAACTTGGGGGGGGCGATATCGAATGTGATCCCTTCCGCTTGGAGCAGGTGGTGACGAACCTGATCAATAATGCGATCCAGCACAATGGGGGAGGGATTGCCATCCTATTGCGGTGTGAGGTAAGGGAGCAAGAAGCGATCATCGAGGTGAGCGACAACGGCAAAGGAATTCAGCCGGGTAATCTGGATCGTTTGTTCGACCGTTTTTTCCAAGAGAGCAGTTCCCGCAGCAATGAAGACGGGCGGCAAAATGTGGGGCTAGGGCTCTCGGTTAGCCAAGCCATTGTGCAAGCACACGGCGGCAGCTTTGAAGTGTGTAGTAAGCCTAGTGTGGAGACGGTATTTCGGGTGATATTACCGGTGGAAAGGATTTTAGGTCGGTGTCGTTCGTAAATTGCTGATAATCAATAGGTGTTATTTTCTGGTGACTTCGATTTTGATCGTGAAGAAGCGAGGAGTGGATTGGAGTGGGAAGATTAGGGTGTGGCGTTGGTAGCCGTCGCCGAGGTCTTCGGTGGTGGTGTTGGTGGGGAGTTCACCGAGTTCGGTGGGTGTCTGCCATTGGTCTAGGTTGGCGGAGACGACAGGGGTGATGGTGACGCCGGATGCGCTGTTGGTAGGTTCGAGGTAGGTGAAGACGAAACTATCAGCATCTTGTTCTCCGCTAGGCAGGCGGGAGCGGTCGATACTGGCGTTGTTCGGGTCACCGAGTCCGAAGGCGAAGTAGAGGATGTTTGCGATACCATTGTTGGACCAATCGAGGAAGTCGTCGGAGCCGTCTGGGTTGAGGCCGTATCTGGCTCGGAATCCGTCTAGGTCATCGGTGAAGTCTATGGTAAGGGTGATGCTGGTTGCAGTTTCCGTGACTTCCCATTCCAGCCAGCTGTTAGGGAGTGCGGGTAGATTGATGGTGTAGCCGTTGTCGGTGAGAGTGTTGGCGGAGAGGATGGTGAAGGATTCGCCGCCGCTGGGGGAGTAGTCATCTAGGTAGGTGACGTCGATGGTTCCGGCGAGGCTGGCGTTTCCTGAAATATCGAGGAAATCGTATTCGGATCCTTGGGTGGTGCCGGCGAGTTCGATTTCGAGAGTTCCGGCGGCAAGTTGGGTGTAGTCGCCGGTGATGGTGGTGTGGGCGGGGGAGTTACCAGGGGAGAAGGTGCCGGAGGTGTTGGTGAGATTACCACTGATTGCCGCAACCTCCAGTGTAGCTCCAGTGAGCAGATTGAAGGTGTCGTCGTTGCCGATCTGGAGGGTTCCGGCGATGCTCATCGTGGCCTGATTCTGGAGGGTGGCGGTATTGAGACCGGCATTGTTGAGGTCGAAGTTTCCGCCGATGTGGACGCTTGTGTCGGCGTCCTCGGCAAGCATGGTGCAGCCATTGCCCACTTCGAGCAATCCAGCAGTGCTGAAGTGTGCGCCCTGACGCACCTTTAGGCTGGAACCGGCGGCGGTGGCGGTGCTGCCTACTTCCACATCTCCGGCAAACTGGCTGGTGCTGCCAGCCCCTGTTACCGTGTAGTGACCGATTCCGCGTTCGCCGATTCTCACGTTGTTTGTGTTGAGCTCCTGGAAGAGATGGGTGGCTCCGTTCTGGACGGTCACACTGCCCGATCCACCTTCCTCCAGAGCGATTCTCAATTGGCTGAAGTTGTCGTAATGCGTGAAGGTTGTGGCTGCGCCGTCAATGATCATGGTGGCAGTTCCTTGTTCACCTACCCACACGCGTTCGATCGCCACTGTGGAGCCATTTCTGACCGTCATGGTGCCGCTGGCGGTATCATCGTTACCTATGTAAAGCCGGGCAATGTCACCGTTTTCTGTGACCCACGTGCTGTTGTCCAGGGTCAGGCTTCCGATGCCGTAGTCTCCGACGGAAATTGATCCGGGGCAGTCGAGGGCGCTTCCGTTTGTTAGGGTAACAAATCCTTCTCCATCTTGCGTGGCACTCCCGTCTCCGACATCCATGCCTGTAACCCCGAGGGTGGAAGCGTCGACGTTGATTCGACCAACTGATTCATCGTCGCCTAGCACTAGGAAGCCCATGTCTATTGAGCTGCCGGAGAACAGGTCGATGGTGGCCTGGCCTGAGCCGTCGCCGACAAACATGCTCTTGCCGCCAGAGAGTTTCGCTCCGTTTTGCAGGGTCATGGCAACGGTGCCTGTTTGGTCGGCGAAATCAATGTATTCGTGGGTGATCCATTGCGCGCCGTTGTCCAGGCTGACATTAGCATTGCCATTCTCCCCTAGTCGCGCGCCTAGGCGAGTGGTGAGGACGGTGCCGCTTCCATCGAGAATGATATTTCCCGTCTCGCCCGCATTCCATCCGGCGAGAAGCTGGCCGTTGAAATCCGTGCTGACCGGCTCGCCGTCGCCCGCCAGTGTCAGAAAGCTGCCTTCGCCAGACGTGTCAGACACGAGATTGTAACCGCCGAAAGTGATGGTGCTTGTGTCGCCATTGCCGATGCGCACGACACTCTTGAGGTCAGTGATCCAGCTGCCGTGATCTCCGAGCCGTGCGTTGCCAGTGATATCCAGGGAACTTGGGTTCTGAGAGCTGGATGAGGTCAGGTTCAGAACTCCGGACTCATCGCTTGCAAGATTGTTGCCGACAATGAGGTCCCCGGCGATGCTGACCTGGGCACCGTCTAATAAGTTTGCCTTGCCATTGCTCAGGTGTCCCACCGTTAGGTCACTGCCCGTTTGAAAGGATCCGCCGACGATATTCATGTGACCAAAGTCACCGGCTGAAGTTGACCCGCTATGGCCCAAGGTGACTTCTTCTGTAAGCATCACGTTTGAATGTGTGCAATTGACTGTTCCCTGACCATTTAAGCCAATCAATAGGTTCGATCCTGTGATTTGGCTGTTGGTCGCGCTGAACGCGCCATTCGACCCTCCAACCCTGATAGGGCCAGCATCGAGGCTGGCATCCTGCATGGCGAAGACTCCAGAGCTCCCAGAGAAGTAAGAGACACGCAGCAAATCGATATCCAAGGTATCACCTGCGGCCATGCTCAGGTATCCATCACCATTAAACCCTACATAGAGGTTTCGGAGCGAGCCGTTGGCTCCGGTCCAAGTACCCGTGGAACCGCTGGAGTTTGCTAAATACATATGTCCAATACTGGTGCGCAGGGCCAGTTCGGCATTGCCTTCCATCGTTAAGGTGCCATGCCCTTGGTCACCGATGTAGATAGTCTCGCTAGCTGTGAGGGTAGAGCCGTCGCCCATTGAAATAGTTCCGTATTCCCCTTCATAGTAGCCAACAAATAAGCGTGTTCTGCTGCTGTCTAGATCCAGATCGGCACCCCCTTGAAGTGTGAGGACTCCACCGTCATTAGTGCTATTCGAAAGAATCATCCAGTTTTTCCTGCTGTCTCTATCGCTCAAGAAATCGGCGTCTCCGACACCGATGAAAGCTCCATCATAATATGAATTTCCATGATCGAAGTATTGGATGTCGAGGATCCCCGTGCCTCGGGCAGAAGACTCATCCCCAAGGGTGATGTTGTCAGATAGAAGGCGTGGTGTGGTCGTGGTTCCGAGCCTCCCACCAATTTCGATCACTCCGTAACCGCCATCGCCTGAGCCTAGGTAGAGATCTCCGGTGCGAAAGATCGTGCTTTGGTTCAAGACCAGCTTGCCGTTGCCAGTTTCGCCGATGGTCATGCTTTGGGAGCTGTGGTCGATGGTGCTTCCCGTGTATTCCATGATGGCATTGCCTGTGCTATCGGCGGATTCCAGCAGCCAGGGTGCGGTGTTTTCGTAGTCCCAGTTTCCACCGGTGAGGTGGATAGAGCCGTCGTTGAAGACCAGGCTGCCGCCACCCGCGCTGGTGGAGAGACTGGGGGTGGTGAGGCTTCCGCCGTCGATGGTGATCCGGGCCGAGTTGGCGGCGATCACTCCGGTTGTGGCCGTGAAGGTTCCGCCGTTCAGAGCAAGTTTTCCTCCATTATCGACGGTGGCAGTAGTGCCGACTTTTACGGTGCCCCCGGACTGGGTGAATGTACCGGAGTTGTTCAGGCTGTTGGTTTCGAAGTTCCCGCTAGTGAGATCGAAATCAGCCCCACTGTTGAAGGTGGATGTTGTGGTTGTGGTGAGAGTTCCTCCCTGCTGGTCGATCCGGCCGGAGCTGGTCAGGCTGTTTGTCGTGAAGTTTCCGTTGCCGAGACCGAAGACCGTGGCTCCTCCGAAGGAGGATGCGGTGGAGACAGTGAATGTCCCGCCGCTTTGAGCCATGTTGCCGGTGGCGGAAAGGCTTTTTGTGGTGAAAGAACCGTCTCTCAGGTCGAAGTTGGAGTGTCCTGTTAGAGTAGAAATGCCGTTCGCGGAGAAGCTGCCACCGGACTGGTCGTAAATGCCGGAGCTAGTGAAGTCGGTCGTGTTGAATACACCACCATCCAGGTCGAAGCTTCCGTTCTGGTGGACGACTGTTCCGTTCGTGATGGTCGTTGTACCCGAACTCTGCGTAAAGGAGCCGTTTCCACCGCCTGCTGCGGAAGATCCAGCGATTGCAAAATTCGCAGCATTGAGCGTGCCGTTAGAGAGTGTCAGAGTGCCGGTCGATCCTGGATTCCGCGCGACTTCCAGTTTGTTGGCCACGCTGAGGCTGGAGCCGCTGCCCGTGACCGTCAGCGTGCCTCCTCCGTTGAAGCCGACGAACAGGTTGTCACCCACTGTCGCCGGGCTAGCGTTGACCTGCCAGGTGCCATGACCCGTGCTGACATGCCCCATATAGACCTCATCGGTGACGTTCAGCGTCGCGCCAGCGCTTTGGTTGATCCATCCCGTGCCAGCTCCGAAAAGGAGATCGTCGAGCACAGCGATTCCGGTTCCTGCGCCGAGGTTCAGTGTTCCCGTCGACCCGCTGTTGTGGCCGACCCGCAGATCGGTCCCGACCGATCCGGTGGCGTTGTTACTGAAGGTCAGTGTACCTTCGCCGTCCAGACCGAGGTTGATGACACTGGTTGTGGACAGGCTGCTATCCGCCCCATCCACCAGCAAGGTTCCGATTCCTGAACTATCGTCGCCGAGGGTAAGATAGGAACCGGTACTGAGAGAACTCCCACCTTTCACTTCCATCTCGCCAGTCCCCGGGCCTCCCAAAATTATTGAGCCAGAAGTAAACTCGCTGTCATTGTTTAGGTAAACGCGTGTTGTCCCGTCTTTCTCGTTCCCCAGCAGGGATTGGCCAGACACCGTGACGTTTCCGGGTGAACTTTGGCCGATGCTCAGAACTTGTGCCGGGCCTCTCGCACCCATTTCGAGCTTGGCGATATCGATGGGAAGAAACACTTGCGTTGAGCTGCTATGGAATAGGAATGAAGCAGTGTCGTTAGGTCCCGGTCTCTGATTGTTCACCCAGTTGAATGGCAGACTCCACGTATTGTTGGTCCCACCGCCGCCACTCCAAATCGCCGTCGCAGCCTGAGCACTGATCGGACTGGTGAGAGTTAGCAAAATGAATGTTTTATAAAGTCTCGGTTTCAAGTTTAGTAATGGCGGGTGAGGTTATGGGGGCAACTTGAGTTCTCATTCGGCGTTCGGAGCCGAGGGCGGTGGGGGGTGTCAGTTTGTTAGCGCCTGCGGCGAAAGATGAGAGTGAGGCTGGCGAGACCGATGAGGGTGGTGGATGTGGGTTCCGGGACCGAGGTGGTCTGGATGAGTTGGAAGGCAAAGGAGCCATTCGGTTCGATCCTCCAATTTTCAAGATTTACTTCGTCGGGTTCAACGGCGTAGTTGCCAGAGGAAGATGAGAATGCCCAGAAGGCATTGCTGCCGTCACCAGTTTGGCCAATTGCATTTTCGTGAATTTGGAGCCAGTAATTCCCAGCGTTTAGGTCGACAGATCCTGTATCGATGTCCACCTGCAGATAGTTTCTTCCGGAGTTGAATTCGATGCCTGAGTCGGAAGAGGTGGGGGCATTGTCGGCCCCTGAGTGGAGGATGGATCCTGGCAGTCCGGTGTCGTCTGTCCAGATTGCCCAGCCGAGGTCACCGGAGAACCCACCGTCGGAGATATCGCCAATCCAGACGCGAATGGTGTTGAAGCTTAACGCTTGGTTGAGGGTGAAGTAATCAGCATGTGCAACACCGGCGATGTTTCCATAGAAATTGTTGGGAGTGCCGTTGTTATAAACAATGGCTGCAGGTGCGATGCTGGTGAGGGCGAGAGCCAAGGTGGCTGTTAGGATGCTGTGTTTCATGAGTGTGTTTGGGTAAGAATGGTCGGGTCTTTAGCGGCTTAGTCACCGACGGTGACTTCGACGGTGAAGAAGCGAGGGCTGGTTTTTATCGGGAAGGTGAGGGTGTGGCGCTGGTAGCCGTCGCCGAGGTCTTCGGTGATGGTGGAGGTGGGGAGTTCGCCGAGGGCGGGGGGTGTTTGCCAGGCGGTTAGGTTGGTGGAGATGACGGGCGTTATACTGATTCCTGTGGTCGTGGCGATGGGTTCGAGGTAGGTGAAGGCGAAACTATCGCCATCTTGTTCTCCGCTAGGAAGACGAGAGCGGTTTATGCTGGCGTTGTTCGGGTCGCCGAGGCCGAAGGCGTGGTAGAGGATGTTTTTTGTCCCATTGTTGGACCAATCGAGGAAGTCGTCTGAGCCGTCTGGGTTGAGGCCGTATTGAGCGCGGAAGCCCTCAATGTTGTCGGTGAATTCGACGCTGAGGGTGAGGCTGGTGGCGGTGGTTCCTACTTTCCATTCCAGTCCGCTGTTGGCGAGGTCTGGGAGGTTGAGGGTGTAACCGTTGTTAGTGAGGGTGCCTGCGGAGAGGATGGTGAAGGATTCGCCGCCGCTGGGGGAGTAGTCGCCTAGGAAGGTGACGTTGATGTTACCGGCGAGGTTGGCGGTGCCTGAGATGTCAAGGAAGTCGTATTCGCTGCCCTGAGTGGGGCCGGCGAGTTCGATTTCGAGGGTGCCAGCGGCTTGCTGGGTGTAGTCACCGCTGATGGTGGTGTGGGCAGGGGAGTTGCCTGGGGAGAAGGTTCCCGAGGTGTTGGTGAGGCTGCCTGAGAGATTGTCGGTTTTCAGCGTGCCCGCTTCAATGATCGTGGTGCCCGTGTAGCTGTTGTTGCCCGCTAGGATGACGGTGCTATTGCCGGTCTTAGTGACGGAGCCAGGCCCGCTGGTGTGATCAACGATGGTTCCGGCAAAGGTGCTGAGGCCGCTATTCTTGCCGATTGTTAGTGCGGTGCCGTCAGTCGGGTCGGTGATGGCGATGGTTCCTTCGCCATTACTGAAATTTGCAAACGTGAAGGAGGCCTCGTCAACTATGATAGCGGCTCCAGACCTCTGGAATAACCCCCCTGTCACCGTGATACTCGCACCGGAGCTAATTCTCACCTGGTCTTCATTGTATAAGTCACCCTGTATCGTTAGCCCGGTGTTAGAGCCAGTGACCGTTAAGGTCTTAAAGTTGCTAATATCACTAATCCCGAGGTTAGAGTCCACATTCCGGAATGTGATACTTCCTTTTACGGATCGAATTGAGCCAAACTCACCGCTAGTTCCATCGAAGATCACTTCACCTCCGAAGCTTTCTAATCCACCGACCAAATGTCCCGAACCAGTCAGAGTTAATGCGCCGCTGCCGCGCTTCTCCATACGCCCTGAGCCGTTCAAGGTTTCATGCGTGAAGCTCCCATCGAATAGGGTCGATGAGTTATCGGATCCGACTTGAAGCTCACCCACTCGGTAATTCACCGTGCCACCACCTGCGATTGAACCCATCTGGTATTGGGCTCCAAAATCGTCATCATCAAAAGTCAGGGTGGCTCCCGAGGCTACAATCACAGAACTCTTGCTCAGGGCTGTGGTGTTACCTTCGCTGATGATGAGGTTGCCCGCCTCAATCGTCGTGGCCCCGCTATAGGTGTTCGCTCCGCTTAAAGTGATGGAGTTGCTGCCCGTCTTAGTGACCGAGCCTGGGCCGCTGGTGTGGTCGACGATGGTACCGGCGAAGGTGCTGTTGCCACTGTTGGAGCCGATCGTTAGGGCGGTGCCATTGGTCGGATCGCTGATCGCGATGGTGCCCTTATTCGTAAAGCCAAATTTCGGGACGACGAGGCTCGCCCGATCCACGGTAGTGGTGGCTCCGCTGTCATGGATGAACTCATTCAGTGGGCGGACGGTAGCTCCATCTTCGACCAGGAGCGTATTGAAGTTCTCCACATTTCCCGTGGTTTCGACCAGCGTCCCGGCGCCCGTGATCGTCAAGGTGTTAAAGCTGCGCAGTTGACCAACAACAAACGCGTTGTCGGTATTTCGAATGGTGGTGGAGGCCAGGGCATCGACCCGATCAAAGCTCCCCACCGCCCCGTCAAGGGTCACGCTTCCAGATTGAACTTCCAGCAATCCCACATCATGGCCGGAACCGGTCAGGGTCAGCATGCCGCTGCCGTTCTTTTCGACTTGTCCACTGGTCGTGGTCTCAGTCAAACGAAAGGCCCCGGAGAAGGTCGTGGAGGCATTGTCCCGGCCAATGTCCAAAGTGCCAGTGCCCACATCAATCACCCCGGCACCCGCTACGGAGCCGATTCGGTATTCCCATTGGTCGACATCATCAAAGGTGAGCTGCGCGCCCGAGGCCACAGTCACGGCGGAATTTGCAAGGGTAGTCACGTTTCCGTTGCTGATAGCCAAGGTCCCCTCACTGATCATCGTCGCCCCGCTATAGGTGTTCGCCCCGGAAAAGATGACAGTGCTATTGCCGGTCTTGGTGACAGAGCCCGGGCCGTTGGTATGGTCTTTGATGATTCCGCTGAAGGTGCTGGTGCCGTTGCTTGAGCCTACTGTTAGGGCGGATCCAGCATTGGGATCCGGGTCGCTGATGGCGATGGTGCCTGCAGTGTTATCAAACTTGGCAAAGGTGAAGGACGCTCTATCAACCGTGAGTGTATCTCCCGTAGATTGAAAGAAATCACCGCTTGTGACGACTCGGGATCCTGATGAGATCGTTAGCTGATTTTCATTGGTGAAATCACCCGTAGAGATGACTTCGGTTCCACCTCCAATGATGTTGAGAGTTCCAAAGTTTAGCAAAGAGTTCACTTGAAAAGTCTCATCAACATCTTGAATGGTCATTGTTGAATTTGAACTTTGTATTTTAAGTGCGCCAAAGTTGCCACTCGCACCGTCGATCAAGATGCCTCCCTCAAAGACCTCAAGCTCCCCAATCGAATGATTTGAACCATTTAGTGTGAGCGTACCGCCGCCACGTTTTTCAATTTCGCCAGGGCTGTTAAGAGTATCATAGGTAAACGCTCCTGAAAATGTGGTTGAAGTGTTGTTAAGGCCTACGTCGAGTTCGCCAAGCCTAAAGTCGACCGTGCCCCCTCCAGCAAGCGAACCGATCTGATAGGATGATCCAACCCCATCATCATCAAAAAGTAGCGTGGCTCCCGAGGCCACGGTCACCGCACTGTTGCGTAAGGCGGTGGTGTTTCCCTCGCTGATGATGAGTGTGCCATCACTGACCGTCGTTGTGCCGCTGTAGGTATTGGCTCCGGAAAAGATGACGGTGCTATCTCCGGCCTTGGTGATGGAACCTGGGCCGCTGGTGTGGTCGACGATCACTCCACTAAAGGTGCTCGTGCCGCTGTTGGTACCGATGGTGAGAGCGGTGCCGTCTGCCGGGTCACTGATGGCGATGGTTCCTAGTGCATTGCCATATCGAGCTAGGGTCAGCGATGCCCGGTCGATGGTGGTAGTGTCTGAGGCATTTTGCTCGAAGACGCCAGTTGCTGTTAGGCGTGCTCCGTTCGATAGGGTGAATTGGTTAAAGTTTCTCAAATTCCCCTGAACGGTCAGGTCTGTGCCTGCTCCCGTAACTAACAAGGAACTCGCATTGTAGATTGAATCTATGCTGAGAGTGCTGACATTCTGGAGCGTAAGTTGGCTGCTTTCAGGGTGGTTCTGAATATCCCCTAAGTATCCTGCTGCGCCATCTATGATAAGCGAGCCATCTTTGATTTGCAGCTCTGATATGGAATGCCCGGAGCCGGTCAGAGTGAGTGTGCCCGAACCAAACTTTTTCACGACCCCCCCACCGAGATGAGGGGCGTCAACCAGAGCACCTGCAAAGGTGGTGGAGCTGTTGTCGAAACCAAGTTTCAATTCACCACCACTGAAATCCACCGTGCCACCCCCTGCTAGAGAACCGATGTTATAGTCAAATCCATCTCCCTGATCGTCAAATTTTAGAGTCGCTCCTGCGGCCACGGTCACCGCACTGTGATGCAGGGCACTGGTATTCCCCTTACTGATGATGATCTTGCCAGCTTCGATCTTGGTCGGTCCGCTGTAGGTATTGGCTCCAGTGAGGGTGAGAGAACCTGTGCCTTTTTTGATCAGCCCACCAGTTCCGCTGATGATTCCTGCAAAGGTAGAATCGCCATCGCCATTTCCGAGCGTGAGCGTGGAGGTGCCGAGGGCGAGATTTCCGACGCCTGATAGACTCGCGAATGTGGGGTTGAAGCCGTTGATGTCCAGGATGCCATTGGCACCTACGATGACGTGCGCGTTTTGTAGGGCAAGAGGATGACCCAGACGCACAATACCCTCCTCGATGCGGATGGTTCCGCTAAAAGTATTGGCTGCGGATAGGATGATGGTGCTATTGCCGGTTTTGATGATTGAACCAGATCCGCTGGTGTGATCGACGATGGTTCCGGCAAAGGTGCTGGTGTCGCTGTCGGTGCCGATGGTGAGCGCGGTGCCGCCTGCGGGGTCACTGATAGCGATGGTGCCTTGGGCATTGCCAAATCGAGCGAGAGTCAGCGATGCCTGGTCGATGATCGTAGTATCTGAGTCACTTTGCTCGAAGACGTCAGTCGCTGTGAGGCTGGCACCGTTCGACATGGAGAATTGGTTGAAATTTCTCAAGCTGCCCTCAATGGTGAAATCTGTGCTCGATCCCGTGACTAACAAAGTTCCCACGTTATAGAGTGAAGCTATGCTGGGGGTACTGCCATTTTGGATCGTGAAATGATTTTCAGAGTTGATCTGGATCTCCCCAAAATCTCCCGCGGCTCCGTCCAGGATAAGCGAGCCATCTCTGATTTGCAGAACTGTCACGTGATGCCCGGAGCCTGTCAGGGTGAGTGTGCCGGAACCAAACTTTTTGATCCCATCCCCATTAAAGTTAGGGTCATCCACAAGAGCGCCTGCAAAGGTGGTGGAGCTATTGTCCCAACCAATCCCCAGATCTCCTCCGTTAATATCTACTGTGCCGGCCCCAGCAAGAGAACCGATCGAGTAAACAAAGCCATCCCCCTGATCGTCAAATCTCAGAGTTGCCCCCGAAGCCACCGTCACCGCACTGTTAAGCAGGGCATTGGAATTACCCTGACTGATAGTGAGGCTGCCTGCTTCGATCGATGTCGCACCTGAGTAGGTATTGGCTCCGGAGAAAATGACCGTGCTGTTGCCTGTTTTTTTGACCGAGCCAGAACTGCTGGTGTGGTCGACAATGGCCCCGGCGAAAGTGCTGGTTCCGCTGCTAGAGCCGATGCTGAGTGCAGTTCCGCCCGTCGGGTCACTGATGGCAATGGTTCCCTGAGCGTCGCCAAATCGAGCGATCGTGAGCGACGCCTGGTCGATGGTGGTGCTGTCTGACGCACCTTGCTCAAAGCTGCCTGTCGCTGTTAGGAGGGCTCCGTTTGAAAGGGTAAATTGGTTTTTATTATCGAAGTCTCCCTCTGTCGTGAGGTTCATGTTTGCTCCTGTGACTAGCAAGGTTCCTTCATTGTAGAGTGACTCTGCGCTGAGGGCATTGACGTTGCGGAGGGTGAGTTGCGTATTACCAGCCAAGTTTTGGATATCCCCCAAGTCACCCGCAGTCCCGTCCAAGGTGAGCGAGCCTTCTCTGAGCTGCAGGCCATCTACCGAGTGGCCAGAGCCGGTGAGTGTGAAGGTGCCGGAACCATATTTGGCGATGACTCCAGCACTGAACGCAGCATCCTCAATAAAGGCACCAGCAAAGGTGGTGGAGCTGTTGTCGAAACCGAGTTCCAAACGGCTACCCTCAATGTCTACCGTGCCGCCTCCGGCAAGCGAGGCAAGACGGTATTCTGAGCCATCACCATTATCGTCAAATCTAAGAGTCGCTCCTGCGGCCATGGTCACCGCGCTGTTTTGCAAGGCATTGGTATTCCCCTGGCCGATCACGAGGCTGCCTGCCTGAACCGATGTTGAGCCTGTGTAGCTATTGGCTCCGGTGAACGTGAGTGAGCCGGAACCCGTTTTCACGACCTTGCCCGTGCCGCTGATCACGCCGGCAAATGATTTATTTTGATTGCCGGCTGCTATGGTGAGCGTTGCTGAGCCGAGGCCGAGGCCGCCACTACCGGAGATGCTGGTCAGGTTGGTATTGAAGTTATTGAGGTCGAGTGTGCCTGCCGAGCCGATCGAGACATCTGCATTTTGCAGAGCCGACGCATGAGCCAGCCGGAGCGTTCCCGCATTGACCGTGGTGTTGCCGCTGTAGGTGTTAGATCCAGCAAGGGTAAATACGCCGCTGCCGATTTTTGTGAGCTTGCCGCTGCCGCTGAGGGTCCCCGAGTAGGATGTGTTGGCGTTGTTGTTTCCTACGGTGAGTGTGGAGGAACCTAAGCTGAGGTTGCCATTGCCGCTGAGGCCGCCGAGTGTTGCGCTGAGGTTATTGAGGTTGAGTCCATTGTGGGTATTGATAGCGACCGTGGAATTCTGCAGAGCCATGGTGTGGTATAGTCGCAGGTTGCCAGAATTAATGATCGTCGCTCCCGTGTAGGTGTGCGCTCCGCCAAGGTTAAGGGTGCCGCTGCCGTCCTGGGTGAGTGAGCCTGTGCCCGAGATGAGGTTTCCTACGGTAATCGTGTTCGACCGATCAAAGATAAGGCTGCCGTTATTATTGACATTGCCACTGCCGAGGCTGCCGCTGGTCGAGTTATTACCAATCCTCAAACTCCCCAGAGAGATGCTCGTGGCTCCTTGGTAGGTGTTGTTCGCGGTGAGAATCAACTCGCCGGCCCCAGCTTTGGTAATCGAACCACCTCCATAAATGATACCGCTTTGAGTCGCGATGCCAGATGGTAGGTTTAAGAGAGCGTTATTGCTGGTTGAGACCGGTGCCTGGCGGTTCTCGCCGTCCCTGTAGCTGATGATCTGCCCCCAGCCGGATGTGGTAAGTAAGCCAGTGATTAATAAGGCTGCGGGCGAGAGACGTAGATGCCGAGAGGCAATCCATGAGAATTTGAGATTTGAGCTGTTTAACTCCATAGCATCTTCGGTTGTCGTTGAATGATTCGAGAGACGAGCGAAGCTTTATTCCGCGATTGGAGTCGTGGCGGTCACACTGGCAGTATAGAAGCCAGGGATGCCGGAGATGGCAGCTAAAGTGCTGGTCGCGGTGAATGAGGATTGCATCGTTTCTCGGGAATGGGTAGGTCGAGAAACGGGCAGGGGTTTTGATGATCGGAGCTGTCCTGACGTTATTCGACAGCGCGATTGGAGTAAAAGAGTTTGAACCTAAGTTGAACGGCGGGATTATTTCTGAATAAAATCAGTTTTGGTCCGTTGGAGGAAGGGGCAGCAGCACTGTGACGGTGGTGACTTCATTCGCGCTTTCAGCGGAAATGCGGCCGCCGTGGGCTTCGACGATGGACTTGGTGATGGCGAGGCCAAGACCAGCGCTGCCTTCGCGAGACTTGGTGCGGGATTTGTCAACCCGGTAGAAGCGGTCGAAGAGATGGGGCAGGTCGATAGCCGGAATGGTTTTGCCAGAGTTCGTGCAGGAGAAGTGGTAGTGATTCGCTTCAACTCTTCCTGTCACTTCTATCCAGCCATTGGTTGGCTGGTTATATTTGATGGCGTTGCTGAGGATATTAATAAAGACTTGGCGGATGCGCTGCTGGTCGAAGTCACTTGGAGCGCTCGTCAATTTCGCCCGCACTTTTATATTTTTTTCTTCAGCAAGGGGATGAATAAAATCGATGGCAGCCTGTGCCATTTCCGCGAGGTCTCCGGGGGTGGTGAGCAGTTCGAATACCCCGGAGTCCAGGCGTGATAGATCGAGCAGGGATTCAATCAGGTCTCGCATGTGTTTAGCTGCGGTTTCACAAGTGGCTAGCGCTTCGGTCCGGCTTTGCGGATCGGTGTAATGCTGGCCGAGGTGTGCTTTGGCGAGAATGATCGCAAGGGGAGTCCTAAGTTCGTGTGAGGCGTCTGCTAAGAACTGCACTTGTTGGTCGAAGGCGGCGTCCTGGCGTTCGAAGCTCTCGTTGAGCACTATGGCCAGGGAGCCGAGTTCGTTTTTCGTTTCGTCGACGTTGATGCGCTGGCCGCGCTTGCCTGAGGAAATCGAGCGGGCAGTTTGTGAAATAGTTTTGAGAGGGCGAAGGGCTCGGAGTGTGATGATGTATCCCACAGTCCAGCCCATGAAGATGAGACCTGCACCTAGGCCAAAGAGCTGCCATCGCAATGTGTTGAGCTGATGTGACAATGCTTCACAACTACTGCCGAGAGCGACAACATAGGATTGCGGCGTATGTTGGATGGCCTCGCGGTATTCTCCCGTGGTGTAAATGTTAGTTCCCTTGTGTGGGGACTGGACGTCTGGATTCGGTAAATCAGGCGCTCCGTCCGATTTCCATAGCAGTCTGTTATCGCTGGAAAAGATACGGACGTATAGGCCAGCGTCCAAGGCCTCGGCAACAGGGGCATCCGGGGTGACCGTGAGTTGTGTTTGGGGCGAGGTGGGGCTTTCTCCGGCCTCAGCTGAGTTTTCGTGATCCAAAGAAGCAACCACTTGATGCGCGAATGGCAAGATGCCTGAAATGCGAGACTTGAGCTCAATATCAATATTTTCTGTGAGAGCTTTCTCCTGATTTTGATAAAAAAGAATGAGTAAGAGATTCAGGAGCAGCGAAGGCACTGCACAGTGCCAGAGCTGTAGTTGGGTTGCTATTGAGCGAAAAATCATAAGATCCTACTGTTTTGATTCCAACTTACCTCAATGGTTCAGGCCAGCCATTGCGTTTTGAGATATTAAAACCAGAGTCATACTTGCGATTGTTTCAGATCAAGAGCTGGGTTGTGAATACTGGTCAACTTGCTACTGGTGAGAAAATTTAGGGAGTTCGAAACCAAGTCCACGCCTTGTTTTAATGGTGTTTGAACCGAGTTTTTTCCTCAGACGGTAGATGAGTACACTGAGCACGTCACTTTCGGCATCAGAATAGTCGATAAATCTCTCGTCTATCATGGTTCTAGTAAGTGTTCTTCCTTGATTTTGAATGAAATACTCTAATAGCGCGAGTTCCCTGCTAGTAAGGCTGACCTCCTCTCCATCTTTGGTTACTTTACGTTCTTTTTGGCAGAAGGTTAGTCTTGGTGCGAACTCGATCTTGGTTGTCGATGAACCAGTCTTTCGCCGGAGAAGCGCTCTGACACGTGCCTGGAGTTCCTCGACTTCAAATGGTTTTGTTTGGTAGTCATCAGCACCAAGGTCCAGCCCGCGTACGCGATCTTGTGTGGCGTCCATTGCTGTTAGCATGAGTACGGGGACATCGCTTTTGCGGCGCAGGGCCTTTAGAACCTCCCAACCGTTCAACTCAGGAAGCATGACGTCAATGAGGACAAGGTCCGGCTGGGCGTGAAGTGCCAGATTAAGGCCGTCACGTCCATTGGTCATCAGTTCTACGTGATGGCCCTCCATTTCGAGGATCTCCTTTAAAATGGATCCTAGATCTGGTTCGTCTTCGATGACTACGATGTGCATGAAATACAGATATCAGATAACCTTGAAAGTGCCTATCACATCTCACTTTGGTGTAGACCAAAAAAAGGCCTGAGTTCTAGTTGAGAAACTCAGGCCGTATTGGACCAAAATGGCAGAGGGGGTGGGATTCGAACCCACGAAGCCTTTCGGCTTGCCGGTTTTCAAGACCGGTGCATTCAACCGCTCTGCCACCCCTCCGTGTTGCAATTTGGTTGCTGGGAGGGAAGAAAGCGTGGTGACGAGATATTTGCAAGAAAACAGTGGAGTTTTTTTCGGATTTTTTCAGATTGGTACCATGAGAATTCTAGTTGCGTGTGATAAGTTTAAAGGCTCGCTGACTGCGACGGAGGTTTGTGAGGCGATTGCTCAGGGGCTATGGGAGGCCAATCCGGGGATGGTGGTGGATCGAGTGCCCATAGCGGATGGAGGTGAAGGGTTTTCTGAGACAATGATGCAGGCCCTTGGCGGTGAGTGGGTAGAGTGTGTGGCGAGTGATGCACTGGGGAAGATCAGAGAAGTAAAGTATGCTCTGTGTGGTCATGTGGCGGTGATTGAGATAGCGGCGGCTGCCGGGCTGGCGATGCTGGAGGAAGGGGATCGGGATATCTGGGCAGCGTCCACCTTCGGTGTGGGGATGATGATGCGGCATGCCGTGCGTGAAATGGGCGCTACGAAACTCGTGATTGGCCTCGGAGGTAGTGCCACCAATGATGGTGGAGTGGGGATGGCGGCGGCGCTCGGGATCAAATTTTTAGATTCAGATGGTAATGAGCTTGAGCCGAATCCGCGTGAGCTTTTGAGGTTGGATCGTATCGATGAGAGTGGAGTGATCGATCTACCTGAAGTGTTGGTAGCTTGTGATGTGGAGAATCCTCTTCTCGGGGCCCGCGGGGCCAGTGCCGTCTACGGGCCTCAGAAAGGAGCCAGTCCGGAGGATGTGGTGCAGCTGGATGAAGCGCTGGCCCAGTTGGTCTATGCCGCGGATGCTGGCAAATTGAGTACAATTCCGGGAGTGGGAGCGGCAGGAGGCATGGGCTTTGGGCTGATGCGCTTTGCTGGCGGCAAGCTGGTGAAGGGATTTGAGTTGGTAGCCAAGGAACTTAGGCTGGAGGAAAGAATAAAGGAAGCTGATCTGGTGATCACTGGAGAAGGTAGCCTAGATGCCCAGACTGAGGAAGGAAAGGGGCCGGCTGGTATTGCCAAGTTAGCCAAAGAGGCTGGCAAGCCAGTGATTGCGATTGCTGGTAGGGTGGAAGACGGGGCTGAAAAGATGTTCGATCAGTGTCTCAGCCTATGCAGTCTGGGGCTTGGTCCTTCCGAGTGCATGGCGCGTGCCGCAGAATTGGTCCGCGGCAGGGCCAGGGAATTGGCTGGCATGTAGTGGTGATGAGGGCTTGCCCTCAGGGGTACTTGAGGTTAGGAACGGCGCATGAGTAAAAAAGTAGTCATTCTTTTCTCAGGACAAGGTGCCCAGAAAGTGGGCATGGGTAAGGATCTCGTGGAAGCGTATTCGGTAGCCAAGGAGTTGTTCAGCAAGGCTGATGAAGCTCTCGGTTTTTCTCTTTCCGAGATCATGTTCGATGGTCCGGATGAGGAACTCACCAAGACATCCCGCTGCCAGCCTGCGCTGTATCTCCACGGTTTGGCTTGCTTGGCTGTTCTCAAGGAGAAAGTGGCAGACCTCAAGGTGACTGCAGCGGCTGGCCTTTCCCTTGGCGAGTTTACCGCCCATGCAGCAGCTGGGACTTTCAGTTTTGAAGACGGACTGAACGTAGTCGCCCAGCGCGGCCAGTTCATGGAAGAAGCTTGCGAAAGCACCGAAGGTAGCATGGCTGCCATGATCGGTGGTGATGAGGAAGCGGTGAAGCAATTGGCTGCCGATAGTGATGTGGATGTAGCCAATTTCAATGCGCCAGGTCAGATCGTACTTTCAGGTACTGTGGAAGGTATCGACAAGGCGGTTGCTGGTGCCAAGGAGCGCGGTATCCGCATGGCGAAGAAGCTTAATGTTGCTGGTGCCTACCACTCCCGCTTGATGCAGAGTGCTCAGGACAAGCTTTCTGCTGTTTTGGCCGATACTGAGATCGCTACTCCAAACGTGCCTGTGTACTGTAACTTCAAGGCAACTCAAGTGGCTGATGCCGCCGAGATCCGTGAGACTCTGGAGAAGCAGGTGACTGGTTCCGTACGCTGGACGGAGAGCATGCAGGCTCTGATCGCTGAGGGTAACACGACATTCGTGGAGCTTGGCCCAGGCAAGGTGCTTGCTGGTCTGATGGGACGTATCGACAAGAGTGTCGAGGTGATCTCAATCGAGGATGCCGCTTCACTTGAAGAGGCTATCCAGAAGCTTGCATAAGCTCAGGGAATCCCCATTTTTTTGATAACGGCACATCTTCGGAGGTGCCGTTATTTTTTTGGAAGGTGAGGGGAGTGATTGAAGTTTTTCGAGGTGAATGCCAGAAAGACAAAGACCCAAAAACAGATGATACCGTAGCTCAGTCCGAGCACGACTCCCACATCAATGATACCTCTCCAGGGTTGTGGGCAGTAGTTGCGCATCAAGAAGATGACGCCGAGGATGAGCAGTGAAATCGAGATCGCGATGATCTTGGTTTTCTTGTCCGCGTGGAAATAGCCCATGCAGAAAAAGGGAGCGAGAATGACGTGTAGCGGACGAGGGTTATCGTAGAGATACTTTACACGAGCTGCGGTACGCGGGCAGAATTTCTTCTGGAAGCCCCGGTAGCCCTCGCAAACGAGCATGAAAATGGAATAAAGGATCAAGAAAACCCACTGAAAGGTACTTAGTTCATAATCAAGAGCTTCTTTGGCATAGCCTGAGAGGGTGGTGATGGATTTACCGATAAGGTAAGTTACCCCAATTGTTCCCCAGATGGCGCCGATCAACTTCATCGCGGAGACATTGTACGAATCTCGACAAATGTAAAGGGGGAGATCCGTATGTGACTTGGAAGTTGAATGCTGGAGGATTGGATGCCAGTTTGTCCGTAATGAGTAAGGCTGATTCCCACATTATCGAACCACCACGCCTGATGGCGGGGGCCGCGGTAGTTTTCTGGGGGGCCTTGAGTGGGAATGCGCTGGCTGGTTTTGTGATCGCTGTGTTGCTGGAGGCGAGGAATTGGGTAAAGATCCGATGGGATTTTGGGGAGAAAGGGCATGTGAAAGCCTATCAAGTCAGCCTGTTTCTCTTGTTGATCGGCATGGTGATGATCTGGATGGATGGGGCGGGGCATTACGCCTTACTGAAGATCGTGCAATGGATGCCACTCTATGCCCTGCCGGTGGAGCTGGCTCAGCGCTATGGGCGTCAAGATAGCATGTATTTGAATACCTTCTTCTATTTCAGCAGGAGACGCATGATTCAGGACCGCAGGGAGGGCAGAGAGGTTTCCCCCTTGGAGATCAATACAGGCTATCCCTATATCGGGCTGGTCTTACTGGCAGCTGCATGTGCCACGCAAGCCAGCTGGACCTATATGGCTGGAATTATTCTGTTTACGCTAGCTGTTTTTATGGCTGTTGGCAGGCAGAGGGGGATGAGGTCACTCGGGGTTCTTTATCTTGCGCCCTTGGTGATCATTCTGAGTGCCTTGTTTCAGTGGGGGCTGGTGAGACTGAACAATTATTTTCGTAATCCTGGAGCTCAAAATGCTGAGAATCTGGAGGCAGGTGGCGGTGCCATCAATGCGCAGTATGCGCGGCTCGGTGGCCTAGGGAAAGTGAAGCAGAGTAAGGAGGTGATGTGGCGTGTCTGGACAAGTATGACTCCCGGGTATTTGAGGGTAGCGAGCTACGATACTTATTGGGATGGCTTATGGACCTACAACTACCGGGCGGATGGTTTTGAGGATGCCGTGGAAGCCTTTGAGCAGGATGGCTCTATTACGGTGGGTGATGTAGATCACTTAGCTGAGGTCTATAGAGAAGAAGATCAGGCTCGCGGCGCCGATCTGCGTGACGAGCAGGGGGCGAGAATTCGTGGGACCGTGGAAAACGGGAGCCCTACGACGATTGTACCTTCCTTGCCGGGCTACTTTGCGGTAAGTAGAATGTTTGGCACGAATGTGACCTCGGAAAATAACCCGTTGGGAACTCTGCGTTTGATCAACCGTGATGTGATCATTGATTACATGCTGTGGGCCGAGACGGGGAATGTGGTGCAAGATGCATTACCAAGAGACAAGGATCTTGCTGTCGATGTGAAAGAGGCGCCAGTCATTAAAAATATCGCCAGAGATCTCAAGTTGCATGAACTCTCATCGGCCCGAGCCAAGGTGACAGCTCTTCAGCGGTTTTTTATCAGTGAATTTGAATACGCGACCCATTTTGAGGCCGACTATGACTACAGGGAAAAATCTGAATTGGAGATTTTCCTGACGGAGGCGAAGAAGGGCCACTGCGAATACTTTGCATCAGCAGCTGTTTTGTTGCTGAGGGAGAGTGGCGTCCCTGCCCGCTATACCATCGGTTATGCCGTAGAAGAGAAGGAAGATGATGTGTGGCTGATCCGGGGGACTCATGGCCATGCTTGGTGTAGGGTCTTTCTGGATGGTAAGTGGGAGGATGTTGATTTTACTCCTCCAGGTTGGCTCGATGCCGATATGGCTCAGGTAGATATGAGTCTGGCAGAGCGATTTCAGGAATGGCTCAAACTTCTGAGAGAGGATTTCCAGATTTGGCGTCAGGACGAGGCGAATCAGGGCAAGTTCTGGATGGCCTTCAGTGGACTAGGCCTCTTGTTAGGGGGCTGGTTGGTCTTCCGTCTTTGGCAGTCACGTTTGTCGATAGATGCAGAGGGGGCTCATGTCTACTGGACAGGAGACAAGGTCGAGACGCCTTTGCTGCAGTTAGAAAAATATGCACGCAATTTGCTTGGGCCGAGGCCGATAGGCATGCCTTACGGAGAATGGATGAGCGGGCTATATGATGTGGAGGGAGTGAATCGCGCTGAGCTGAATAAAGCGATTACCTTACATCAGAAAATGAGGTTCGATCCGGCTGCTGAGATGGACGAGGCAGAGCTGGTCTCTCTAGTAGCGAAGGTGAAATCGGCTCTCAAGCAGGCTCCGCGCTCGCAGTAATGGTGAGTAAGTGAGCGTTCGGGTGTAGCATTCCGGGGTCAAGGTCGGTAATGACATTTTCGAGATGCCATCCGCTCTTTTCGAGCAAGAGTGTCAGTTCCGGAAGTCCGTAGTAGCGAATGACCTGCTCAGATTTATGAGTGCGGGTATCCATGCCATTGCTGCTGGTGAGGGAGTAGCGATGGCGACGGTGCAGAGTCTGGTTTAGTCTGTCGATGGTGTGAAGAGTTTCACAGCGAGCAGCAGAGTGGTTGGGGAGGGTGATCTCTTTATCCAGATGCCATTCGTCCTCCTCTAGTTCGCCGGTGATTTCTGCCCAGGGGATGAATGTGGTTAGATATAGGCTGGCCGATTTTTCTGCTGAGTCGTGCAAGCGCTTGAGTAGGTCATGCGCTTGCCCTCTGCTGAAGAGCTGGATGGTGAAGGCTGGGATGAGAAAGGAATGAAACTTATGCTCGAAGTCGAAGATTTCTAAAGCATCAGCGTGGTGTACTTTCGGGGTAAGTAGTTGTTCTTTGGCGCTAGTTTCTAGCAATTGAATCATATCCTGAGAGAACTCCATGCCCTCTACGTCAAATCCCTCTGCGATCAGGGGGAGAAGTAGTCTGCCTGAGCCGCATCCTATTTCCAGAGTTTTACCGGGATGTTCTTTGAGGAATGTTTGGAGTAGAGGGAGTTCGCTGGTGTTGTCCTCTTCTGAGTTCCAGAAGTGGTCGTGCAGTTCAGCTTCAAGTGACTGGTACATGGGGAGGAGTGTTAGGGGAGGTAGATTTCCTTTTGTTCGTCGAAGGGAATGGAGACATCCACCTCGGATCCAGCATTGTAGTTCTCGCTTGGGAAAGTGAGGAAATAAATGGTAGAGCCAAGATTTGGCTTTTTCATGTCATTGGCTGCCGGGCGGAGACCGCGATCTTCAGAGTGAATAAAGAGCGGAATGGCATCTGGATTGATGTTGAGAAAGTCCTCATACGTGAATTGTTCAGTCAGTGAGGTCTTCTTCACGATCATTCCATCAGCGCTCATGTTGGCCAGCTCCTTGTGATTGGGGCGGCCAGGGAATAGGATGCGTCCTCTCATGTGAGCGGCGACGGCTGTGGTGTGATGGCTCTTGTCATCCCGTGGAGCTACTTGCCAGACATCCGCTGAGCTGAAAATGTGAGTGAACTCATGAGCGGCCAAGCTGTTAACCTCGTCGTTGTGGGTGCAGGCGACAAGTTGCCCAAGTCCGCTGAAGTCAAGCTCCTCCTCCACATATTCGGAGAGGATATTGGCTCTTTTCGCGGGAATGCCATCCATGGTGGCTGCGGCCACATTCGAGTAGTTGGTATCAAGCATGAGGACGTCATGGCCGTCTTCTCTGAGAGCAAAGGCAATCTTACGAGCCCAGCTATCGGCACCAGCAAAGAGCACACCGCGAGGGTTTCGGGAGGCGAGCTTCAGTTTGTTAGCCAGTGGGGCTGCCAGGAGACCATAAAATGCCACGGTTCCGATGATGACGATAAAGACGACAGGAACCATAGTCTCTGCCTGAGAGGCTACTTCGATTGGAAGATTTGACTCTGGCTTGCTGGCTGAGTGCTCCAGCTCGAGCGCAAAGATGGCGGTCACCGCAGCCGCAACAATACCCCTTGGAGCCAAGAAGGCTAGGAAGAGCCTCTCTTTGAAGGAGGTCTGCTTGGTGAAAATATTGGCGATAAAGATGGAGGCTGGACGGATGAGGATGATCAGGAAGGCCAGGAACGCCAGACCAACGGGCAGAGCGTTGATGAGGCTTTCTGATTTCACTCGCCCAGAGAGGACGATGAAGAGAATGGAGATGATCAAGGTGCGTAGCGTTTCCTTGAATTCCAGGATGTGCTTCACGGATACTGATTTCTGGTTGGCCAGAGCGATACCCATCACTGTCACAGTGAGAAGGCCTGCTTCCTTTTGGATAGCATTAGAGGCTACGAAGGCGATGCAGACCACAGACAGAAGGAAGACTGAGTGAAGGAAGTCCGGGATGAGATGGTTGCGCAGGAGGATCTCAATGAGTTTCGCAATGATGAAAGCAAGGACGATACCCACTAAAAGTGTGACGCCTAGGGAATAAAGGATAGCGGACTTTGCGGCTTCAACATCTCCAGCCAAGGCTGCCTGGAATACAAAAACCGCCATAATGGCACCAATAGGGTCCACCACAATACCTTCCCATTTTACAATGGAAGCCATCTTGCGAGATGGCTTGATGTGGCGAATTAGCGGGGCAATCACGGTTGGACCGGTGACCACCAGGATAGAGCCGAGGATGGCTGCAATTCTCCAGTTCCATTCAAAGATGTAGACTCCTACCGCTGTCGTGATGAGGAAGGAGACCGCCACACCTATCGTGCATAGGCGGATTACGGGGGCTCCGCTCTGTTTGAGTTCGGAGAACTTGAGGGTGAGGCCGCCTTCAAACAGAATGATGGCTACGCAGATACCTACTGCTGAGAGTAGCATACTCTCACCTGAGGCTCCCGGTAGGAAGTGATCAATATTGACACCCAGCAATTGCCCGGCCCCGAAACCGAAGGCTAAGAGCAGAAGGATGGATGGGAGCTTGAATCTCCATGCCAGCCACTGGGCCAGAATTCCGAGACCAAGCACCATGGTAACAAAACCGGAGAAATTGATATTTTCGAATTCGAACATAGAATATGAGAAGCGAGGAGAGGTTGAACGAGGGTAGTCCTATCGCACAAGAGCTATTTTGGGGCAGAGAGGTGATGAATCATCAATCCATGGTAGGCATAGCAAGTGGGATGCCTAGTAAAGAGTGCCAAGTAGGGAGGGGTGATATTTTGGAGGTAAAGGTGTCCATGTCTATGGGCTGCATAGTGGTGCAAGAACTAGCAGATGGCTACGGGAAATTTTCAGATCTGCCGAAATGTATTTCGTTTGTATACGCAAAGTCATGAGTTTGTGAGGTTTGTTCAAAAAAGTTACACTTAATGAAAATAAATGATGCATGGTTGCTTGACGTGGGTGGGTGACTTAGACAGTCTGCTAGGGCGTTAGCTATGTCTGTCATAATATGAGAGTCTTAGCGTACCCAAAACCCATCACATCCACTGGAGCAGATACTAGAAACCCGTGTATTCCAACGAAGATTATCTACTAGAGCTGATCGCCGAGTCTGGGCTGATCAGTCCCGATGAAATTGCCGAGACGAGAGCCAGTCTGACTGGTTCTCAGAGTGCAATTGAGAAGTTAATTAGCGACCATCGCCTTAACGAGGAGCAAGTAGCACAAGTCTGTGCACAGAGTTCTAGCATGGACTTTGTAGACTTGAGTTCTCACTCATTTAGCCCTGATATTTTTGAGGCTGTCAGTGAGGATGTAGCGAGACGCTTTAATGCGGTGCCTGTTTATGATGACGGCATGAGCCTTATGGTGGCGATTGCTGATCCACTCAATTTTGAGGTGCTGGATACTTTGCCGCATGTCATTGGTAGAGAGATTACTCCGGTATGTGCTACTCCATCGGCCATTACGAATGCGATCAATGCACATTATGGCGGACCTACTGATTATGGTGGGGACATTGCCCAAGGGGTCAGTTTGGTTGGAGAAGGGGAAAATGTAGATCCTGATGAGGCTCCTGTGATCAAGCTTGTGTCCAGTATCTTGACTGAAGCCCTTCAGATGAGAACGAGTGATATTCACATCGAACCGCTGGAGACAACCTTGCGTGTACGCTACCGCGTTGATGGTAAGCTCGTCGAGGTGGCGAATCATCCTAAGAAGCTTTTGCCTGCGATTATTGCACGTCTCAAAGTGATGAGTGGTACCATGAGTATCGCGGAGAAGCGCTTACCGCAGGATGGTCGTATCCAGTTGAGCGTGGGAGACAAAGAGGTGGACCTTCGTGTGTCCAGTGTTCCGAGTAACCACGGTGAAAGTATCGTTATGCGTATTCTGGATAAGTCAGCCTTGATGCTGGGTCTTCCGGAATTGGGCTTCCTCTCTGACGATCAGGAGGTTTTCCAGAATTACATCACGCTTCCAGACGGTATCATTCTAGTTACTGGTCCGACGGGTTCTGGTAAGACAACAACTCTCTATGGCTGCTTGAACTACATCAACAAGCCTGACCGCAAGATCATTACCGTAGAGGATCCGGTGGAATATGAAATGCCGGGTATTAACCAGGTCATGGTGAAGACGGATATCGGGATGACTTTCGCGGCAGCACTTCGTGCCATGCTTCGTCAGGCGCCTAACATCATCATGGTGGGTGAGATTCGAGATGCTGAGACTGCGAATATTGCGATCAACGCGTCACTTACCGGTCACTTGGTGCTCTCCACACTGCACACCAATGATGCTCCAAGTGCGGTAGCGCGTTTGGCGGATATCGGTGTGAAGCGCTTCCTGATTGCCTCTGCTTTACGAGCTGTATTGGCACAACGTCTGGTGCGTAAGCTTTGCCAGAACTGTAAGCAGCCGATGCCGCTAACAGATAAGGAGATGCGTCTACTGAATATTGATGCTAGTCGTGCTTTCGATAGCACAATCTGTGGTCCTCAGGGCTGTGATCAGTGCCGTAACTTGGGTTACAGAGGTCGAGCCGGTATCTTCGAGATCTTTGCTGTAGATGAAGAAGTAGGTAATATGATCAATGATAACCTGACCTCTCCACAGCTGCGTAAGCGGGCTCGAGAGTTGGGTATGCGCACGATGCGTGAGGATGGAATCCGTAAGGTGCTTGCTGGTATGACCTCTGCACAGGAAGTACTTGCAGTAAGTAATGCGGACTAATTTGAAGAGGGAAGACACTAGATAAAACTCAAAAGCCTAATTTCATGGACAATCAGCAAGTAATTGACCTTTTCAGCTCTCGCGGCATGGTGGACAAATTTTTGGCCCAGGACATGCTGCAATCAATCGAGGTAACCGGTAAAACTATTGCCGAGACTCTCAAAGATTTCGACATCATCGGCCACAAAGATGAGATCTGGCCAGTCATCGCCAGTGAACTCGGCGCGGAGATGGTGGATCTCTCAGACTGGACTCCTCCTCAGGAGCTCCTAGCTCTCCTTCCTAGCGGGATGGCTCGTCTGCACGGGGCTCTGCCTGTCAACGTTGGCCCGGAAGGGTTACACGTATGTCTCGTAGATCCTCTTAATCCTCAGGCAGCGGAAGACCTTCGCTTCGCGCTGGGTAGAGAAATTATCCTCGCCGTGGCACCGGACTACATTGTCGAGGAAAAGATTAACGAATGTTATGGTGGTGAGAGCCAAGCCATGGATGACCTGTTAGGTCAGCTGGATGATGCCAGCTCTGGGAATCCTCAGGATGCTCAATCCGAAGCGAATTCTGCTCCAATCATCCGTTATGTAGACCTCGTTCTCTATCAGGCGATTAAGGAGAAGGCATCTGATATTCACTTCGAGCCGTTTGAGAAGGATTTCAAGATTCGTTATCGTGTGGATGGATCTCTCTTTGAGATGGCTCCGCCTCCGTCACATCTGGCCAAAGCTATCATCTCTCGTGTGAAGGTGATGTCTAACATGAACATTGCGGAGACTCGCGTTCCTCAGGATGGCAGGATTGTGAAGCAGATCGGTGAGCGCCAGGTCGATATGCGTGTATCATCCTTGCCGACACAGCATGGTGAGTCCGTCGTACTTCGTGTTCTTGACCGTAGTAACGTAAACCTTGATATTGAGAGTGTTGGTCTACCAGAAAATATCTATGAGTATGTGGTCGATACCATTGAGAAGCCTAACGGCATCTTCATTGTTACTGGGCCTACTGGTGCCGGTAAAACAACCACGCTCTATGCGGCTCTTAGGAAGATCAATACCATTGATTCCAAGCTGCTAACAGCTGAGGATCCTGTGGAATATGATATCGATGGTATTATTCAGGTTCCTGTGAATGAAGCGATTGGTCTAGATTTCGCGAGAGTTCTTCGAGCCTTCCTTCGTCAAGACCCCGACCGTATTTTGGTGGGTGAGATTCGAGATAAAGAAACTGCGCAAATTGCCATTCAGGCCTCCCTGACTGGTCACTTGGTTCTCTCTACTCTGCACACGAATGATGCGCCGGGTGCGGTAACGCGTTTGGTGGATATGGGTACTGAGCCCTTCCTGGTAGCAGCCTCTCTAGAAGGTGTGCTAGCCCAGCGATTGGTGCGTACCATCTGTAGTAGCTGTCGTGCACCGTATGATCCAAGTGAGGCGATTCTGTCTCAGTTGGGGCTCTCTCCACACGAGTTGGGGGACAAAGAGTTCTACACCGGTAAGGGGTGTGATGTCTGTGGTACTAGTGGTTATAAGGGGCGAAAAGGTCTCTTCGAACTCTTGGATATTACGGATCCAATTCGTGAAATGATCACGGACAGAGCTCCGACCGTTGTACTGAAACAAAAGGCAATTGAGTTGGGAATGCGTACTCTTCGTGAGGATGGTCTGCGTAATATTTACGATGGGTCAACCACTATTGAAGAGGTGCTGAAATACACTTAAGCAGATAAACGCTGTAGTATTCATGTTTTCTCTTTCCACCTCGCAATAATTTATTCACATTCCATCAAAATCCAAAAACCATCATTTGATACATGGCTAATTTTCAATACATAGCTCTAGATGCCAAAGGTGATCAGACCACTGGCACCGTTCAAGCCGGCAATGAGGCCGAAGCTATCGCCCAGCTCCGTGCCAACGGACTCTATCCAACTCAAGTTGTTGAGGAAGGTAAGGGTTCACTTGGTACAGCAGCCAAAGGTAAAGCGAAGAAGGCACCGGCAGTTGCCACTAAGGGTAAAGGTAAAGCCCGTCCACGTAAGGCTAAAGGCGGTAAACTAAAGCCCAAAGTGCTGATGATCTTCACTCGTCAGCTCGCGACGCTAATTGACTCTGGTCTTCCGCTTCTTCGAAGCTTGACCGTGCTTGGTAAGCAGGAGCCAAACCCAGTCCTGAAAAATACTTTGAACTCTCTTGCCGACTCCGTGCAGGGTGGTTCTACATTCTCCGAGAGTCTTGCTCAGCACCCGAAGATTTTCAACAAGCTCTTCGTAAACATGGTGAAAGCCGGTGAGCTGGGTGGTGTTCTCGAAGTTGTACTGACACGTCTTGCTGAGTACATGGAGAAAGCCAACAAGCTGAAGAACAAGATTGTATCAGCGATGGTTTATCCGCTGATCGTTCTTTTCATTGCGGTAGCGATTCTTGTGTTCCTGATGTTGGTCATCGTTCCTAAGTTCAAGGAAATGTTTGCTGATCAGGATAATGCTGAGCTGCCAATGATCTCTCAAATGGTCTTTGGTTTCTCTGATAAGATGATTGCTGCTACCTTTGGTATACCAAATGCCGTCTGGATCTTCCTCTTTGTCGCAGCCGTATTTGGTGTCTTCAAGGCCTGGTCCAACACAGACGGTGGACGTAAGTCAGTCGATGCTTTCAAGCTGAAGATGCCACTGTTCGGTGACATCCAGCGTAAGAGCGCTATTGCTCGATTCAGTCGTACACTGGGTACCCTGGTGACCTCTGGTGTGCCTATTCTGCAGGCCCTGAGCATTACTCGTGAGACAGCAGGTAATGTGATTGTGTCTGATGCGATCGACAAGGTGCATGATGCGGTTAAAGAGGGTGAGTCCATTGTGGCTCCTCTTCAGGCAAGTAAGGTATTCCCTGCAATGGTGATCAGTATGGTCGACGTTGGTGAGGAGACTGGTCAGCTTCCAGAAATGCTTCTGAAGATTGCTGACGTTTATGATGATGAGGTGGATAACTCCGTTACCGCTCTGACGTCCATTCTTGAGCCGTTGATGATTGTCTTCTTGGCCTTGGTCGTGGGTTCGATTGTATTTGCATTGTTCCTACCATTGATTAAGATGATTCAGGCCATGGGTCAGTAAAATCAACGAGTTAACAACTTTCAAAACTGCGGTCTCGGTTGGTTCTGGTCCGCAGTTTTTTTCTGAAAATTTAAAACAATAGAGACAATGAAAACCCAAAAGAAATTGTTAAAGAAGGGCTTCACCTTGGTCGAAATCATGGCCGTTATTGCCATCATTGCGATTCTGGCTGGCGTTGGCTTTGGAACCTTCGTTCTGGTGAACCAGAACGCTGCCGAAAAAGAGACCAAAATTATTATAGAGAACGTTAGTTCTCAGCTAGAAGTTCTGAAAAATGAAGGAATAGCTCTTCCGGATGGTGATGGTGGGGAAAATAGCACTCGTGAGCTTGTTGAGCTTCTCAATGAGGGAATTGACGGCACTCCAATGATCGCCCAGCTTGATCCAGACTACAGTGGTAAAGGGAAGCTGGTGGACGATAATGGCATCCTCTTGGACGCTTGGGGGAATCCTGTGCGCTACCGCTATCCCGGCACCATGAATAACATGGAGGATGGATTTGATCTCTGGTCAGAAGGCAAAGAGGCCGATGAAGACAAGGATGATGTGAAAAACTGGTAAACTCAGTTCAGAACATCTTTTCAATTTTGTTAAAAGGCGGCTGAAAAGCCGCCTTTTCTTGTGGTGGTTTTCCGTGAATCTTCTTTACATATGAGTTAGTATGGAGTTTCTCACTTTCAGGATTTTTTGTTGATAGCGTCTCCCCAGTCGTGAAGACGCGCAGAAATTCCGCCAGTTCTATAATATGTGTCCCAATTCAAGTGCTGCGTAACGCGCCTTATTCGGATGCCAGATAGAGATAACGATTAAGCCCAGCACAGCATCGAAAGATGGATGTGCCCCTATTCAATGAGTAATTCAGAGGAAACTGCGCCAACAGCCGCAGAGAAAAAAGAGACATCTCAAACCGTAACTGCTGATAACGCTCCAAAGTCTACTTCTGAGACTAAGCCAGCAGAGAAGGTGGAAAAGTCTGAGTCTGTAAAAGGAGATGCTGAAAAGCCTGCTCCAAAGACAAAAAAGAAAACAGCAAAGAAAGCTTCCAGAAAAAAGGCTCAGCGAGCTAAAGAGGGTGCCGATACACAATCTGAAGCGAAAGCCGAAGAGGCCTCCAAGGCACCAGCTTCTGAAGCCTCAGCTGAGCGCAAGGAGCCTATCCAGGGTGTCAGAGACACCCGCACTAAGAAGGAAGAGTCCGAAGCCAGACCTGAGGCTCGTCAGTCCAATGACGAGCAGCGAGATTCCAGAGATCAGGATGGTGATGTTTCCCAGCAAGGAGCCAAGCGTAACCGCCGTGGACGCCGTGGTCGTAAATCTGCTGATCAGCCAGTTCAGCAGCCGAAGCCAGTGGTCAAGGTGGATCACAAGAAGATGAGCAAGAAGGCTTGGAAGATCTTCCTCGGAGAAGTGAATGAGGAAGGTCTTGCCCTGATCGGGGATAAGGAGGCCAAAGAGCTTGCCAAGAGAAGTTTCCGATTGGCTGAGCTATTCCTCGAGGAGGAATCCCGACGTTTGCCAAATGCCGAGCCTAAGCGTGACAATGATTCTCGCAGGGAGAATGAGTCCAGAAGGGAAAGGTCATCCAAGGAGAAAACCGAGCCTGTAAAGCCTGAAAAGAAAGCTGAGCCTGCAGAGGCCGAGTCAAAACAGGAGCAGCCGGTAGACAAGGTGGAGAAAGCTGTTTTAGAAGCTCCTGAAAAAGACCAGGCTCCGGCCGTGGTTGAGAGTGGAGACAAGCAGGAAGCTCCTGCTGAGTAGTCTTTTCCATACTAGATTTATAAGTAAGCTGGAGTTGGCGAGTAGCCACTTCAGCTTTTTTATGTACTTGGGGGAGCATGAAGGCCAATTTTTCTTAATAAATGTGCAACTTCACCCTCAGTTGTGTGTTGCATAGCGGGCGTAACTCGCTAGAAATTTATTTACGATGGCTGAAGTAATGGAAATAGACCGTCAATCCCGTTGGCTCATTGAGGCCGTGATGGCGGCAGGGGGGACTGATGAAGCGCAGGTTTCTGAGGTGGTGCTGGATGCCAAGAAGAAGGGCTTGTCGCTCATTGACGCCGTTTTGGATGCGGGTGTCGTCGGGGAAGAAGAATTTTTGAGGGAGGTGTCAGCCAGATTAGCGCTGCCATGGCATGAAGGGGATTTGCTGGGCGAAAATGTCAAGGAGCTCAAGGCTGCCTGTGGACCTGCACTCGCGATTAGGCATCGTGTGGTGCCATTAGAGCTTAACAAGGATCAGATCACGCTAGCTTGCTATGATCCTCTAGCGCTAGAAGCCAGGCAGATTCTCAGTCGCAGATTGCCATACAGCATCAAGTGGGTGATGAGTGAACGGCGTAAGATACGCACCACGCTCGGAGCCATTTATGGTGTGGGGGCTGATACTTTCGAGAAGCTGCTCGAGGGCCGTGACGTGGACTTCGAGAACATGGCTGACAAGGATGAAGCCAGCGTTCTTGACGAGGATGATTCTGACGAGGCCAGCGTGTTGAGATTTGTAAACCAGATTATCCGTGAGGGTCTGCTGCAGAAAGCGACCGATATCCACATCGAGCCTCAGCATGATATTCTACGTATTCGTTATCGTGTGGATGGTCATTTGATGGACGTGCCTGTACCGGAACGCATCAATGCCTTGCAGTCCTCTGTGATTGCTCGTCTTAAAATCATGTCTCGCCTAGATGTGGCGGAGCGCAGGGTGCCTCAGGATGGCCGTATCAACCTGAAGCTGGAAGGGAAGTCGATCGATGTTCGTGTTGCCACGATTCCATCGGTGGAAGGTGAGACGGTTAGTCTACGCTTGCTCAACCAGGAGCGCTACTCGCTCGATCAACTCGGGATGGAAAATTCCGTCAGAAAGGTGATTGATGAAGTTCTAAGTTTGAGTAACGGAGTGATTCTCGCCACAGGTCCTACGGGTTCTGGTAAGTCGACGAGCCTCTATTGCTTTTTGGACCACCTGAATAAGCCGGAAACACGCACGGTGACTATCGAGGATCCTGTGGAAAACAAGCTACCCGGGATCGTCCAGATTGCGGTGAAGCCGGAGGTCGGCTTGACCTTTGCCAAAGGTTTGAGATCCATCCTTCGTGCGGATCCAAACATTGTGATGGTAGGTGAGATTCGTGATACGGAAACTGCGGAGATTGCTATCCGAGCATCACTCACAGGTCACTTGGTATTCAGTACACTGCATACCAATACAGCCATTGGCGGCATCAGTCGTCTGCTGGATATGGATATTGAGCCATTCCTCGTAGCAGCGTCTGTTCGAGCCTTCTTGGCTCAGCGCCTGGTGAGAAAGCTATGTCCGAAGTGCAAGGTGCCGATGGATAATTTTGGTGAGGAAGATAAGGTAGCTCTGGGAATTCCCCTCGAGCTGGATGGTCAGCCATACCGAGCTGTCGGCTGTGGTGATTGCCGCCAGACTGGCTACAGTGGCCGAATCGCCATTTATGAGATTTGTCAGGTTTCTGATGCGATCCAGGACATGATCACTCACGGCGCCGACGAGAACAAGATTCTGCGTCAGGCAACCAAAGAGGGATTTGAGCCGATGCGTACCTACGGGTGGAGGAAAGTCATGAAGGGAGTGACGAGTATTGAAGAAGTTTTGTCTTCTACTCAGACAGGTTTGGGCGCCAGAGCCGTTGAATAAGGTAAGCAATTGGATTGATGTCTAAGATCTTCAAGTACATCGCTATTGATGGCTCAGGTCAGAAACAGACCGGGGACCTGACTGCGGCTAGCCGTGGTGAGGCCATGCGTCTGCTTCAAGGGCGAGGCTTTCAGCCGACACAGATCAAGGATGCAGGTGAAGCAAAGGTAAAGAAGGTCAAGGCTAGTACAGCTGACGAGCCATCCAGCGGCCCTCTGACCCTGAAAAAGCAGGAGATCATCGCTTTTACCGAGGAGCTTAGTGAATTGCTTGAGGCTGGGCTGCCACTAGAACCCGCCTTGGCTTCGATGGAAGCCAGGGAGGAAAAAGGTCAGATCAAGTATTTGTCTGGTAGGCTCAGGAAGTGGGTGACCGAAGGTACTCCTCTCTATGAGGCGATGAAGCGAGTATCGCCTGATTTCGACCAGCTTTATTGTAACCTGGTGAGGGCTGGTGAAGCGAGTGGTAGTCTACAAACGATCTTGCGCCAGCATGGTACCTACATGAAGGAACAGCAGGAGCTGAAATCACGCCTGAAGTTGGCTTTGATTTACCCAACCTGCCTGACTTTGGCCTGTGTTGCCTTGGCCTTGGTATTCATCTTCTTCTTATTGCCTCGCATTACAGTCCTTCTGGAAGGGATGCCTGGCTCAGAGATGCCAATCGGTGTAAAGATTTCCACCTTTATTGGAGACTTCCTCAGAGCTCACTGGCTGAAAACGATCCTGTTTTTCTGTGCCATAGCCGTGGGGATCAAAGTCTGGCTCACCAAGGAAGAGAATTTAAGAAAGTGGGACGAGTGGAAGTTAAGCATTCCGCTCTATGGCAATGTGATCCGCTATGGTTTCTATGTTCAGTGGTTGCAGACTTTGGCAAACTTGGTTTCTAACGGAGTACCTTTGGTTCAGGCTCTTAAGTTGACAGAGCAAACGGTGACTAACCGCTATTACAAGGAGAGGCTGACAAGTATTACCGAGCGAGTGAGTGATGGTTACAAACTCACGCGATCCATGCAAGCGACCGCAATGTTTGCGCCCAATATGATCGACTTGATCGGAGTGGGGGAGAATACAGGTAAGCTGTCTCGTGCCTTGGAGCGTGCCTCGGCTTACTACGACAAGCACCTCAGTGCACTATTGGCTAGTCTGCTAGGGACGATCACTCCAGTGGTGCTCGTTCTGATGGCTGTTCTTGTAGGAGGATTCTCCTACACGATGATTCAGGCGATTTACCAAACCATCAATAACATCAAGAGCTAGTACCTATGATGCAAAAAAATACCCCACATCAGCAGAGAGGATTCGCCCTAGTGGCGGTCCTGTGGGTTATTTTGATTTTATCGGGTATCATGGTGGCCACGCTAAGTCTTGTTAAGGTGGAAGCCGACACGGTGTCTAACGAAGTGAACTCCTATCAAGCTCTGATGGAGGCACACACTGGACTCAGTTATGCTGTTCATCCTGGTATTGAGCGTGATGATCCTATCCTGGCTGCCGAGAATCCGGAGTATGATGCTGCATACAAGGTTCTGATTTCGCCGGAGGCCGTTCGTTTTAATATCAATACCATTCTACAGCGCCGTGATAAGGCTCTGATGCGAAATATATTCAAACATTGGGGGATGGAGGAGAACGAGGCGTCTTCGCTCACGGATGCTCTCATTGACTGGGTGGATCGTGGCGACACAGCAGAGCTAAATGGTGCCGAAAAAAGTTGGTACGAGGAGCAGGGCTTTACTGACCGCCCCTACAACGGACCGTTTACGGATATTGAGGATATGAGGCTGGTCAAGGGGTTTTGGGCTGCAGAAAAGTTGCGCTCAGACTGGCGTGATTGGTTTACCCTGCGAAGTGAAGGTGGCTTGGACATTCATGAGGCTAAGCCGGAGCTCATAGCTGTAGCGGCTGAGATTAATGTTTCTGAAGCAGAAGATTATCAAGCAGAAGTAAAAGGTGATGACGGTCTATTTGCTACCGAAGATGACCGTAATTATCCAAGTGTAGATGCCGCACTAACCGCTATGGCATCTCCTGGGGGAAATAGAAGAGCTGCGATTGCTGCCAGATTCGTCACCAAGGGGAACATATTAAGAATTGAGAGCGTAGGGCGCTCGGGTAATTTTCAGGCCAGCATTATTGCGACAGTACAGCGCCAGGGGGCCAAGCCTAACATTTTAGACTATCAAGAACGCATTTCAGAGAGTGAGTAAAACAACGACAACAATCATTCTTCCAGCCGAGGATTCGGGCTGGGAAGTATGGCAAGACCAGCAAGGTGTCCTCCAGAAGGTACGCACGCTTAAAGCTGTGCTATCCAAAGACCAGACGTCCTCGGGAGAGAGGCTGGCTCTGCCTGTCCGTGCTGTGGCAACCATGCCGATCAGAGTAGCTTCGAGCGATGAGGCTCTCTACCGTGGTGCCGCCCAGCTGGAGTTGGAGAAGGCTGGATTGCTGATCAATGCCGAGGGAGAGAGCTGGGATTGTACCATGATTGCCGATCAGGGGGCAGGCTCTATTGTTGCAGGTTATGCCTTGTTAGAGGATATGCTGGATCCTGAGTCTGTGATCCAAGATGTGGTATTGGATTACTCTCCTCGCTGTTATCCCGTCGATACCGCAGATCTGATTGTTTGTCTCAAGGAGCAGGGCGAGTGGGCTCTTGTCTGCTACAGCCAGGGTAAGCCGTTTTACACAGAGCCGCTAGGGAAAGATTTTATCGGCGCTTTGGAGCCAGCGGTGAAACAGCTCGAAGTACAGCTGATGCTGTCAGGAGTTGAGTTTGAGCCTCAGAGTATCCAGATTTGGACTAGTGATGCTCCGCAGCTTGATGAGTCAGTAAGTGTGCAGTTGACTGCTGAGACGGGACTTCCGGTGGTCATTGACCAAAGGCCTGTACCAGCTGTCTCTGAGCAGGGACTTAAGATCAGAACGGAAGGGATGATCGGGTGGAAGCAGAAGCAGCAAGCTGGATCCCGTGCTCGTGTCTGGTTCTTGGGGGTCGCCTTGATGTACTTGGTTGCTGCAGGCTATGTCTTCCTGAAGTGGAAGAATCTGAACGACCAGATTGCAGACCAAGACCACATCATCAAAACCTATCAGGGGTCATACGGGGAGAAAACTCTTCACGATGATAAGTGGGAAGAATTGCACAATCTGGTCAGGCAAGACTGGCCGTTGGCCGTCTATCAGCGATGCAAGGAGCTCTTGCCTCCAGGTAACCGCATCAAATTTGATATGGTGGAGATGCAGGATGGTAGGGTGATTTTATCCGGATCATCAGCGGAGCTGGATCCAATCAATGATTACATCCCGAAGCTTAAGGCTGACGAGATGTTCAAAGAATTGGAGTGGCTCACACCCATGCCAGCAAGAAACCGCGGTAATGACCAGCGTTGGTATTTTAAGTTTGAAGCGAAGAAGGAGGAGGTACTCTAATGGCTGGTTTAAGTGATAGAGAGCGAAAGATGGGCGTGGCGGTTATCGCGATCATCGTCGTATTTGGGCACGTCTTTGGTAGTAAGAAGCTGGTGGATGCTTTTAATACGAAAAAGGCAGAATTAGCGAAACTTGAGCAGGAAGCGCGTGTTCTAGTTGAGGGTGGCGACACCGAGGGCATCCTAGAAGATAAACAATGGCTGGCTGAGCATGAACCCGAACCTCAGACTTATGAAGATGTACAGACCGAGCTGCAGAAGTTTTTAGAGACTTCCTGCACTCAGGCTGGCTTGACGCCATTTGGGGTAGAGCTGAAGAAGGATATTGATGCCGAGCTGGGGCTTTTCGGAAACTACCGCAGGGTGCGCATCCAGATTTCCGCCAAGGGAGATCAACAGCAAATTGTCCAGTGGCTTGTCAAAATACATCAACCTGAAAACTTCAGGGCCCTGACCTATCTGAAGCTTGAGGCTGACAAGAAAGAGGAGGGTGTGGTTATTTGTCATATTATTGCAGATCAATGGCTTGTGCCTGAATTTTAAGAGTGCTAGGTATAACTATGAGAAAAATATTTAATCTAATCATGATATCTGCTTTTTGTGGGTATCAGGCTAAAGCGGACTTGCCGCCGAAGCCCAGCTACAAGGATTTCGCGAAGCTGACGCAGAACTCTCCGTTTGGCGTGAAAAAGTCGGCGCCGGTGCAGGCTCCGGTGGTGGCTCCTCCAGCGAATACAACACTGATGCTGACTGGAGTCACGAAATTGGCTGATGGCTGGAGTGTTGGTGTGTCAGACAAGAAAAACCCTACCCGGGGAGTGATTTCTCTTAGCAGCAATCAGTCTGTTGAGGGCATCTCTATCGTCAATGTGGAGCAAGATCCTGACAACTATCGTAATACCAAAGTAACGGTGAAGCAGGGTGGTGCCACCTACACACTGAAATTTGATTCCGCTGAAGTGGAAAAAGGGATCCAAGAATCCGCCAAACAGAGTCAGCAAGCAGTCCAGAAACTTGAGCAACAGGCAGCAGCCCCACAAGCCCAGCCTCAGCCAGTCCAGGGAGATCAGGGCAGTGAGGAATACAAGCGTGCCAGAGAGGAAATGATGCGTGAAGCTGCTGAGCTACGCAAGATGCGTGAGAGCGGTAATACTGGTGATGATTACCAGAAACGCAGACAGGCCTTGATGGAAAAAGCGAATGAGCTGCGTCGTGACTGGCGTAGCAGACGCCGAGGAGGGGATCAAGCCAGCCCCGGTGGTAACGATGGCGGAGATAGAAGACGCCGATAGACTCAAGCAGGCCTTTACACCTTTTTAAGAATAGAATTTTTAATCAACCCATAGATTTATGAGATACACATTGATGATGTTTGCGCTGGCAGGAGCACTGCAGGCTCAGCAACCCGGCGGAGGACAGCCTCCCGTGGTGCCGGAGCAACCTCCAGCCGTGGATGAGCCAGCTCAGCCTCAGCCTCCAGCCCCAGCTGCTCAAGGTCAACAGCCTGCGAGACCGGGTGGGCAAGCAGCTGCCGCGGGAGTCAACGTTGATCCCGGGGACCAGATTCTCGAGAATGGCATGCAGGAGATTCTCATTCCTGGTGACCGCATCGCTGAGTTGTATCGGAAGTTTACTGGTAAGCGAGTGATCTTTACTCAGGCGGCGATCGCTAAGAAGATCACGGTCAATCAGCCAGGGCGTATGACCTACCGTGAAGCGGCTCAAATCCTGGAAAAAACGGCTTTGCTTGAAGGTTTGGTATTTGTGCCGAGTGGTGAGCATGAAGTGAAGCTGGTGATGCCTCAGAATGGTAAAGCGTTTAAGGTGTACACAGAACTAGCTGACTTGCCGGTAGGGGATGAGATCGTGACCTATGTGATGAGCTTCAAGCACATTGCAACGGATGAGGCGATGAATGTGTTCCAGACTGTAGTGAAGCAGTTTCACCCCAATGGCTCCATTGTTCCAGTTGCCAATACAGCCACCCTCTTGATTACGGAGAATACTGCGATTATCCGCACTCTGATTAAGTTGAAGCAGCAGATTGATATTCCGCAGGAAATCTTTAAGCGCCAGACCATTTACCTCGAAAATGGTGATGCCGAGCAAGTCGCTGAAGAGGTTCAGACGATTCTTGATTTCAGTGCCCAGTTTAACGTGGGGAAGGAAGGGGTGGTAAACAATGCTCCTCAAGGAGGCAACAACGCGAACAACCGTAATAACAACAATAATAACCGCCGTAACAACGGGAGAAATGCCAGCACCGCTGGTGAGAACGGTGTGTTGGTGAAGCCGATTGCGCGTACCAATAGTATTCTCATTATCGCGAGACCTATCGACATCGAGTACGCGAAAGGGATTATCGAGGAATTTGACCGCCCATCTCGTAGTCAGAACTACTACAAGCGCCGTCTGCATTTCCTCTCCGTGTCTGAGTTTCTAGAGGTTGCTAGAAATGCCATTCAGCGTGGTAACAACAGTGTTTCCGATGAGGGAAGCGGCGGTGGTGGCCGTGGTAACACGGGCCGTAATAGTGGTGGCCTTACTACCGGCGGTGGTCAAGGTGGACAGGGGCAGGGTGGTGCCAGTCTATCAGAAAACGATCTGCGCAGTGAAACTCCAGAGGATGATCTGATTGGTAAGACGCACATCATCGCGCACAACTCGATAAATACAATCATCGTGAATGGTCCGCCGCAGAGCATCAAGATCATTGATGACTTGATCAATGAGATGGATATTTCCTCTGAGCAAGTTCAGATTACAGCTATCTTTGGTCGCTATAATCTCAATGGGGATTTGGATTTCGGTGTGGATTTTGCCCGCACCTATCAGACGACTCGTGGAGCTGATAGTGGTTTTGCGATCAACAACCGTACAGGTTATCCTGTACTGCTGGATCCTTCCACCTTGACCGATGCTGCGGCTCTCAATACCGCCGCTGTAGGAGGCTTGTCTATCTATGGGCAAATTGGGGAACACTTCTTCCCGACCCTCAGGGCGATGGAGAGTACCGGCCGTTTCAAGGTGTTGGCAAAACCGACAGTCTTCACGACCAATAACAAGAAAGCTACTCTGTCATCCGGTCAGCGCATTGCGGTACCTACGAATACGCTGTCTCAGAACGTAGGGGTGGGTGGCAACGTGTCTCAGAGTACCAATATCGAGTATGAGGATGTGGTGCTGAAGCTTGAAGTCATTCCTTTGGTCAATTCCGAAAACGAGGTGACCCTGACGATTGCGTTCAAAAACGATACGGTGTCCGGCTCACAATTGATCGACGGAAACGAAGTCCCGACTATTAGTACCGAAGAATTGGTGACTTCTGTGACCGTACCGAATAAAGGTACCGTGGTGCTTGGTGGTCTCATTACCGAGACTAATAGTACGGCTGTCTCCGGTATTCCGATTCTCAGCCGCATACCGGGTCTCGGTAGGCTGTTCTCATCAGAGAGGACATCCGAATCCAGAGATGAACTCGTGATCTTCATTCAACCACGCATCGTGAGTGGTCCAGGTTCTCTGGGAGAGCTCCAGGATTTCAACCGTTCCCAGTCACGTTTGGCTGATGAGCTGATGCCGGAGTCTGGAGTGTTGCCTCCACTTCCAGATAAGCAGCCTGTGCAGATGGCTCCACAGCCAGTGAAGAAGAGCAGCAACTCTTCCTCTCGTTTCAGAGGTTTGAGACGATAAGAGTTCTCTTTCTAGATTAACGATTCTGCAAACGGCCCGGTGCATCATGCATCGGGCCGTTTTCATTGGAGATAGAATGTGATTCCTTTGGTCTCTTGAGTGATGGGGAAGTAACGCTTTAAGCGAGAGAATCCGTGAAGTATGGCAAGAAGCCCTTTATGGGGAACGTGCTCCTGAAGGGTTTTCAGGCGATCAAAAGAGAGCTAGCGGCGGTTACTCCGGCCGCCATTTTGGTTGCCTCCACTGATTCTACTTGGATCAGGGCGAGGAGGAGCCCAGAAGGTGGCGCTTAGTGGAGCCGTAGTATCGTTGCCGTCTACGTCATTGTTGAGGCGTACAATCGTAGGGCGGCCTGTTTGCCATTCGTTGACCCAATCTTGTTCGGTGGGGGAGTAGACTTGCCAATAAAGCTCCCCGAGCGTGTTGATGAGCTCATGGCTGCTGAAGGTGACGTCGTCTGAGTCAGAGCTTGCTGGAGCTGTCTCGAAATGGGCAATCAGGCGTGAAGTGTTGTCTGAGTTGTTGACCACTTCCAGTCTGAGCAAGGCTGCTTTCTGTTCTCTACCTAGGGCGGTGAAGTAGACACCTGGATTTTCTATGTAGAGTTCTAGATTTCCGTCCTCAGACTCCTGTAGGGCAAACTGAGCGTCCGAGGGGAGATTCATGAAGAGCTTCTCAATGAAGCTGGTGGCTGCCTCCTTGTGTCTGGCCTCTTTCTGCGTGATGGAAATAGCCTCACTGAGGCCCATGCAGGTGTTGATAATCATGAAGATGATCCCAATCAGAACAGATGCGATTGCAAGTGAGAGCAGAGTCTCAAAAAGGGTGAAACCGCGTGATCTGTTATGGTGAAGAATAATCAAAATCTGCTGCTACTGGGTAAGAGGGTAATAATGAATGGTCTCAAGCTCGTTTGTGGTTTGCTCACTACTAAGGGAGTCTTCCAGCGTTATTCTGATTTTGTAGAGACGGGGAAGAATGTGCTCATCAGCATCGGTTGCTTCAAATTCAGTGACTTGAATGCGAGCTCTGGTGTGATCGTTAATTTCAACTACCTCATCTCGTACGAACTCGCTTTCAGGGACTGGTGTGGTGAGAGTCTGAGTCATTAGGTTACGCAGTGTCCTTGTAGAATCCAGTTCTTGAGTCATTGTCTGGGACAGCTCTGCAGTCCTGTTGAGTGCAATGACGATACTGGTGACCGCAATCGAGAAAATGGCAAATGCGAGAAGCACTTCCATGAGCATGAAGCCTGCGGGTTGCGTCCTATTGATTTGCTTCTTCATCAAGATCGATAAAATTGCCAGTTATGGGGTTCACGGTCATTTCAAATGAGGATCCGCCATCTTCTAAACGAAACGAAAAAACTTCACAAATGCCAGATCGTGCAAAAACCCAGATGACAGGGTCCTCGCGTTCAGTCATGGTTACCCATTCTCCATTTTCGCGTTTACAGGAGAGAATGGTGCCTTCGGGAATGTCCACGAGAGCAATGTCTGAGCTGGGCTGAATGCGAGACAGGTCCGCGGTCTGATCAATCAATTCAGTGACCCAAATGGCATCATGCCTGATGATGGCATAGTGTGGACGCCCGAGAGTAGACGAACGCCTCAGTGTGGAGGTAGCCGTGGCTTCAATTGCCCCCTGAGTCTCAATGATCTCATCGGAGGTATTCGCCGAGAATGCAAAAAAAGCGGAACCCATAAGCACCGAGATAAGAGCCAAGGTGATAATGAGTTCCAGTAAGGTGAAGCCTGAATGGGCTTTTTTGATAGGGAGGCGATTAGTCCTCAGAGCTGATGTCATCATCTGTGCCTTCCTTGCCGTCTTGGCCAACGCTGATTAGTTCGTAAGAATTAGGGCCGCCAGCTCCAGGCATTTTGTAGATGTATGGGTTCTTCCAAGGGTCAAGGGGAACCTCCTTGAGCATGCCCTCATTTGGATAGCGTTTTGGGACTGGAGGCTTGGTTGGCTTGTTCACCAGAGCCTCGAGGCCCTGATCTGTAGTCGGGTAGCGCCCGGAGAGAGTCTTGTATTGGGTAAGTGCCGCACCGATAGCTTTGATGTCATTGTCGGCCTGTTGGATTTTAGCACTTTCGTCGAAGCCCTTCATGAGTCCAATGACACCGCCGGCCAAAACGGCAATGATGGCCATGACCATGACCATTTCCATGAGAGTGAAGCCGCGGGAGAGATTCTGAGGTTTTGTAAGGAGTGGTGAGTTTTTTCTCATAGGTATGAATTAATCGATTGTGGAACGTATTGTCAAACGTCTGATGACGTATGGCGCACACGGGGTGGGTAGGCCAACTCGCGTATCTATTAAACGTCGCAGAGGGGGGATAGTTGCGCAAAGATTTTTCCTAGTTTATACTAATAATTTCCCAAATAAGTATTGCGAATTACGGGGAAATAAAGAAGATGCGCGGCCAGCACCTTATCCTTAAGGATGTAGTGCGGATTCAACGAACCAACAAAGGAGAATAGTTATCGCAGGAAAACCAAGAAAAGGGGGCGGAGGACGCCCAGGAGGACGCGGCGGCCGTGGTGGCCGTGGTGCAGGACGTCGTTTCAAGAAGAAGGAAGACGACGGACGCGAGGACAAATCTGTGGAGATCGAAGGTACGATCAAAACAGTACTTGCAGGTACTATGTTCAAGGTAGAGCTTGCATCTGGGCACGAGGTTCTTGCCCACATTTCTGGTAAAATGCGTAAGCGTTTCATCCGTTTGGTTGTCGGTGACCGCGTGAAGATGGAGATGTCTCCATACGATACCTCTAAGGCTCGTATCACTTACCGTATCGGGTAATTTTTATGATTCGCATCTACGGATATCAAGGTTGCGGAACTTGTCGTAAGGCCTACAAGTGGCTTGAAGAGCAAGGTCTTGAGTTCGAAAAAGTTGCTATTCGGGAAACTCCTCCGAGCCGTGAGGAGTTCGCTATGGCGCTATCCAAGTATGAGAGTATTCGCAAGCTCTTCAATACATCCGGCATGGACTATCGTTCCATGGGGCTCAAGGATAGTTTGCCAGGTATGAGTGACGAGGACGCGCTTGATTTGCTGGGTTCTAACGGGAATCTCGTGAAGAGGCCGTTTGTTATCTCAGGAAGTACGGCTTTAGTCGGTTTCAATGAGGGGGATTGGTCCTCGGCTCTGCTTTAAGGGCAGAAAACTGGTGCACGGGTCGTTTTGATCTGGTAGAACATGGCGATGTTTGAAACTTGGCAGCAAATCTTTTTGGCCGTTCTAACGGTTCTTGTGTTTGGTGCCTTTGTGAAAGAATGGCTCTCGGCGGAGCTTGTAGCTCTAGTGGCCTTAGTTGCCTGTGTTTTTGCGGGTGTTCTCAGCGTGAAGCCGGGTGAGACCAATAACGCGCTGCTGGTATTTGCACATCCAGCCCCCATTACGGTAGCGTGCATGTTTATTCTCAGTGCTGCCTTGGAGAGGACTGGAGTGATTGAGTCTCTGGGGGTGTGGTTTGAAAAGGTGGCGGGTTCTAGCCCAATGCGCATGCTGGTCATGCTGATGCTGATTGTGGTTGGTCTATCCGGATTCGTGAATAACACTCCGGTGGTGGTGGTTTTCATGCCAATCATCATGGGGATTTGCCGGCGCAAGAATTATAAGGCCTCGAGGTTCCTGATTCCCTTGTCCTATGCGGCGGTGGCTGGTGGAACGATGACGATTATTGGTACCTCAACCAATTTGGTGGCTGCTGGAATAGCCAGTAAGTCCATGACCCCATTTACCATGTTTGAAATCACCCCGATGGGCTTGATTTTTGCAGGGATTACGATGGTGTACATGCTGACTCTTGGCCGTAAGCTGTTGCCGGACAGGGTGACTCTGGCTGCACTGATCGATAGTGATACTGGTAGAGAGTTCATCACGCATGCATTTGTTAAAGAAGGCTCACCACTTGCTGGTAAGTTGTTTCCAGATACGGAAATCTCGAAGCTGAAGAAGGCCAGGGTGTTGGAGGTGGTCCGTGATGGAGAGCGTCTGCGATGCCCTCTGCCTGAAGTGAAGTTTGAAGTAGGTGATGAGATTATCTTCAAGGGTGTCATTGAGGGCTTGATGGGGATCTCTGATACCGAAGGGATTGATATCCGGGGGAACGAGAAGTTTGGTCTGGGTGATATCCGTACGGAGTCAGCTGTATTGATGGAAGGTATCCTGGGGCCGGAGTCTTCTCTGGCTGGAAAGAATCTCAAGGAGTTGAATTTTCGTCAGCGATTTGGGGTGATCATCCTGGCGGTTCACAGACGTGGGCGAAACCTGAGGGAGAAGTTTGAGGATGAGCGTCTTGCCTTTGGTGATACCTTACTAGTTCAAGGTCCTAGGGAGAGAATGCGTCGTCTGTTCCAGCAAAAGGATTTCATTAACTTGAGTGAGCCAAAGCATCAGGTTCTGCGGACTCGGAAAGCTCCAATCGTATTGGCTGCATTAGGTTTGTTTGTGATCATGGGGGCTCTTGGGGGGAATTTTGGAATTCCTCAGTTGCCAACGGTTCAGTTGGCCTTGGCTAGTGCCTTGCTTGTTTTGGTAACCCGCTGTCTGGATCCTCATGAGGCGTTCCAGTCTATCGAGTGGAAAGTCATCTTCATGATTTGTGGTATGCTGGGGCTGGGAATGGCGATGGACCAGAGTGGCTTGGCTGCAAATATCGCGAAGTGCACAGTTGGGGTGATCGGACATGATAATCCTTACCTCATGCTCTCGGTCTTTTATCTTCTCTCGGCGATTTTGACCGAACTGATTTCCAATAATGCGGTAGCAGCTCTGCTTACGCCCCTGGGGATGTATGTGGCCTCTCAGATGGGGGTGGATGCCCGGCCATTTGTTGTAGCAGTCATGTTTGGTGCCTCTGCCAGTTTCTCAACGCCGATTGGTTACCAGACTAATACTTTTGTTTATGGTGCAGGTGGTTACAAGTTTGGTGATTTCTTCCGCGTAGGCTTCCCTCTTGCGGTGATTTTGTGGCTGACAGCTAGTTTGGTCATCCCGATTCTTTGGCCGTTTTAAAGCGTTGTGCGTACTTAGGCTCTCTTGATAATCTGGGTTTTGGCTTTACCCGAATCACTCTTCACGTTAGAAAGGGGGTATTGTCGATTTATGTTGTTACATGATTCTCAATGAGATAGCGGCTGAGTTGATCGTTTTCTTGAGGTGCTGTGACATTCAGTAAATGGCAATTCTTTGCTACAGGATGAAAGGAAAGAAGAAAAAGATCCCAAGTATCAGTGAGCGGGAATTGGCGGAGCTCAGGGCCTCTTATGAGAAGGTGCTGAAGGAGAGGGATGTGGCTACGAGTAAGCTTGAGGAGACGAAGGAGGCTATCGAGGCGCTCAAGAAAAAGCATGGTAACCTGGAGCATGTATTGGGAGATCTCGTTTCTGGCTTGCAGCAGGAAGTTGATAGGCGTGATGCCAGAATTCACAAGCTGGAGGATCATGGGGAGGAAGCTGAGCATGATGAGGGCGGTGATCTGGTGGGGGCTCAGTCAAGTTATCTGGGGGTGGGGCAGCAAACGCCTGAGCAGGCATTTCAGGATCTCTTGGCTGAGTCTGGACTGGTGCGTTCCAGGGGGGAAGGAGCTCGTTCCCTTGGAGATACGTGGGAGGATGAAGAGGACGAAGTGAGAGGTTCATCGGGTATGAAGTGGCTGCTTATTCTTGGAGGTGTGGCGGTGTTAGGTGTGGGGGTTGCAGCGGCACAGTTGTGGTTGGGTGAAGGGGGGAAAGAGAGTGATAACTCAAATGTGTCAGGCGCCGTGTTTGGTGATGCCAGTGGGGAAGAGATTGAACGGCTTATCGAGGAGCAGCTGAAGGCCAGTAAGAATAGGGCTGAAACTGTCCAAAAGTTGTTTAAGAGCTTTTTTGAGGAACAGGATTTGGAAGCAAAGTCAGCCATGTGTGTGAATCCACGAAGAACCATGCAGCACATGAGAGATCTAGTTGATAGGGGTGTGGCGGCTATTCCTGCTGAAACTGAGATTGAGGAGCTCAAAGTGGCGGAAAATCAGATCATTTTGCCAGACGGAAACAAGGCCTGGAAGGTGAGTCTCAGGCTACAGGGCGAGACAGATCAGCGTGTGACTTATGTGTACGAGCTGGAGGACGGGGAGCTGATGATAGATTGGGAGACGTTCGTGAGGTATCAAAGTATCCCATGGGAAGAGTTTATTGATGCCAAGCCTTCTGGGGTACATGAGATGCATGTTCTTGTGGGGACTGGGGGAGATGAGAGTTCGGAGTACCCGCTAGGGAAATATTTTGGGGTTCGCCTGAGGGGGTGGGATCACGGAGCAGCTAGATGGGTGCAGGCCTACATGCCGAGGGATCACCCGGACGCAGCCTCATTCACCAGTAAGCTGAGTAATCTAAGTGAGAGTGCGGACGCTTATGGCTTGCCCTATCAGTATGCTCACTATGTTTTACGAGTCAGATATAGCTCCGATGAGCAGAATTCTCTCAAAACATTGATGATTGATAGTGTGGTTTCAGACTCATTCACTTATCAGAGTGATCTTGAGGAATGAGGAAATCCTGAGCACAAAAAAAGCTCCCTGAAGTTCAGGGAGCTTTTTTGGATAAATCGTATGGATTGAGGCAGATTAGACAATGATGGTCTGCTCGCGGCCAGGGCCGTTACCAATGTACTTGATTGGTGCGTCTACGAGTTCGCTGAGGCGGTTGAGGTATGCCTTGGCGTTCTCAGGAAGCTCATCCCAAGAGCGTGCTTTGCTGGTGTCTTCCAGCCAGCCCGGCATTTCTTCATAGATGGCGGTAGCCTTATCCCACTGGTCGCGGTTTGCAGGTGGGAATTCGTGGCGCTCACCGTCGATGTCATAGGCGACACAGATTTTCAGGGTTTCGCGCTCATCGAGACCATCAAGGATAGTAACGGCAAGATCAGTCACGCCGTTTACCATGACGGCAAAACGGAGTAGTACTGTATCGAGCCAGCCGCAGCGGCGTGGGCGGCCAGTCGTGGCGCCGAATTCCATGCCTTTGTTGTGGAAGTAGTCAGAGATTTCCTGGTTTTCGGTAGGCATTGGTCCGGAACCAACACGGGTGGTGTAAGCCTTGCATACACCGACAACGCGCTGGATGGCGTGTGGTGGAAGGCCGGAGCCAGTGCAGGCGCCGCCGGCGGTGGTGTTGGAGGAAGTGACGAACGGGTAGGTACCGAAGTCAACATCAAGGAAGGAGCCTTGGGCGCCTTCGAAAAGGATGGTCTTACCTTCTTTCCAGGCCTTGTGAAGCGTTGGGATGGTGTTGGTGACGTGTGGGCGCAGGCGTTCGATCGCCGGGCGAACTTCGTCGAGAACCTGATCCACGGTGAAGGTTGGCAGGTCGAATTTTTTGAGGCGCTCGTTGACGTTTTCAAGGCGCACTGCGAGGAGGTCGCGTGCAGTCTTTTCACAGAGCATATCGGCGAGGCGGAGACCGCAGCGGTTGGCCTTGTCAGCATAGGTTGGACCGATGCCGCGCTTGGTGGTTCCGATCTTGTTGTTGCCGAGTGCCGCTTCACGGGCCGCATCAAGCTCACGGTGGTAGGGAAGTACTACGTGTGCGCGATCTGAGATGAGGAGCTTCTCAGGAGAAACTACAATGCCTTGCTCTTCTAGTGTGGTGATCTCTTTGCAGAGGCCCACTGGATCCATAACGACACCGTTGCCGATGACGCATGTCTTGTCTCCCCAGAGAATGCCGGATGGGACCAGGTGAAGGATGTATTTCTTGTTGTTCGCGATGACGGTGTGACCAGCGTTGTTGCCGCCTTGGCCACGGGCTACGATGTCAGCTGTTTCCGTAAGGTAATCAACGATCTTGCCTTTCCCTTCGTCTCCCCACTGGAGACCGCAGATGATAGTATTCATGTTCTACTCGTTTTGAAATGGTGTGGCGTCTGAAACGCAATAAATGCCGTTCCATGAGGCAACGGCACTTATGTGATAGTTCTGAAGAGTTTCCAGTTACTTGGCTGAGAAGTTTTCGATCATCTCAGCGAATTCGTCGAAGAAGTACTTCGCGTCGTTCGGTCCGGGAGCTGCTTCAGGGTGATACTGTACGGAGAAGGCTGGATAAGTCTTGTGACGGAAGCCTTCAACCGTGTCGTCGTTGAGGTTGATGTGGGTGATTTCCACGTCGTCCGGCAGGCTGTCTGGGTCAGTAGCAAAGCCGTGGTTCTGAGCGGTAATGGAAATCTTGCCGGTTCGGAGATCCTTGACCGGTTGGTTGCCGCCACGGTGGCCGAACTTCAGTTTGTAGGTCGTGCCGCCGAAGGCGTGGGTGAGGATCTGGTGGCCGAGGCAAATGCCAAAGATTGGCTTCTTGCCGAGGAGCTTCTTCACCTCTGCGTGAATGTAATCGAGAGCGGCCGGGTCGCCTGGGCCGTTGGAGAGGAAGATTCCGTCCGGGTTAAGAGCGAGCACTTCTTCAGCGGTGGCGCGGGAGTTGACGACTTCGATGTCGAAGCCTGCCTGGCGCATGCTGCGGAGAATGTTGTATTTGATACCAAAGTCGAATGCTACCAGCTTGTATTTTGCCTCAGGAAGTTCTTCGTAGTAGCCCTCGCGGTCTTGAGATGGGCTAGGGATATTCCAGAGGCGTGATTCTTTGTCCCAGTGGTAGTTGGACTCGGTGGAGACTTCTTTCACAAAGTCTGAGCCTTCCATTGGTGGGGCATCATTGGCAGCTTTGACTGCTTCTTCGGCTGAAAGCTCTGTGGAGATACAGCAGCGCATGGCGCCTGCTGTACGCAGGTGCTTGGTGAGCGCGCGAGTGTCTACACCCTCGATACCGATGATTTGGTGCTCTGCAAAATACTCTGGGAGTGTCTGGCGTGATCGGAAGTTGGAGGCGATTGGTGAAAGTTCACCGATGACCAGACCTCGGACATGAGGAGAGGAGGACTCGGCGTCCTCAGGATTAACTCCGTAGTTGCCGATCAGTGGGTAGGTCATTGTAACTACCTGACCACGATAGGATGGATCGGTGATGATCTCCTGGTATCCGGTCATGGAGGTATTGAAGCAGATCTCCCCGGTTGTGGTTCCGGTGTGTCCAAATGCTTCACCTTCAAAGGTTCGGCCGTCTTCTAATGCGAGTATGGCTTTGGTAGTAGCTTTCATAGGCGCCGTAGCGGGCGCAGGTTAGGGATGCTTACTTGTGTGTGCAAGCGGGAAAAGGTACGATTTTAAGTCAGTAAAAAAGAAGCCCCAAAAATCAAAGCTTTTAGGGTTGTTTCTGACTTAATTTCAGTAGGTTGGGTTCCTAGAGGGCGCTGCTGATTTCCTTATAAATCCACAGGGAAACGAAAATGATCGCTGCCGCAAGCATGATGAAGAGCACTGCACTGCGTGCTTGGTGTCTGCGCTCATTGCGAATCTCGCCTTTAGTGAGGCGATCAATAAAGTCTTTTTCCCGCTGCATGTGTGCCAGTTCGTCTGGCGCGGGCAAGGTTTGCATGCGTTCCTCTTCTTCGCGCTGAAGCTTCTCCGGGGCTTCTTTGATGAAGCCCTGGATTTCCTCGATCTTGGCCCTGAGCTCAGCTTCCTGGCGGGCGTATTCCTCGAGTTCTTCTTGCTTGGATGATTTACGAAACGGCATGGGGAAGTGTTACTTCATCCAGTACGCGGCAAGTGCCAAAAGTCCAAGAATAATTAGAGGCAAGTTGAATGCCAGACCTTGTTTGAAGGAGGCGCCAAATTCGCTTGATCCTGAGGAAGAGATGGAAGTTTTCTTTTTGGCGGAGAATACACCTGCGCGGCGGCTGCCGGCAAAATGCTGCATCGCTTCTTCGTACTCGTCCTCGGCGTGGTCGAGCATGGAGATCGCACGGTCCAGCTGGTTCTTGAGTTCTTCGCGGGTCCAGTTGTTGGGGCTGATCTCATCGATCTTCTTTTGATGCTCGGCAAAGCATTGACGAGTCTGCTCCAGATCCTGCATCTCCTGGCGCATTTCGAAGAGCTCGCGGTCGATGGCGGTCAGGGCAGAGGTAAGTCTATCGCTGATATCATTCTGGCCGTGGATGAACTCTTCTTTGCGCTCATTGAGCTCTTGGAGTTCGAGCTTCTGACGCTCGATTGACTCTTGCTGCTGGCGCAGTTTCTCGAGTTCGATCTGGGCGGCATGGAGTTTGCCTTCGAAATCTTCGGAAAGCGGAGACTGGCCAGATGCGGAATCGGTGCGCATCTCCATTTGTGTCTCGGCGATTTTCAATCGTTGGGGGCGTGTTTCCGTGAGTCTGGACATATTGGGAAAAGGTTATACTGCTGCTAGGAGAAAATATATCAGCAAGTATAGGGGTTTGGCCAGCGAATATTTAATTTTTCTTGACTATTTTTTGGAGGTAGAATGCAGTCAGAGAATCGGGAGCTTGTCTAGTGATGGTGAGTTGCTAGAAAATTATGTTAGAGTGAGTTCTGGATAGAGTCAGGAAAGTGGCGTAATTTTTTGTGATCGCTTCTTGCGGAAAGGCGTTAGTAGCTTAGTTTTGATACATGTTGCTACCTGATTACCTTCATGAAGACGTGATGTTAAATCCCGAGACTCGCAAGTTTCCAGAGTTCTCCGTGGTGAAGCTGATGAACACGGTATTTGAGCCTACTCAGGGCTGTAAGGTTTGTATCTTAACGGATTTTGATGAGCCTCAGAAGTGGATGAAGGGATTTGCCTTCTTGGAAAACGAGGAGTTTAGCGTCCAGCGTAAAGCTTATGAAGAGTTCTACGAGGCTTTCAAGAATGGAGCGATGGAGGAACTGGGAATGACCGGGGGTGAGATGTATGCTTATTACTGCACCCATGGCTCTAACTTGGATCTTCGAGACGAGGTGTTCGATGTGGAGGGGAATCAGCTGTCCTTGGACAAAGATATCTACTCTAACTACGATATCGTCCTCTGTATCTCCACCTGGAGTGCAACTGCTCCACTCACAGCCAAGTGCAAGGAATTTGGGTTCCGAGGAGCCACGATGCACGGGATGAATGATGTGATTTTGTCCTCAGGCTTGGCGGTGGATTATAATGAAGTTTCCGCCGATGCGGAGAAAATCCGCCTGGCGATGACTAAGGCTGACTCTATCGAGATTGATTTTACCCTAGAAGATGGCCGTGTATTGACCGCATGGCTTGGACTTGGTCAGCAAGAGGCGCAGAAGTCCCACGGCCTTTGCAAGGGGAAGACGCCAGATGTGGCTAACCTGCCAGCTGGAGAGATTTACTATGTGCCGGAGGATGCCCACGGCGAGTTCCCAATGAAGTACGAAGACGGTACTCTTGGAGTTTTGACGGTGAAAGACCGCAATATCATCAAGTCCACACTGATCGAGGGGGATCAGGCGACGATTGATGCCCACAACGAACGCCTTAAGGATGACCCTATGACTGGAACACTGGGCGAACTTGGTTTTGGGACTCAGGTCTTGCCCGTCTCAGGCCAAGATATCCAAGATGAGAAGGTGCTCGGTACTTGTCATTTAGCCACTGGACGAGACGATCATTTGGGCGGTGACATTGTGCCAGAGATGTTCAAGAAGCATGAGAATAGCACTCATGACGATATACTCTTTGCTCCGCACAAGACGCCGAATTTTGACATCAGCGAAGTGCGAATGAAACGCGGAGATCAGGAAGAGGTGATTATTCAGCATTTCCGTCCAAGTGCGTACATTATGAATGCCCTGACCAAGTAGAGGGTCTGTAGCATCAGTTTTTAGAAAGGGCTTCGGGTTTTGGACTCGGAGCCCTTTTTGTATTCGGGGAGCAGATTGCTAGAACTGAGGATTCTGATAGTTCATGCTTTTCTGAGAGCTGTAAGTCTGTTTATTATAATGCGCTAGGTCTGTTTTGTAGCGGATGTATTATGCTGAAATCAGGAAAGAACATCATCCAGCTCGTTATCGCTCTCGCTGTGTTGTCAGTGTTTGTGCTCTTTGTCTTGTCCAATGAGGAAAGGTTTCAGCGAAATGGTGAGAAGGATACGGAGAGTTACGGTCAGCAGCTGGCCCCATATTTGTGGGACGTGAACGTCGAGACGGCCCAGGAGTATGTAGAAGCGGTTGGGAAGCAGAACAACTTTCATTACGTCGAGGTGCATCACAGTGACGGGGAGCTCTTTGTGAAGAATGCAATGGTCGAAGCCGACGAGGGGCTAGATGGTTTGATGAGGGCCATGGGCTTGATGCGTGAGAGCCATTTCCTGAGTCCCATAGAGTATCAGGGGAGAGAGATCGGAGTGATCAAGACAGCCCGCGATAACAAGAATATCTACACCTATATGTACATGCTGCCGGTCGCAGTACTTCTTTTCACGGTCATTCTGCTGTTCAGAACTTTGGTGAAAGACAGGAACATGAGGACGGATATGGAGCTCGATCTGAACGAGAGTAGGCATCGGCTCCATGCGGTGATGGCCGGTACCCCGGTGATCGTTTTTTCAATGGATCAGAGTGGTGTCTTTCTCAAATGTGATGGCAAAGGGCTGTCCAAAATCGGGCATGAAAGCAGTCAGTTCACCGGCAAATCCGTTGAAGAGTGCCAAGGTGAGCTACCTATTACCCTGGAGGATTTTAAGAAAGCCATGGACGGAAAGATTTTTTCCCGGGTGCGTAAAGCTGGCAGCCATTCCTTTGAGACGTGTTACTTCCCGCTCATGCGCGAGGAGCGCCAGATTGGAGTCACTGGTGTATCTACGGATATCACCACGATACTGGATGCGGTTGCTCAACTGAGAGAGAAGGATAGTGAGCTGGATCAGGAAATGCAGTTGGCGAGGGAGGCCCACCAGTCGATCATGTCAACTGAGGTTCCTAGTGTAGACGGCTTGGAGATTGGGATGCTATTCAGGCCTTCACTGGCTGTGGGGGGAGATGTGGTGCGTTTTCACACAGGGGGGGGAAGTTCCATTGGGGTGACTATCTGCGATATTCGCGGTCATGGGGTGGCGGCTGCTTTGGTGTCCGCCGCATTTATTTATAAGCTGGATGAATTGCTAGGGGACTACCGTGACGATTTTGGAGCGCTGTATACTGAGCTGAACCAGCATGTGAACCGTTATTTTCCTGCTGACCGTTATGCGGCGGCTGCCACCGTGAGGGTGGATGTGGAGGCAAAACAATTGCATTACGTCACTGGATCCAAGGAGCCTGTGGTTCTGATTCGAGCCAATGGCAAGGTGGAGCGTTTACTGGAGCCAACCTCGGTCTTGGGCAGTGTCATGAATAGCGACTATGAAGAGAAATGTGTCTCTCTGGAATCCGGAGATCACATCCTGCTCTATACTGACGGGCTTTACGATGTGCAGGATGCGCAGGGCTTGGAGCTGAACCGTCAACAAATGATCAAGTGGGTGCAGGCTGGATTAGGAGCAGAGCCTCAGGAGGTGGTGGATCAAGTCTATCGCAGGGCGGCTGAGTTTTCGGTGAATGGTAAGTTCCGCGACGATGTGGCGGCGGTTTTAATCAAAATTCAATAAGTCGATGAGGAGTTATGTTAAGGCAGAGAGGCTGGCAGGCCGGGTTTCATGGTCCTTCCTGTTTGTCATTTTGCTGGGCATGTGCCTGCGTGTTTCAGCCAAGGAAATCAAGATGGTGACGGTGGATTGGGCTCCATACTATTCACAGTCATTACCTCAAAAAGGCGTGATTTCTGAAATCGTGGATGAGGCCTTCAAGCGGGTAGGCCATACCACGCAGCTAGAGTTTCTTCCCTGGGAACGGGCGATGCGGTCAGCCCTGAGAGGGGACTACGATGTTTTGATGGGGGCCTACTATTCTGAAATGCGTGAAGTGAAGCTGGAGTACAGCGACCCTATGTATGAGGTCGAGGTGGGGATCATTGCCCGCAAAGATCTGGAGGTGACCCATTACAAGAAGCTGGAAGATCTGACTTCGTATCGTTTTGGTATCGGGCTGGGTTGGGTAAATAGTCCGGAATTCGATACGGCCCATTTCTTGAGGAAGGAGGCGGTGTCTCGGCCGATCCTCAATCTCCGTAAAATGGAGAAGAGGCACATTGATATGACGGTCATGTCTACCAAGGTCTTTGAGTATGAGCTGGCTCAGTCAGAGCTTGAGGGAAAGCTGGAGACCGTGGTGCTTCAGCCTCTGCTGGCCAAGAATCCTCTCTATGTCTGCGTGCCGCGAATCCACCCCAAATCCCACTCCATCATTGCTGATTTTAACCGAGGATTGAGGCTGCTCAAAAAAGATGGAAGCTATGCAAAAATACTTAAGAAACATGGGTTTGATACTGAGCATTAATAAATGATGGAAATTTAGACAGAATTCCTTAGCTATGCGCTTATATTTGCATCATGCACATACCTGTATCAAAAATTATCATGTCCTTGGTTTTTGCGCTGAGCCTTCCACTCGTCGCGGAGCCACCTGTCATTGACGACCATAAGTTGACCTCGGATCTTGGTGACAAGATTGGGAAGCTGGTGGAAGAGGAAAAGACGACACCGGGCGAAGACCTCTTCAAGCAGCTGGAGCGTACCAAGGCAGATCTTCAACTCAAGCAACCGAGCACCCAGGAATGCAAAAACGTTTATTCCGAGTGTGTGGATGGAGTGGGAATCATCGCCTCTGTCTACAAGTGTGGTAAGTGCGATAAGTGGCACCGCTCCGCTTGTGCGACTTGCTGGACGCTGACTGAAGACGGAATCATGGTGACCAACTACCACGTGTTTAAAAACAAGGATCATTCTGGTTTCGGCGTGTTGAGTCGCGATGGTCGCGTCGCTCCCGTTGTAGAAGTGCTGGCCGCTGACAAAGAGACGGACATTGCGATCTTCCGAGTGAAGGGTGAGGGCTTCAAAGCCCTCAAGTTGGGTGACTCCGAGGAAGTTGGGAATGACGTGCATATCATTGCTCACCCGGACGGCCGTTTCTTCACCTACACCGCCGGCAATGTATCCCGATACTATCAGCCACGAGGTAAATCAAATACCGTGTGGATGGCTGTGACTGCAGAGTTTGCCAAGGGCTCTAGTGGTGGTCCAGTTCTGGACTCGGAGGGGAATGTGGTGGGCATGGTGGCGAACACGCAGTCCATTTATTATCACGGAATGGAGAAGAATGGAGAAGGCAAAGGACCCTTCCAGATGGTGATTCGCAATTGCGTTCCTGTTAGTTCCATCCGCAAATTGATCAAAGAATAGGCATCTCTCTTTGACTTGGGCAGCTTCGCGGGGTAGTTCTGGGGCACTATGGTGCAGGACTACGAATCTGAGAAGCTGCTGAATGAATACCTCCTCATGCATTACGGCACGCATGAGGAGCTGATGCCCTGGGGCGTGGGCAGTCTGGCAGCCCATGATTTTGTGAGCCGTACCGTGACGTATTTTTCGCCCAAGCCTGTTAGGCTAAGCCTAGATTTGGGTTGTGCGGTAGGGAAGACAAGCTTCCTGCTCAGCCAGAGTTCGCAGAAGGTGATCGGGATTGATTTTTCCCAGAACTTCATCGATGCGGCGAATGTCATGAAGGAGAAGGGAAGCATGCCTTTCCGTTATCAAGAGGAGGGGGATATTTACACCGAGTCTGTGGCTCGCCTGCCAGAGAATGTGATGCCAGAGCGAGTGAGCTTTGCGCAAGGGGATGCTCTTAATCTGCCGGAAGGCTTCAAAGGCTTTGACCGTGTCCATGCCTCAAACCTGCTGTGCCGCCTGCCTGATCCAGAGAAGCTGCTAGAGCGGCTACCCTCTCTGCTTGCAGATAGTGGCGAAGTGGTTTTTGCGACGCCATTTTCCTGGTTGGAGCAGTACACTCCCAAGGAAAAATGGCCACAAGGAGACAGCTGGGAATGGCTGAAGGGCATCATGGAGAAGAATTTTACGCTTATACAGGATGCGGACGAACCCTTCCTGATCCGTGAGCACGCCCGAAAGTTCCAGCTCGGTATTTCCAAGATCAGTGCCTGGAAGAAGAAGTGATCAGATAAGTCTCGCTCCGAGTGGTGCATCAGCATCTGGGGTGGTCAAGATGATGTGGCCATCCTCGTCAGCAAAGCCAGTGACGAGGCACTCAGACATGAATTTGCCGATCTGTTTCTTCGGGAAATTGACCACGGCGACGATGCGTTTGCCGATGAGCTTCTCCGGTGTGTAGTGATGGGTGATCTGGGCGCTGGACTTGCGCTCGCCAATCTCTGGTCCGAAGTCGATCCAGAGTTTGTAAGCTGGATTGCGGGCTTCGGGGTAAAGCTGGGCGTCGATGATCTTGCCCACTCTCATGTCTACCTTGGTGAAGTCCTGCCAGTTGATGGTCTCGTTCGATTCGGTCATGCGGCCAATGGAGCATAAAAAAAGCCCACGCGCCAGTGGCGCATGGGCTGAAAGTGATTTCGGAATTTCCGGCTACTTACTTGGAGAGGTAGGAGGAAACGCCTTCGTGGTTGGCTTGCATAGCGTCGGCACCTTTTTCCCAGTCCATTGGGCAGACTTCACCGTGCTGCTCGAAGTGCTGGAGAGCGTCGATTACGCGGAGGCACTCACGGATGGAGCGGCCGAGTGGCATGTCGTTCACCACCTGGTGGCGAACGATGCCTTCTTTGTCGATGAGGAAGAGACCACGGTAGGCAACGAGTTCGCCTTCGATCTCTACGTTGTCGTCTTCGTCGATGAATGTCTCACCAGCAAGAACGTCGTAGTCTTCTGAGATGGTCTTGTTGATGTCGGCTACGAGTGGGTAGGAAACGCCCTGGATGCCACCCTTGTTCTTAGGAGTGTTGAGCCATGCCCAGTGGGAGAACTCAGAGTCTGTGGAGCAGCCGATTACCTGGACGTCGCGAGCTTCGAACTCAGCGATCTCTTCCTGGAAGCGGTGAAGCTCAGTAGGGCATACGAAAGTGAAGTCTTTCGGGTAGAAGAAGAGTACCACGTACTTCTTGCCAATGAACTGCTCGAGGGAGAAGTTCTCGATGATTGTTTCACCCTTAACAGCTTTTGCTGAGAAGGCCGGTGCTTTTTTACCTACAAGTACTGCCATAGTCTTAGTTTGTTGAAATTGATACTCAGCGTTTTACCGCCAAGACGCGGAGGACTTAGGACGAAACCACGGAATGTGCAAATAGTTTTTTAGAACAATTCTAAAATGAGAGGGGAATGTGCGCAGGGGATAAAAAGCTGGAACCAAATCTGCACAAATACGTAGTGTGAAGTATGATGATGCGTCTCGTTGTGATATTCTCTCTGGTTCTAAGTACCATGCTATCAGCCTATGAACCGGATGATGTGAATGGAGTGGTTTCGGTATCTGTCGAAGATCGAGATCAACTGGTGTGGAAAGTCTCAGTGCATAACTTAAGCAAGCAGGACCTCACCTTTGAAATGATGGAAAATGTACCGAGAGGCTTGGCAATTGAATTCTGGGATGACGAAGAGGGGCTCGAGGTTCATGCAGATAATCTTGCGAAATTTCTGAATTTGGATGGGTTTCCAGCAAATTTACGTGAGATCAAAGCCCAAGAAAAAGTTACTTTTACATTAGATCTAAGACTAGTTTCTGCGACCAAAGAAGAGTACCTGGCAAAATGGAAACAGCAATGGAAGTCGGGGTATTTTAAATGCAGAGTCGTCTTTGGAAGGTATTCCTCAAGGATGTATGAGGTAGAGATCGATAGAAAAGTTTTGGAGAAAGAGGAGATCAAGCTGAAGGATTATGTGATCCCTATAGATGAAGATGCAGATACCGTCCTAAGGTCGGTGCAAACAGAGCAGATGAATCTGCAAACGTTTTTAGAAAGTCAGGGTATTTGCTTTGCTGAGGGAGCTAGTATCTCTTTGGATTCAGAGCAAAATGTATTAAAAATGCATAATAGCTACATGGCATCAGTGCATACGACGCAATTAGTAGCTTACCTCATGTTGGAGTTAACAAAGGAAGAGGTGACTGTTGAGAAAATGGTAGAGGAGCTGACTGGCGGGGATGAGAATAGTGAATGTTTTCCGATCAAGTAATATGAGAAAATTTACAGCTGTAGTTTTATTCTATCTCTTAAGTTTCGCTAATCAGGTGATCGCTGATACCAAGGAGGGACTGATGGAGACGCGGAGCTGGAAGGTGCCTGCGGATTTCATGAGTCATTTGTTTGTTGGGCCGCCTGAAGAACAAAAAGAGAGAGAAAAGGAAAATCAGCTAGGGGGGGTACGGTGCAAGTTCTATAGTCCTCTGGTTACGATGTTTGAAGGGGCTTACAATATCGATTTTCCTGTAGGGTCCAGTATTCAATTTTCTCCAAACAGAGGTCTCATTACAGTGAGAAATACCAAAGAGCGTTTGGTGGAGATAGATAGGCTTATTAAGTCTCTGCAAATCAAGGAGTATTTTATTCTGGATGATAAGCTTTTTAAACCACTGGACAGACTCGTGTCAAATGGGCGTGCGGAGTCGAGGAAGATCGAGAAGCTGCGATGGTATGTGTCTCCTGAAGTGGTAGATTACTATCTCAAATTTATTGAGGAATCGGAGAAAAAGGAAGGTAAGATAAGTTCGGATGATCCATTTGGTACTGTAGAGCAGAAGAAGGAACCAAGAGTAATCAAGCTGATTTCAAGTAACGATCCAGTTTTTCGTGATTGGCTTGAACGAGAGGGAGTGGGGTTTTCTGAGGGAGCCTCATTGCTCTATGAGAGAAAGAATGGAATTCTGACAAGTATCAATACAGAGCAAAGTGCATTCACGATAGAGCACACGTTCCTGAGTTTGGCAATAAAGTGGCAACAGGAACAGAAGAGGAGAGAAAAATAAAAAAACGCTCCGTTGTTAGGCGGAGCGTTTTGATTGGTGTTATGGAACTAAATGGTTCTTTGCCGGGATCCCTTAGTGGGAATGAGTGGTGCCGTCGGCGTGGGTGTGCGGCTTGACTTCCGCCTTGGCGGAGGCTTTGCCAACGTAGACGGCCTGAAACTCATCAAGGGCGGCGTGAAGCTTCTTGGCATTCTCCAGATCGGTGGTCTGCTTGCACTTCATGGCAAGGACGGTAATCTTGTGGAGAAGGGTGAGCTTCTTCGTGTAGGTAGCTGCGTCTTTTTCAGCTTCGTCCAGCTTGACGCGCTGGGCGAGGAAGTACTTCGCGACAGTGTCCTGGATGTTCTGGGCGTGCTGTTCCTTGTTGTTGACCCAGCGTGTGAGCTGGTTGGCATTTTTTCCTGCGTCCTTGGAGAGCTCATTGATCTGGTTCATGGCCTTTTCAATGGTTTCCTGGTCCTTGTGCATGGTGACGAAGACGTTGTCGTCTGCGTAGATGCCGCAAGGAATCTGGCAATGGGCGGAGGCGAGTGGAGCAGCCGCTACGGATAACAAGGCGGAGCTCAGTGCGAATACTGTTTTTTTCATCATAGATTTTTTTTAGTGGCTCAATAAACGAGCAATGACTGCACGATTTAGGTAGGAGTTTCCCTTAGTTCGTTAGATTTACCAGAACTTAATCCTATTCCCAATTTTTGACAATTCGGTGGGTAATTCTTGCGCATGGCTTCTGACATACCTGCCGGCTCTGCCTGCACGGTCTACGGCGGAGTCATAACTGTCATGGATTTGTTCTGCGATACGTGCGAGTTCCTCACGCCTGGTAGTGGCGAGGAAGATTCCGATGCCTACGCCAGCGACAAATGCGCCGAGGGTGAAGGCGAGAGCGTTGTCTTGAACATAGTTGTTTTTGCTCTTTTTCTCCTCATTTTGGGGGACCATCCTTGGATTGCCCCTGAAGTTGGAATGAGGGATCATTGTTTCTTGTTCAATCGAATGCATAGCACCCTACTATGGGGGATTGGGGGCGAGATGCAAATAGAAATCTGGTTAGATAAATGACACTCAGGTTAATATTCAGCTTGTGGTCAGTTTCTGTTGGCGGCGGGGCCGGATGAGGTTACAAATAGAGGCATATGCTTGATGTGCTCGCAGCAGGCGGTGCGGTACCGCCCTTTTTCATTCTCCTGACCCTGGTGCTCAGCTCAGTGGTCGTCGTTTCTTTGGTCTTCAGCCGGATGAGCCAGTCGCTGCTGGTGGGTTATTTCCTCTGTGGATTGATTCTAGCTAACAGCGGAGCTCTGGAATGGGCCGGGGTGGCGGATACGGGGGTGATCGGGGCCCTGTCCGAGATCGGTGTGGTGCTGCTGCTCTTTACGCTGGGGATTGAATTTTCTCTGGGCGAGCTGAAGTCCCTGAAAAAGCCGGCCTTGCTGGGGGGAGGTGTGCAGGTGGGGTTGACGATCATCGTGACGCTCGGGATAGCGATGCTGCTGGGGCTGCCCTTCAAGCATGCGTTGATGGTGGGCTTCGCGGTTTCGCTTTCTTCCACGGCGGTGAGTTTGAAAACCTTCCAGGATATGGGCTTGCCGGATAGTCCGCAGGGCAGGACGGCACTCGGTATTGCCATTTTCCAGGATCTGGCTGCGATTGTTTTCATGGTGCTGCTTCCCGCTCTGGGCGGTACGGATGAGGAAAGCGGCGGACTGATGATGGCGCTGGTCAAAGGAGGAGCCTTTATGCTGGGCATTGTGGTGCTGAGTAGGCATGGCTTCCCACAGATGCTGGATGCGGTGGCACGTACCCGCAGCCGGGAGCTTTTTACCGTGACCGTTGTCGGCATGTGTGCGGCGGTGGCACTGGTGAGCGGCTTGCTGGGGCTGAGTCCCGCCCTCGGAGCTTTTGCCGCGGGGGTAGTGGTGAGTGAGTCCATTTACTCGCATCGGGTGTTGAGTGACATTCTGCCCTTCAAGGATCTCTTCCTGACGGTGTTCTTCGTTTCGGTAGGGCTTTTGATCGATCTGGATGAGGTAAAGGATCATTGGGCTCTGATTGCTGCGGCCACGGTAGGCATTCTCGTGCTGAAGGGTGCCATTGTGGCCTTTGCGGCAAAGCTGAGCGGGCTGCGGATGGGGAGCTGGCTGACCACGGCAGCTGCGCTGGCGAGCACGGGGGAATTCTCCATCGTGCTGCTCAACCGCGCGAGTGATTTTGAGATTCTGAGTTCCCAGTGGGAGCAGGTACTGTTAGCGAGTACCGCCATTTCCATGGGCCTGGTGCCCACTCTGATGAAGTCCAGCATCGGCATCGTGCAAAAGATGCGCAAGCACCAGACTGCCGAGGCCTGCCGCAAAGATGTGGAAATGGGACTCGGTGGGCAGATCGAAGGTGTTTCCGATCACATCATCATCTGCGGCTATGGGCCAGTGGGGCGCAACCTACACGCCAACCTGCATCGGGCAAACGTGCGTGTGATCGTGCTGGAGATGAACCCGCTGACCGTCAAGGAACTCATGCAGAAGGGAGTGAAGTGTCTCTTTGCCGACGCTCGTGACCGTGAGGCGCTGGAGGTGGCTCATGTGGAGCGCGCTAGAGGCATCGCGATTACTTTCCCGGATAAAGAGGCGGCAATCGCCGCATTGCATACCGCACGTGAGATGAATCCAGGTATCGTGGTCTACGCGCGCTCCAAGTTCGCCCCTGAGGTCGAGGAGCTAGAGAGGGCCGGTGTGGATCACGTCCTCTACGACGAGGAACAGAGCGGTCTCGCCCTGACGAGAGCCGTCATGCGCTGTTACTCAGCGGATATCGAGCCGGACTGGGAGATTTGATCTTTCTAACAGAATATGGTTGCCACACGATGATTTTTTGGGCAAAGGTGTAGTATGGATAGAATAACAAGTTCTCTAGTAAAAGAATTTCTCAGTACTCAAGAGATGAAGACTTCAGGTGATGCTGTTGATTTTGAAAATTTTGCTAATTATGCCATTGTCGCGAATGAATATCACAAAACATTTGATGTATTTAATGTGACTATCGGTGCTGGAGACGATACAGGCATTGATGGATTAGCTATTCTAGTGAATGGTCATTTGGTTGAGGATAAAAATGAAATTGATGAGTTGGAGAAAATTAACGGTTCTCTGGATGTTACATATATTTTTATACAAGCTAAGACATCAACTTCATTTTCCTCTGCGGAGATGAGAACGTTTTACCACGGTGTAACAGATTTCTTCTCTGAGGATCCAAGGCTCAGGCGAAATGCAGATGTTAAAAAATTTGCGGAGATTTCAGATTATCTTTTGTCCAAAGCTGCTAACTTTAAATCTAATCCTGTTTGTAAGGCCTTTTTTGTGACAACAGGTAAATTCAGAGAGGATCAAAATCTCTTAGCAGTAATCAACAAAGCTCAGATTGAATTAGAAGATTACAATTTATTCAGTAGAATCGATTTGATTCCAATAGGTGCTGATGATTTAGCAAAACTTTATCGGAAGACGATTAATCCCATTTCAAGAACTTTCACATTTTCTAATAAGGTGTCTCTGCCATCAATTGATGGTATAGATCAATCATACTTTGGGGTTGTGCCTTTTTCAGAATTTAAGAAATTGATAATGGATGACAATGATAGTCTTTTCAATGTCTTTGATGATAATGTTCGAGATTTCCAAGGTGAATCTAATCAAGTAAATAAAAAAATAGCTGAAACTCTAGGTGGAGATAACCCCAATCTCTTTAGCGTGTTAAATAATGGAGTAACTATTGTTGCGAATAAGTTGAAAACGTCTGTAAATTCGTTTTCTGTTGAGGATTACCAAATTGTTAACGGGTGTCAGACTAGTAACGTACTTTATGAACATAGGCATTTGGCTGCTCTGGATGGCGTTGATATTCCTGTTAGGCTGATTGTGACTACAGATGATGATGTGAAGTCTGAGATTACAATTTCTACAAACAGCCAGACAGCTATCAAAAAAGAGCAGCTGACTTCGATGACAGATTTTCAACGTAAATTAGAGGCGTATTACAAAACTATCAAAGGCGATGGGCAGCTATATTATGAGAGGAGGGCAAAGCAATATAATTCAGACAAGTCAGTCGTTAAAAGGCGAGTTATAACTATTGCTAACCAGATAAAGAGTTTTTCATCGATTTTTTATAAAAATCCGCATATCGTCACTACATACTTTGGTTCATTAGTGACTAAGATCAGAGATGAAAAAGCTGGTATATTTGAAGAGGATCATGCTTGTTCTCCTTATTACTTAGCTGGCTTGGCATACTACAGATTGGATTCTTTATTTAGCTCAGGTGAAGTAGATAAAAAATACCGAAAGGTTAAGTTTTATCTCATAATGCTAGTTCCAATGTTGACTTCTAAAGATAATATCCCCCAACTTAATTCGTATAAGAAGATTGATCAGTATTGCGACGCAATAATTAAAAAACTAAATGACGATGCAGCTTGCAAAGAGGTTTTTAGATTGGCTGTCAAAATCGTAGAAAATTCAGGAGTGGATGTTGAGGATAAACAGGCTCTGAAATCTCAAGGTATGACGAATGATATACTTAAGGCTTATAATGGAGAGAAGGTGTCAGGCATGGTTGTAAGTTAAATTGGATCGCAGTTAGATGCGTTCGTTGTTGGTACAAATTGTAAGTTTTTTTTAATGAGATAAAAAAATCCCGCGGCCAGATGGACGCGGGATTTGTTTTGAATAGTTTGCGCTGGGCTGTGATTAGCCAAGCTTGGCGAGGATGCCGTTGAGGGTAGCGCTTGGGCGCATGGCTGGGCCTGCCTTGTCGTCAGCTGGCTGGTAGTAGCCGCCGATTTCGACAGGGGAGCCTTGGACCTCGTTGAGTTCGGTCACGATCTTGTCCTCGTTGGCTGCGAGCTCTTCGGCGATTGGTGCGAAGGCTGCGGCAAGGGCTGTGTCCTCAGTCTGGGCTGCAAGAGCCTCTGCCCAGTAGAGCGCGAGGAAGAAGTGGGAGCCGCGGTTGTCGAGCTCACCAGCCTTGCGGAGTGGGGACTTGCCGTTGATGAGGAGCTTGCCTGTAGCTGCGTCGAGAGCGTCACCTAGGATCTTGGCCTGTGGGTTGTCGAACTTCTCAGAGAGGTGCTCGAGGGAGACTGCGAGGGCAAGGAACTCACCGAGGGAATCCCAGCGGAGGTGGTTTTCCTCGACGAACTGCTGGACGTGCTTAGGAGCGGAACCGCCTGCACCGGTCTCGAAGAGGCCGCCGCCGTTCATGAGAGGAACGATGGAGAGCATCTTGGCGGAGGTGCCGAGCTCAAGGATCGGGAAGAGGTCTGTGAGGTAGTCACGGAGTACGTTACCTGTCACGGAGATGGTGTCTTCGCCGTTCTTGACGCGCTCGAGGGTGAACTCGGTAGCTTCAGCAGGAGCGAGGATGCGGATGTCGAGACCGTCGGTATCGTGGTCGCCGAGGTACTGGCCGACTTTGTTGATGAGCTGTGCGTCGTGGGCACGGTTTTCATCGAGCCAGAAGATCGCAGGCCAGCCAGTGGCGCGGGCACGGGATACGGCGAGCTTTACCCAGTCCTGGATAGGAGCGTCCTTGGTCTGGCAAGCGCGCCAGATGTCGCCTTCTTCTACTGTGTGCTCGCTGAGAACGTTGCCAGCAGCGTCTACCACGCGGACGGTACCGTCTGCTGGGATTTCGAAAGTCTTGTCGTGTGAGCCATATTCCTCAGCCTTCTGAGCCATGAGACCTACGTTTGGCACAGTACCCATGGTGGTAGGATCGAATGCGCCGTTCTTCTTGCAGAAGTCGATGGTCGCGCCGTAGACGCTAGCGTAGGAGGCGTCAGGGATAACAGCGAGGGTGTCCTGCTGCTTGCCTTCGGCATTCCACATCTGGCCGGAAGTACGGATCATCGCAGGCATGGAAGCGTCGATGATCACGTCGGATGGGACGTGGAGGTTGGTGATGCCTTTGTCGGAATCCACCATGGCGATGGCTGGGCCGTTTGCGTAGGCAGCCTCGATGTCAGCTTCGATCTCGCTGCGCTTATCGGCTGGGAGCTGCTCAAGCTTGGAGACGAGGTCGCCGAAGCCGTTGGTGGTATCTACGCCGAGCTCGGCGATGGTGTCAGCGTGCTTGGTGAATACGTCCTTAAAGAATGCCTTCACCGCGTGGCCGAAGATGATCGGGTCAGAGACCTTCATCATGGTGGCCTTCATGTGGAGGGAGAAGAGGATGTCCTGAGCCTTGGCAGATGCAACCTGCTCGTCGAGGAAGGCAACGAGGGCCTTCTTGCTCATGAAGGTGGAGTCGAAGACTTCACCAGCGAGGAGAGGAGTGGACTCCTTGAGAACGACAGTGGAGCCGTCCTTCTTGACGAGCTCGATCTTCACGTCGGTGGCTTCTTCCACGGTGACGGACTTCTCGTTGGAGAAGAAGTCGCCGGAAGTCATGTTGGAAACGCTGGTTTTGGAATCAGCAGACCAAGCGCCCATGCGGTGTGGGTTTGCCTTGGCGTATTCCTTGACGGCCTTTGGTGCACGGCGGTCGGAGTTACCTTCACGGAGAACCGGGTTCACAGCGGAGCCTTTGATCTTGGCGTAGCGCTCTTCAGCGTCTTCGTAGTTAGGAAGCTTGTAGCCCTTGGCCTGAAGCTCTGTGATGGCGGCTTTCATCTGTGGCACGGAGGCAGAGATGTTTGGAAGCTTGATGATGTTTGCCTCTGGAGTCTTGGCGAGCTCGCCGAGTTCAGCGAGGGCGTCGCCGATCTGCTGCTCTGGAGTGAGGCATTCTGGGAAATTGGCGATGATGCGGCCTGCGAGGGAGATGTCGCGTGTTTCCACGTTTACACCGGCAGTCTTGGTGTAGGCCTCGATGATCGGCAGCAGGGAGTAGGTGGCGAGGGCTGGAGCCTCGTCTGTCTTTGTATAGATGATAGTAGACATAAAAACTGGTTCTTGGTGATTTGTTATTGGTTAAGGGAAAAATTTGCGGTTCTGCTGAACCGTAAAGGTTTGATGCGGGGGGTTTAGGGGAAAATGAGGGGCGGGACAAGGATTTTAGGAGGGTCAATCTTGTACGGGAGTGTCAGTATTGGCAGATGGGTGATTTTTTTGGAAATCGTGCTTGGAGATTCTTGGTTTTCTGGGGCATTTAATAGTCATGGAAAGCGTGACTCCTAACAAATCCATGATCCCTAAAACGTGGGACGTGCCGGCTATTTTCCGCAATCGCTTGGGCGAGGATGTGGGTAGGCAGAGATTGATGAAGGAGGAGGGGCACCTGCTGGTGGTTCTGCACGAGGTTCCGAAGGCCGAGGACAAGGGGAACCGCCAGGGCGTGATTTTCTGGGTAGACGGGATGGGGGAGTGGAAGTCCACGCCTTCCTCCGGGGGACGCAGTGAGCTGCGTGAGCTGGTGGAGCGCTACCGGGCGCGTATCAAGGCTCTGGATGACGAGCTGGAGAAGACCGAGAGCCCGAGTGAGATCCATGATGTGATCGATCAGGCTACGCCGGTGCTGCGTGCGGCTCGCAATATGCTGGTAGTCGTGCAGGAGCTGCGCCAGACGCTGAAGGACGATCTCAAGGTACTGGCCATTCGCGACCTCGCAGTGGCTGCGGAACGTGCTGCTGACCTGTTGGTGCAGGATGCCAAGAGCAGCCTGGATTTCCTGATCGCTAGATCTGCCGCCCAGCAGGCTGAAGCTGCAGCCAAGGCCACCAAGGAGGCACAGAAGCTCAACCGACTCGCTGCCTTCTTCTTCCCACTGATGACCCTCGCCGCCGTGTTCGGCATGAACCGCCCGAGCGAAATGGTCGGCTATGGCGGCGTGTGGGTAGTGTGCCTCTTTGGACTGATCCTAGGAGGGATCGTCTGGAGCGCTCTAAGGAATGGGAAGTAGGGGATAAACAAGCTTTTACAGTTCTCTTAGAATACCCACCGGGGGCATCTCAAGAAACACCTGTCTTGCTGACGATACAACCAATTTAAGGATGTTGTCTGGTACGGATGGAAGGTTCTCAGGGATATTGATTACAAATTTTGAATCCAACATGGGGTGTGATGGCAAAGTGGTTCCTAATCCAAATTTATTCCGGCAGGAGCGGAGAGCAAGTACAGTGAGAGGAAAGCAATTATGAGGATAACTATCGAATTCTAACAGACCTAGTTCTTTCTCCATTGAAGATTGTGTACGAAGAAAATATTCGTCACAAACATTAACGATTGTTTTGCTAAGCTTGTTGATGTCGTCCCAGTTTTCAAATAAATCACTATATAGTCCCAAATCAGGTAGATTATCTACATTGTCTTTAGGGGATAGTTTTTCATGTATGAGTAAATACAGTTTTATTACATATCCGGCGAACTCTTTGTCTTTTGGCCAGCCCGAAAATACCTTTCCCACGTAGTTTTTTCCAAAACACAGGTCAGTTTGACTGCGATAAATCCTTTCACCTAGCCATAATGCTTCACTCCACCGATTGAATGTTAGTAATAAGCAGAATAATGGATAGGCAGTATAATAGTTAATATTTGATCTTGGTTCAGCTTCATTACGAAGGAGCAGGTCGTACCTCATTGTCATCAGAAATACGTGTAGGAACTTGTAATCCAACATCCGAGCTCCTGAAGAACTTACGTCACCAGTGTTATCCCACAATTCTTTTAGAAAGTAATTATGCCACCATACAGAGAGGTTCCGTAAGCGGGATGCTTGTAAGGTTATCGATTTAAGATCATAAGTATCGGATAATTCAAATATGGTGGATACCGAGTCATCAAGCAACCTAGCTTTGTTATCGTTTTTGTTTAGCCATCGGACTATTTCGTTATAGTTTTTAACTGGGGTAAAATGCTTCATAGATAACGATGCTGTCTTAGCTTTAATTACTTCAAGGAGAGAGTTTTCTATTAGATAGGAAAATAACTCTCCTTCGTCTGTAGGTGAAAGTCCATGTATTCGTGGAGGACGCGGGCGGTTTCTACGGTGCTGTTTTTGACCCGGTAGACGTAGTAGTGGTGCTGGACACGGTAGGTGCGGCAGCCTTCGGCTAGGTCGTCACGGCTCTTGCTGCCGATGCCGAATGGGTCTGCGGTGATCTCTTCCAGTGCTTTTGTTAGATAGCCTTTGTAAGTATCTAACTGCTCAATTCCCCATGTTTCGTAGGTATAGGCGTAGATGGAGATGAGGTCTTCCTCTGCGAGAAGGGAGAGTTTGTAATCAGCCATGCTTTACGGCTGCTTAGCTTTCACTCTTGCGATGGCAGCCAATGCTAGGTCATCCATAGAGCGGGTGGAGATTTCTCCCTTGTCGAGCTGGGCGAAGCCTTCGTTCACGGCTTCTTTGACCTTCTTGTACTCGAGGAATTCCTGATACTCTTTCTCTGAAGTCATCACGACCGTGAGGCGACCATGTTTGGTGATGCCGACTGGGTGCTGGAGAGCGGAGTCGATGACCCGGCCCAGGTGCTGCTTGGCTTCGTTGGCGGTGAATGTTTCCATGGTGGTTCCTCTTTTCATCCAAATTAGATGTTTTGGATGATTTTGCAAGCAGGGGTTTACGTCCTACTCGAGTTCTGCCAGACGATGTCGATCTGCCAGTCGAGTTTTTGGTAGAAGCTTTGGAGGGTGGACTGGGCGTTCTGGCGGGCGGCTTGGAAGTTTTCATCGGAGGCGGCAGTGGACTCGACGAGTTTCTGGGCCTGCTTCATGGCGGTATCGCGGAGGCGGGCTTCATTGTCCTTGTTGGTGAACCATTTCTTTTTCACCACATCGTAGGTGCGGCTGGCTTCGTGATCTACCCGAGCGGATGTGACCTGAGGCTGGGGCAGAGTGAGTGTGGCGGTACGCTGGACCTGATCGATCCGGGAAATGGTGGCCTTGCTGAGATCGATGGTCAGGAGGGCGTCTCCACGGATGATCCAGGTGCCTTTGTACTGGTCGTTCTCGCCTTCGAGGATGTCTGAGATGATGACCTTGGTGGAGACGAGCTCGGACATCTGCTGGAGTTCTTCCACGGTGGGGCCGGCGGAGAGGATCTCAGTAGGAGATTCATCGTAGAACTCCCGCTTCACAAAATAGAGACCGAAGAGCAGGACAGCGGCGATGAGGATGGCCGCAAGGAGTCCGAGAGTCTGGTTGATTTTTAGCATTGAGTATACGTACCCGTCGCTGTGGTGAAATGTTTCAAGAGGGAGGTGGCTACTCGACCGCTTCGTAACCCGTATTGATGCCTTTCCATTTGGCTGGGAGGGGTTCGCCCTGATTGGTGATGACGCCAGTAACATAGAGTCCTAACATGGCGAGCGCGGCCAGGATGAGGACGATGAGAAGAGCTTTCTTGGATTTGTTCGGTTTACCAGATTGCACAAATCAGGACGCTAACAGGCTTTTCGCGTTTTACAATGAATGAATGCTGACGGTCTGGATCTCTCGGTTAAGCTACTAGTTGCGCAGCTTAGGGGCAAATTGTGCTCCTGTATTGTGCCGGGGCTGGATTTTGTGTTCAGTCGTTCGCGGCACAAGTCCACTCCTTGTGCTCAAGCGCAGTAGGTGCAAGCCTGCTAGCAAATTCACGCATTCTCATCGATACATCACATGATTAAAAAAACTGTTTTCAGTTGTCTTGTGTTCACCGCTTCCGCCTTCGTGTCAGCGGGTGAACCATGTTCCATTATTCCCATGCCTGCCCAAGTGGCGGTGAAGCAAGGCCATTTCACGATCAGCCAGGATACGGTGATTGTGGCTCCGGAGTCCTTGGCCACAGAGGCTGCGGCTCTTCGTGACAGGCTTGCTCCTGCCACTGGATTGAACTTGGAAATCAAAGGGCAAGCAGCAGGTCCACAGATCAAGCTGGCTCTGGATAAAAGTTTGCGAGAGCTGGGCCGTGAGGGATACCGCTTGGATGTGGTGGAGAAAGGAATCGTGATCAGGGCAGCTGATCCTGCAGGCGCCTTCTACGGGGTCATGTCTCTGCTCCAGCTTCTGCCTGCGGAGGTGGTTTCGAAGCAAGCTGTAGAAGCCAAGTGGGAGGTTCCTTTTGTTTCGATCCAGGACAAGCCTCGCTTTGCTTGGCGGGCATTCATGCTGGATGAGGCGCGTTATTTTAAAGGTGAGCAGGAGGTTCTCAAGCTGATCGACCAGATGGCGGCGCTCAAGATGAACGTCTTTCACTGGCATTTGACCGATGACCAAGGCTGGCGCATCGAAATCAAGAAGTACCCGAAACTGACCTCAGTAGGAAGCAAGCGGAAGGACACCCAGATTGGTGGGTGGAACAGCAAGAACTACTCCGGTGAACCTCATGAAGGCTACTACACGCAGGAACAGATCAAAAAGATCGTGGCGTATGCGCAGGACAGGCACATCACCATTGTGCCGGAAATTGGGATGCCAGGACATGCCCAGGCAGCTATTGCAGCGTATCCTTGGTTAGGTACGAAGAATGAAGAGGTCGAGGTTTCCACTAGATTTGGTAAGCACTTCCACACCTACAACCCGGCTAGTGATAAGGTGTACCAGGCGATGTACGATATCTTCGACGAAGTCATTGCCCTTTTCCCTTCACCGATCATCCACATCGGTGGTGACGAGGTGCGCTACGATCACTGGAAAGAAAGCGAAGAGGTGAAAGCACTGATGAAGCGTGAGAAGCTGAAGACCAATGCCGACGTGCAGATCTACTTCACCAACAGGATTGCCAAGATCGTGGAGTCCAAGAAACGCAACATCATGGGCTGGAATGAGATCATGGGGGTCAACGTCCACGGTGGCTTGAATGCTGGCGATGAGGCCGAGGCGGCAAAGCTTTCGCCAGATACTGTCGTCCATTTCTGGAAGGGTAGCATGGAGCTGGCCAAGCAGGCCGTGAAGGACGGCCACCGCATTGTGAACTCCGTGCACTCATCTACTTATCTGGACTATGGTTACGGCTCTATTTCCCTGCAGAAAGCCTATTCCTTTGATCCGGTCATCAAGGGGCTAACGAAGGATGAGGAGAAGAATATCATCGGTACCGGTTGCCAGATGTGGGGGGAGTGGATCCCGACGGTGGAGCGTATGGAGCAGCAGATCTATCCGCGCTTGGCAGCTTATGCTGAGGTGGGCTGGACTCCACTGGAGCAGAAGGATTACGCTTCTTTCAAGGAGCGTATGAAAGGGCAGCTGAAGCGATGGGATCTCCAAGGTATCCACTATGCCAAGGACCAGGTGGCCAAGATTTCCAAGGAGGATTTCTTCAACCATGTGAAGATTGACGAATGGAAGCCGGCACAGGTGACCGAGGAGTGGAAGGAAGTGGAGTTCCAGACTGCCGGGCAGTTCAAAAATGCCGGAGTGTACGAGGTGGTGTTCCTCTATGAGAAAGGCCTCCATGCGCTGGAGGTGAGCGAGGTCTCACTCTGTGAAGACGGTAAGGCTGTGTCCGTGGACAAACACAATGCCTTCAGTGGTGGTCAGCTCAAGGATATCGTCTACAAACTAAAGCTGGAGAAGGTGAAGCCTGGAGCCAGCTATACCCTGCGCGCCAAAATCAAGGGCTCCGGCGGTACGGATTCCCTCGGGGTGATCAAGATCCGTGCAGCGGAGTAAGTAGTTAGAATTAGAGGGGCGGTGTGGCTTAGTTGCTACACCGCCTCTTTTGTTTGAGAGGTACTACGGGGTGACGAGGATGCGGTAGAAATTTTCGCCACTTGTTAGTGGGGTGGTGAAGAGAAGCTGGGTGGAGTCGTCTGATGCCTGATGCGGGGCAGAGATGGACCAGCCTGCAGAGGTGCGGGTGGCGAGGGTGGTCCAATCCAGTGAGTCGAGGCTAGAGGAGTGCTGGATTTCCAGGGTCACGGAGTTGAGATTGTTCTGGTGAGGGAGGGTGAGTGTGAGGTCCGAGCTGTCGCTGCTGATGATATCAGGCCGGGACTCGGGATTGGCTGGGTTGGTGCCGGTGAGAGCCTCGATGAGGTTACTCACACCGTCGTTGTCCGAATCTGCGCTGAGATCCGGTGCGGGGGAGTTGGCGTTGTCGCCGAGGTAAGCCCCGGCACCAGTGGCGGGGAGATTGGTAGCGGTGTTGTTTTCAAAGGCCAGAGGTAAGGCCGCCAGAGTTTCCTCGGTGATGGCGGGGTCCGGGCGCTGGAAGCGGTAATAGTCTACGTAGGCGATGAGGTCGGGATTGAAAGAAGCTCCATCGAGCACCGAGTAGTTGTGCTGGAACTGGGAGGCATGGTCTCCGCTGTTGTAGTAGACGTTACTCATGCTACTCCAGTCCGTGTAGGTGGTGAGTCCTACTTGGAGAGTCTGGCCGAAATTTGGAAATTGCTGCTGGGGAACTGAGGGGCTCTCAATGTAGCGGTTTTCCACGATCCATGGGCCGTCATCGTGTTTGCGCATGGTGACGATGGTATTGCCGACGCGTACCATCTGGAGAGTGACGTATTGGGCGGAGGCGTTGTCAGCAGGGACGCCGTGAGTGTTGTAGTAGAGAGTGGATGTGCCGTTGGAGGTGGTTTTGACCTCGTACTGCCAGGTGTTGGGGTTTCCGGCACAACCGAAGGATAGGAAGAGGTAGTTTTCTCCGTCAGGTGTCCAGTCGGTAGTGTAGTGGCCAGGCTGTCCTTCCGCTGGAGATGGGTAGGTGGGCGTGCCGGCTGGGGCGGGATCTGGAGCTGCTGAGCTGATATTTCTGGGATTGCGGACGAAGATGCCGGCGAGGGAAAAGGCTCGGGATGGAGGGCCGGATTGCTCGGAGAATGTGCCGTCGTTTGGCAGGGTGCTGTTGGTGCCGCGGCGAGTGACGCGCATGCGGGTGGTGAGGACGAAGTCCCCGGTGATTTCCTTGTAGACGAGGACGCCTTTGAGGTCGGCATACCAGGAGGATGTGTGCGGGGCCATCACCATGTGACCAGGAGCATAGCTGGGATTAAAATCCCACAGCTCCAGCTGGTCGGCATCCCACCCTTCAGTCTGATATAGGCGGCTCCATTGGGGCTGAGTGAGTGAGGTGGTGAACTCATCGCCGAGGGCTTGGAGATCATCAGCCTGGAGGGAGGCAGACGCGTGGAAAACAAGGAGGCTGGATAGCAGAGGTCTAGTGAATGACATGAGGTTTTGTCTTTCTGAGGGTTGATGCGGGATTTGAGAGTTGAGTTTTCGGGGTTAGGGGCTTAGTACCCTGTCAGTCTGGAGAGACGGGCAGAGCATTTTTTGTCCCATAGAACCTATTTAGGGGCTAGATTATCTCAGGTAACGAAAAAAAATCCTATCCAAATAAATCGTCACGATGCCGACAGTGGAAGAAAAAGAAATCAGACTGGAGTTTGAGACTCCACAGTTTTTGCATGCACTCTTCGCTAACGAGCCGAAGGAGCTCAGGTACATGGAGGATAAGCTGGGTGTGAAAGCCGTGACGCGTGAAGGTTGGATGCTGCTCAAGGGTGAGCATGCGGCTGTCGAGCAGGCGAAGCAGGCCATGCTGGATCTGGAAGAGGCTCGCCGCAGCGGCTCGGATATTTCCGCCAAGGATTTCCGCATGGCCATCGATGTGGCTGGCACCGGAGGTGAGACCGGAGTGGCGGACATGGGCAAGGTGAAGTTACTAGGCTCCAGCGGGCGCAAGCCCGTGGTGCCCCGCACGCCTCAGCAGGTACGCTACATCGAGGCGATGGCGGACCACGACGTGATTTTCGGGCTCGGGCCAGCAGGTACCGGCAAGACCTATTTGGCAATGGCGATGGCGCTGAGCATGCTCAAGGCGCGCCTGATCAGCCGGATTGTGCTGACGCGTCCTGCCGTGGAGGCTGGCGAGGCGCTGGGCTTCCTGCCCGGTGATTTACAGGAGAAGGTAGCTCCCTACCTGCGCCCTCTCTACGATGCCATGCACGATATGCTCGATCCTGAACAGGGTAAACGCTACATGGAAGACGGTACGATTGAAATTGCACCTCTGGCTTACATGCGCGGTAGAACGCTTTCCAATGCCTTCATCATCATGGATGAGGCTCAAAACACGACCCAGGAGCAGATGCTGATGATGCTAACCCGTATCGGTGAGGGCTCAGTCTGTGTGGTCACGGGGGATACGTCCCAGATCGACCTGAAGAAGGGCGTGCCGAGTGGCTTGTTAGAGGCCGAGCGTATCCTGAAAGGGGTGGATGGCGTGTCCTTCTTACGCTTCACGGGGAGCGACGTGGTACGTCACCCTGTGGTGTCCCGCATCATCTCTGCTTACGAGAAGGGGCGGGAGTAGTTTAGTTTTTCTTGTAATAGGGGGAGTCATTCTTCTCATGATATGGCAAGGTGCTCTTGTACCCACTCATTATGAAAAGACTGCTTCTATTTCTGCTACTGATCACCTCGGTTGTTGCCAAACCTCTCACGCCGAACATTGTATTTATTCTAACAGATGATCAGGGGTGGACGGATCTGGAGGGCTTCAATGAGTACAGTAGCAAGTACTATCAGACTCCTGTCTTGAAGAAGCTGGCAGCGGAAGGGTTTTGTTTTCAAAGAGCCTACGTCGAGCCTGTCTGTTCACCTACACGGGCAGATATTCTGACCGGTCTGTATCCGACCCGCCATCACATGTACACGGTGACGGATCCCAAGGACTCAGCCAAGCATCAGCTTGGAAGACGCAAGAATGAGAGACAGCTGGACACAAAGTTTACTACCATCAGCGAGTTGCTCTCCAAGCAGGGATATCGCTGCGCGCAGATCGGAAAATGGCATTTGGGTAAGGCTGGCACAGATACGGGCCCGAAGGCACGTGGATTTGAGATCACCTATGGGGGGAGTTCGCAGGGGATGCCTGGGGGTGGCAAGAGTTCCACGACTGGGCCGCAAGGTCCGAAAGGTGGGAAATACTGGGCGGCTGAGGATGGATCTTTTCCGTTTCTGGCAAATCTCCCGGCCAATGGAAAGAAGGGTCAGTATCTCACCGACCGACTGACTGACGAGGCGCTGAAGGCAATGGAGGTGATGAAGGCGGAACCCTTCTTCCTGTATTTTCCGCATTATGGAGTGCACGCCCCAGTGCAGGCTCCGCAGTCAGACATCGATCTCTATAAGAACCAAAAGAAAGATCCCAAGCATCCGGGTCACAAGAATGCGGACTATGCGGGAATGGTTAGCTCTATTGATCGCAGTGTGGAACGAGTGGTGAAGTATCTGGAGGAGACGGAGGATCCGCGTAGTCCCGGGAAAAAGCTGATCGAGAATACCTTTCTCGTATTCATGAGTGACAATGGCGCGACCAGCCGGACGGATAACCTTCCGCTGGTCGGTAAAAAAGCGACTCCCTATGAGGGTGGCGTACGTGTGCCTCTCATTATCAAATGGAAGGACTATCGTGGAGGTACCGAGACTCCGGTACATGCGGTTGATTTCTTTGCGACGATCGGTGAGCTGTGTGGGGTTAAGTCTCTGCCTGAGACAGACGGCGTTTCCATCCTTCCCTTGTTAGAAGGGAAGGAGATCGAGGAAAGAGGGCTCTTCAGGCATCAACCCGTGCATGTCTCAGGGGCTCCATCCTCCACGATTATCAAGGGTAGGTACAAGCTGCTCCTTCAATACAATAGCCCGGACTCCAAGAAATACCTGGGCTACGGTCACTATGAGTTTTACGACCTGGAGTCACCAGAGGGTGAGCAGCTCAATCTGGCCGAGGGGTTAGACCTGGCTGCACCAGCCCTGGATCAAGCATTCAAAAACAAGCAGCACAAGGAGGTGTTTCTACAGCTGGCCAAAGAACTCAATCAGTGGCTAGCGGATACTGACGCCGCCTTGCCCTATGAGAAGGGGACTAAGAAACCTGTCAAATTACCCAAATGGTAATCCGGCCTACTGCATGATGGATTTGATCAGCTCTGCCTCGGCGGGTTCCATTTTCTGGTCTTCCACCAGCTTGTCGAGGCGCTTGTAGAAGCCGCGCAGGGCATCGGGGACGAGCTCGGGCTGCAGCTCCATCAGGCTGGAGGCTGCGTGGTTCAGGTCATCGATGGCGATGCCTCTGGATTTGAACAGTGTTCTGAGTACGGAGGAGTTGAACTCCGGACCGCGGTTGCTTTCGTCATAGAGGCGCTCCACGATGAGCGGAATGTCCTCGGCTTCGACTCTGGTGAGCGATTTCTCCAGGATGTCATCGAGGTAGTCCTGGCTCTGAAGGGAGCTGAGGCTGAGGCGGAATTGCTCTACGGGAGGTCGGATGCAGGTAAGCATGCTGTGCTTGAGCGTCTCCGGGTAGTGGTCACTGCTCAGGTCTACTTTTCTGACGATGCTCTCGGCGAGGCGGGGTGATTGCTCTTCGACGTTCTTGAGCATTTGTCCGACTTGCGCTGCTTCCTCCTCAGTGAGTGGTCGGTCTAGATCGTCCAGCAGGTCGGCGACTTGCTGGACGTAGTCGAATTCCAGATTGGGCTCTGATGAGCGCTCCATGAGATTGTTTAGGCGCGATTGCTGGTGGAAAGTGCGCGCGCTTTGGGTTCGGGATGGAGCTGTCTGGGAGGTCTTGCCTTTGCTCTCATTCTGTGAGGTCGTGGAGTCTTGTTTCTCGCTACAGCTGGTGCAGAAAATGAGGGCAAGAGGTAGGGTGAGATAGGGCTTCATAGAGTGAGTGTTTTGCGCAGTCGAGGAGAGAGACTGGATGCTTCTCTCTGCTGCGTCCATGGTAAAAATGGAACATTACGGTGAGATTACAGGTGGTTTGGAGGAACAAAATGGAGTGCAGAACTAGCTCTTTTTCAGGGTAAATTGCCCTGATTGCTGGACTTTATGGCTATTTTTTTCAGCTATCTAGATGGGCATGGTTACCTAGATAATTCTAGGTTTTGGCTTCCAGGTGTGACAAAATGGCGCGTTAAGGCGAAAGGAAGGGTTGCTATCTGGCGCCAGAGGGATTAGATGTTGGGAAGAAAGAGGGCGCAGAAGTCGGCTAAGTCGGTGAACGCGCTCTTTTGCATGTTAACCAACCCTAAAGCAAATCAGTGGGATTCATTGATGCCATCAAACGCTGGAGACTAGCCCAGAAGGGTATGTCCTCCGGTAAAAAACGTCGTACACAAGAACGTGCGGTCGCTGGATCTATTGATCGTAGTCTAGGAGTAAGAATACTCCTGTACGTGATCTTCATTGTGACCAGTGCTGCGCTGGTGTACCAGGTGCCGTCAGAAAGACTGATCGTGGGGAGCACCCGCTCTGCTGTCTTTGTGCACATCATCATGTCTCTGGGGCTGGTGACGCTATTTGACATGCAGCACCTGCATCGGGTCCGGAATGGCCGTGTCTCCCTGGTGTTTGGTAGTATTCTGTTTCACTTGTGCCTGATCGAGTTCGTCAGCTTCATGGCCTTCAGCAACGGCAAGGACCCGAACTACGGGGTGCTATTGATTCCTTTCGCCTTTGCTCCTTTGGTGAACTCCGTCCTTCTAGGAAGACTGAGCGGCATGTTTACGACCTATGTGGTCACCCTCTTGGGGGCTTTGATCGTCCCCCAGGCCTATTTACTGCAGTACATGGTGATCAGCTTGATTTCCGGGATTACGGTGGTTCTGATGACGAAGAATGTCCGCCGCCGCGGAGCTCTGCTGAGAGCAGGTTTTTACGCCGGTGTGGTGGTTCTGATTCTGGCCGTCGTGTTTGGCATGATCCAGATGCCTGAAACCACACAGCTCTGGAGAACCTTTGGTATCAAGGCAGCTATTGCCCTGGGTGTGAGTATCCTGATGGCTATGGCGGTGAGTGGTATCTTGCCGGCACTGGAGAGCATGTTCGGGGTGACCACGGATATCAGTTGGCTGGAAATGAGTGACCTGAACCACAAGCTGCTTCGTCAGATGCAGCTGGAAGCACCGGGAACCTTCCATCACAGCCTGATCGTAGCCTCACTGGCCGAGGCTGCAGCGGAGCAGGTGGGCGCGAATGCCACGATGTGCCGTGTCTGTTCCTATTTCCATGACATCGGCAAGCTCAAGAAGCCGACCTATTTCATCGAGAACCAGGGGGATGAGAATCCTCATGACAACCTTACGCCGACGATGTCCGCGCTGGTCATCATTGCCCACGTGAAAGATGGGGTAGACATGGCGATGAAGCACAAGCTGAATCCCGCGATCGTGGATGTGATCCGTGAGCATCATGGTGATTCCCTCGTCTACTACTTCTACCACAAGGCGAAGGAACTTCGCAAAGATGGAGAGGAAAAAGTGGAGAAGGGGCTCGAGAAGATCGAGGACATTCCGGAAGTAGAGGAAGAGAATTTCCGCTATCCAGGACCACGCCCGCGCACACCGGAGAGTGGTATTATTTCCCTGGCGGACTGTGTGGAGAGTGCCTCCCGCACCCTTGGTAAGCCTACGCCGGCCCGTATCCAGTCTTTGGTCGATGACATCGTGATGAAGCGTGTGAACGAAGGCATGCTGGATGACACTGGCCTGACTCTGCGCGACATCAAGAAGATCCGTGAGAGCTTCGCCAAGACCCTGCGCAGCATGCTACACAGCCGCATTGATTATCCTAAGGAAGAAGACGCCGCTGCGGATGAGGAAATGCGCAAGGCTGGTCGCCCGGCCGCCAAGCAGAAGAAGGTGGAGGCTGTGGAGATCGATCTGGATGAGCCTCAGCCGAATCCGAAACGCAATCCTGCGCTTGAGCGCAAGAAGACCAAGCGCGTAGCGAAGGCTTCCTAAGCGAGACAGATTCATGTTGGAGGTCTATAATAACCAGGAAGCCATCGAGCTTTCCGACGCACTTTTGGAATGGCTGGAGGACTGCGGGCAGCGCGCCTATCCTTTGGCGCTCAGAAACCCTGCCAATGGTGGCGGAGTGCTGCCTGAGCTGGATTTCGTGGAGATCAGTCTGGTGGACGATGAAACCATTGATCTGGTGCACCGCGACTTCATGGATATCCCCGGTGCTACGGATGTGATCACCTTTGCCCACGGCGAAATCGTCATTAGCACGGAGACCGCCCGCAGCTACGCGGAGGAGTACGGTAATAGCTTCGAGCGTGAGCTGCTGCTCTACATCATCCACGGTTTGCTCCACCTCTCCGGCCACGAGGACGCCGTCCCTGAGGAACGCAAGACCATGGAAAGTATCCAGAACACCATCCTCAAAGAGGTGTACACGGAGTTTTGCCAATGAATGTGGTTTTATCCAATTGGCTCATGGAAATCAGAAATGAGTCTGACCTGGATGTATGGTACATCTCAAAGGAGAGTGTTGATGCAAGTGTGCCCGAGTGGGTGGAATTTCTGCAGGAGGTATCTATCCTCAGAAAAGAGAAGTGGGGAGATGAGCTGCTCACATATGCATGGCATGATGGACAAGCCTGTCAGTTACGTTTCGCTTCTATTCTCAACAGAGATGACGAGTTGCCATTTGGGTGTGACATAGAGCGGGTGTCGGACGCTACAGAAATTCTATCAAGTTGGCTTTCGCTGCCAGCACATATCTCGTGGACAGAATTAGAAGGTGCTGACGCAAGTGATTCTGAGGGAGTAGAAGAGAAGTCTCTGAATAAGCTTAAAGTGTGGAGTTTATAATGATGTTAGAACGCAGGAATGATCGCAGAACTCAAACAGAAGGCGATAGATAATGTTGATGCAGGTCATCGTACGGCAGCAGATGTTGAGCTACTGATGAACGTTTTCCAAAATGCGGTGTCCTATTGCTGGAGTCTTGATGGACTATATGAACAAGAGAGCTGAGGGGGGATGAATAGGAAAAAGAACGTCAAGAAAGCCCCAGAATGTCCTCACTGTAGGAGTTCGACTTCGGTTAAATACATAGGAAAGCGCTATGCGGTATACCCAGCAGGATGCGTTGCCATGATCAGTCTGCCTTTTGCAGCATTGCATCAGGCTCAACAGCCAGTCATCTACAGCTGCGAAACATGCGAGAAGGAATTTGGCGTCAGGTCTTGGATCGCTTCGATGTGCCAATTCATTTTGTTTGTGTTGCTCGCCACCATCGGGTTGGTCATATTAGCTGTATTCTTTGGTTTTTAAGTGAGTGATGTGAAGATGATCAACGAGCGCGAGAAAAAACTCCTGGCCAAGCTGCAGAAGAGGCAAGTTTGGTTGTATGGGAAAGAGGCCCACGACAGCTTGCTGATCCGGCAAGAGGTTCGTGTGCAGTTTGGTTTGGTAATCGTGTTCGGCGTTTGGCTGGTAACGAGATTGCTAGGCTATGTGGATACGGAGCGGCAGACTCCTAATACATGGGTAGTGGTGCTCAATGCTGGAGTCGTGGTGATGTGTCTGGTCGAGGCGATCCGGGCAGAGATCTTGCGCAGCAAGATTGAGGATGAGCTTCAGCAGCAGGTGGTCAAGGCTGAGTCTGGGGACTAGAGGATCTTGTTGGACGCTTTAGATATCGGCTGTTTAGCTATTGTGTGAGATGATCAAGGGTACGGTAAGTGTGTTAGAGTCTCTCTCGAAGTGGTATGTCTTCGGTGTAGGAGATCAGGCGGCTGAGGTCTGCATCGCCGGGGAGGAACACTACCGGTTGATCTACCGTTATCATTTGGAGGGGTTCAAGTCCTGTCCGGAGTTTGTGCTTTGTGATCTGGAGGGGAGTCAACTGCGGCGGTGGAGGTTCCAGATAGGTATGTTGCGTACCCATCTGGATCTGAGCGAGGAGTCGGATTTTCCCATGAGCTATGTGGTGGGGATGTTTGGCCGACGTTACTTTAAGACGAAGGAAGGCAAGATCCCGTCCTATTTTCTGATCAAGGAACAGTCGCGCTCGTTTGAACTAGATGGCATGCATTTCGAGCACCGCGATTACCAGAGCAAGATTTCCTTCCGCTGCCCGCCTGAGCGTCTACAGCAGGCCATCATCATGGCCCATCTACTCTTCCAGCCACCGCTCATGGAGCAGAACGGGTGAGAGAAGCATGGTGTTTTTTGCACATCAACTTAGTGGACAATTTTCCAATTTGTTAGTAAAAGTGTGGGGTTAAGTTTTTTAACTTCAATGTGTAAAGTGTTATGAGTGTTCGTGTTTATATTCAGTCAGTAGTGTGTGCCTGTTCCATGGCTGCTATCCCGGCTCAGGCCGACAGTGGTAGTTTGCAGGATGTGCTAGATCCTCAAAATCCCTTGCCAAAAGCAACCATCTATACGGCCAAGGAGATCATAACCATGAACCCTGACCAGCCTAAGGCGACAGCAGTAGCCGTGGTGGGAGATCGGATTCTGGCAGTAGGGTCGCTTGATCAATTACAGCAGGCCGCGGGCGATCAGCCTATCAAGGTAGACGAGACTTTTGCAGACAAGGTGATTGTTCCAGGGTTCATTGCCCAGCACGATCATCCCTTGCTGTCAGCTCTCACCATGACATCTCACATTATTTCCATCGAGGATTGGGTCTTACCCGGTGGCACCATTCCCGCAGCCAAGAGTGCCGCAGAGTATATGGAAAGACTGAAGGCCGTGCATTCTGAAATGAAGCAACCTGATGCGCTGCTGCTCACCTGGGGCTACCACCATTATTTCCATGGGGACATGAGTCGTGAGATGCTGGATAAAGTGAGTGATACCAGGCCTATCGTAGTCTGGCACCGCTCGGCCCACGAATTTTATTTGAATACCAAAGCTCTGGAACTCATTGGCTTGGATGAGGCCTTTGTATCGGCCATGCCGGAAGCTGCCAAGAAGCAGGCCGACCTGAAGAAAGGTCATTTTTATGAGGCCGGCATGTTCGCGATCCTACCAAAGCTGATGCCTGTGATGGTCACTCCCGAGCGTTTTCAGCAAGGCCTGGAGCTAACCAGAGACTATTTCCATGCTAATGGCGTGACCCTAGGCTGCGAGCCCGGGGGGCTCTTCTCCAAGAAGCTGCAGGATGCTCAGAATGCTGTCTTCTCTCGTCCGGAAACACCCTTCCGCTATTACTTCATCCCGGATGGGAAGTCGCTCTACGCGATGTATCCGGACACGACCATCACAGAGACTGAGAAAATCCTGAACTGGGGGCAAGGGATGACGAGCATGGTGCCGAAGCAGATCAAGCTCTTTGCCGATGGTGCCGTGTACTCCCAGCTGATGCAGGTGCGAGAACCCTATCTGGATGGCCACCACGGTGAGTGGATCATGCCGCCCAAAGATTTCGCAAACGCGTTTCGCATCTATTGGAATGCTGGCTACCAGATCCATATCCACGTCACCGGGGACAAAGGTGTGGATATGGTGCTGGATAATCTGGAGGCTAACATGCGCCGTTTTCCGCGCTATGATCACCGTACGGTGCTGGTGCATTTCTCACTCTCTCAGAAAGACCAGATCGAGCGTATCAAGAGGCTGGGGGCGATCGTCAGTGGAAATCCCTACTACGTGACCATGCTGGCGGACAAGTACAGCGAGAAGGGGCTAGGGGCTGAGCGCGCGGACAACATGGTGCGTATGGGGGATGTGGAACGGGCTGGCATATCCTATTCCTACCACTCGGACATGCCGATGGCTCCAAGCCAGCCGCTCTTCCTGATGGACTGTGCGGTGAATCGCAAGACAGTCTCTGGCCGCGTAGCTGGTGAGAACCAGCGTAATACCCGTGAAGGTGCCCTGAGGGCAGTGACGTTGGAGGCGGCCTTCTCTTTGGGGATGGAGAAAGAGGTAGGTAGCATCGTGTCCGGCAAGCTGGCAAACTTTACGGTGCTGGAGGATAATCCGGTGACCTGTGCGGCGGAGAAAATTAAGAGTATCCCAGTATGGGGGACGGTGCACGAAGGTCGTGTGCTTCCCGTGCCAAAGGCGAAAGATACCAAGCAAGCCGCCTCAGGTCCCTCTGCGAATGAAGCCACGCTCAAAGTACTGCAGCTGCACGCGGAACACGATGGCTGTAGCCATGGTGGTGACATCTGCACCCTGAACCATCTCATCGGCAAGGCGATGTTCCCGGATGAGTAATTAGACGCAAATGAATAGAGAGGTCTCCTTTCCTCTGAGTAGATGGTGAATGGGGTTAGAATGTGATGAGTGCGAAAGATATAGCGGATCTTTTTCTGGAAGGGACTGGTAAGATTGAATTCTACTGGAACTTCTACACCGTCACCTTGCTAGCCTTGTTTGGCTGGTTCGTGACCTCCAGCCCCAGCATGAATGTTAGACTCAAGTGTCTGCTGACGGTGGCTTATCTGGGCTTTGCGGCGATGAATCTACTGGGGTTGTGGGGATCCTATGCCTTTACGGAGGCGATTCGGCATGACCTGCTGAGCATGCCCATTCCTGAAATGCCGCACACCCGGGCAGCCTTGCTCGCGAAAAGCTATGAATCCCAGCGCAACTGGGGCCTCGCCGTCCATCTGCTGGTCGATGCCTTCGTGCTGCTGGTTATCTGGAGGTGTAAGTCAGGCAAGGATGTGTCTCATGTCGCGTAGTCCAAGCTACGAGGTCCTACTGAGAGCGCGCGTTCTTGAATCGGGTCTACTCTCTTGCTAAGTAGTCGCTGATGAAATGTGGGTTCCTGGCTTTCCTCTCTACTGTGGCACTTGCTGGCTGTAGTGGTACCCGGTCGATGACGTATGTCGAATTCTCGGAGGAAGCTCGCGGTGCCTACCAGCGGACCTTGCATCAATCCTTTGTGGCCCAGACTTACTATATCGGCTCAGAGGGGGAGCTTGATTACTATCTTGTCGAGACGCCTTTGCATTCGAAAACATACGGGGTGACTCAGGCATCAGCCCCGCCCATGGAGAGATTTCCGCTGAATGCGGAGAAACGGGTCGAGACGAAGCGGGTGGTATTTGGAGCGGAGTAGATTTCTTCTTGGACGGGTGGGCTGATGCTGTTAGTTCATGAGAGTCCTGTTATCCGATCTATGTATCCTAAAATCCTCCGCCGCGTATTGTTTGTCTTTGGTCTCTTACTCCTGCTGAGACCAGTTGGGGGGCTGTTCACGACAGCTCATTTGCATGCTCCGGGGTGGGACGGGAGTTTTTTCATTACCCAGGAAATGGCAGCAGAGGAATATCTCGCCAAGACTCCAGCGATGGAGGAACTGGCCAAGCGCAACGAGGAGTTTCGTCAAGAGTATGATCTGCAGTATGATCGCAGTGATCGGAAGCTGAACATGGTCCTAGGCTACGTCCATCGCTCAGACATCCTTCTGTTGATCGCAGGCCTTCTGATGATCCTAGCGTCAGTGGCGATGAGGAAGATGGAGGCGAGTTTGGAACAACGATGAAAGCATGGCAGGATAGGTTTTTCCGACTCAACCGTGAGCATGAGGTGGAGTTGGTGGGGAGTTCTCCCGAGAAGGTGATCGAGGTGCTAGAAAATCTGGGTTGGGGCTCTGAGACATCTGCGTGGTATCCGGATCTGGAGGTTACCTATTTTCGCAAAGGGGAAGAGGAGATGTTTCTGGTTCTCGAAACCTATTTCGATCCCAAGCTAACTGGCCAAGATGAAGAGGTTCGTGAGGTGCAGGAGGCTTTGGAAAACAGTGGGAGTTGATTGAGCTTATTTATTGGAGGGTGAAGGGGGAATGAGTGGTCAATTACATAAACCTTCAGGCGAGACAGACGGAGCGCGTGTGCTGGGGGAGTTTGTGGTTGGATTTTTTTGATTGCGGCTGTTAGTACTGCGGTGTGGCGTTTGATAGATCCAAATACAAAATAGTCAGAGCGAGTGATGTAAGTCACCGTGACGGTATTGGTGTGGAGATATACCGCGATGGGCATATGGTCTGTGAGATTTTTAGAGATGATACGGATCGGACAAGGACCGTGTGGCTGGCTAAGCAAGATGCCGCTTGAGGCGCTGGAGGGTTTTATTGAGATCTTTAAGGAGAGGGTTGATTGGGAGTTTACTAGCTATGAATAAAGCAGCGGAGATTTTACAGGAGCATATCAGTGCGATATGGGATGCGGATGATGGTATGCCCAGAGATTATGTAATGGGGTCTCCATTGGGAATGGCTTTGAACCATATTCATGATTCGGATTCTGAGGCTCTGAGGTGGCTAAGTTATTTTGTGGCTCGCAGGGCATTGCCTTGCTGGGAGTCTTTGTGTGAGGAATCGCGGCCAAGAGATGTGCTGGAGATTATTGGGGAGTCATTTCATCGTGGTTTAAATATATCTGATGAAGAATGCAGACCTATTATATCACCCCATCGTGATTGCCTATATAGTGCTACACAGGGGGCCGCGGATGCTGTGATGCATGCTTCTTGTTATCTCAAGGATGGAAATGTAATGGATGCGATCTATGGTTTGAGTAGTGCGGATTTAGCTTATGATCATATGTTACTTGAGGATGAATTTCGCAAATGGCTTATTGAGGTGGCGGTTCCTGTTTCTTTTGAGCATCGTGAAATGAGCTATGAAGAGCGGGGAGCATTTCGGGTCTCTCAATGTGGGGTGAAGGCTACGATGATGGAACCGATCATTGTTAATTTATCCTTTTAGGTCAGAAATTGCTGTGGGGTAGTCCCCCCACTTTAGTTTTGACTATCTGTGGGGGGTGGAGCATGAGTTTTGGGGTATGGCTGAGGCGCGTGTAGAACTGGTTGATATTATTCTGGCTTTGGAGAATTCCGAGGATGAGGCGGCACGCAAGCGTGCGGTCTGCCGCAAGCTGGGGGTGAAGCCGGAGCGCGTGCAGGAGATGCGCCTGCAGAAGCATTCCATCGATGCGCGTAAGAAGCAGATCAAGGTGCAGCTGCGCATGGAGGTGGGGATCGATGGTCCTCTGCCGGAGTACGTGCAGCCGGTGCCTAGCTATCCTGCCCTTAAAGGGGATGAGAAGCGCGTGGTGATCGTGGGCTGCGGGCCTGCGGGGATTTTCGCGGCGCTGCGCAGCATTGAGCTGGGCGTGAAGCCTATCATTGTGGAGCGCGGCAAGGATGCGAGTACGCGCCGATTCGACCTGGGGCCGATCATGAAGGAGGGCCGGGTGATCGAGGATTCAAACTACTGCTTCGGTGAAGGTGGTGCGGGTACGTACTCCGACGGCAAGCTGTACACTCGTGCGACGAAGCGCGGTCCTGTGCGCGATGTGTACGAGACGCTGGTGGCGCACGGTGCACCGCAGAAGATTTTGACAGATGCCCACCCGCACGTGGGCTCGAACCTGCTGCCGAACGTGGTGAAGGCGATGCGCGAGAGCATCCTGACTGCGGGCGGGGAGGTGCATTTCAATGCGAAGGTGACGGACTTCCTGATGATGGAAGGTGGCAAGAAGATGCGCGGCGTGGTGCTGGCGGATGGCAGGGAGATCACTGGTGATGCGGTGATCCTGGCGACGGGGCACAGCGCGCGGGATATCTACAAGCTGCTGGCGGATAAGCATATCCTGCTGGAGCAGAAGCCTTTCGCCGTGGGCATGCGGATCGAGCATCCGCAGCCGCTCATCGATAGCATCCAGTACTCGTATGATCGCGGGCTGGAGCGTCCGAGGATTCTCCCTGCGGCGCGTTATCGACTGGCGACGAAGATCGACGGGCGCGGGGTGCATAGCTTCTGCATGTGCCCGGGTGGCTTCATTGTCCCTGCGGCCACGGAGAATGACGAGGTGGTGGTGAATGGCATGAGCTTGGCACGCCGCGACAGCCCCTTTGCCAATAGCGGCATGGTGGTGACGGTGGAGCCGGAGGATACCGCAGAATTTCAGAAGGAGCACGGCGTGCTGGCGGGCATCGCCTACCAGAAGGCGCTGGAGATCAAGGCGAGCAAGGCTGGCGGCGGCGTGCAGAAGGCACCGGGCCAGCGGGTGAAGGATTTCATCGCAGGGAAGCTTTCCGATGAGCTGCCGAAGACGAGCTACTTCCCGGGCCTGACCAGTGCGAGGCTGGACGAGATTCTGCCGCACGATGTGAGCTACCGCATGAAGATCGGCTTGAAGAAATTCGGCCAGCAGATGAAAGGCTACGTGGGCGAGGAGGCGAACCTCCTTGGTTTCGAGACCAGGACAAGCAGTCCAGTCAGGATCCCGCGTGACGAGTCTAGCCTGATGCACCCGGAGGTGGAGGGTCTTCTCCCTTGCGGCGAGGGAGCTGGCTATGCCGGCGGTATCGTGAGTGCCGCGCTGGACGGCATGAAGTGCGCGGAGGCGGCCTTGGCGGCAATCAAGTAGGTGGTTTTCTACCACGGAATACACGGATGGCACAGAAGCGGGGTTAATGAAACCTTGCTTGATGAAACGGGTGATACTGTTGGCTACTAGCCACATGCTCCTTTTTCCTGCCACAGATTATGAGGGGGTAGAGATAGATTTTTTCTATTCTTGATTCTAAATTCATCATTCTAGATTCTAAGAACTATGCCAGATTTTGAACATGAGTTGGTAGCGATGGGTAAGGGGCACCAGGTGATTGCCGGGGTGGATGAGGCTGGGCGCGGGCCGCTGGCAGGTCCGGTGTCGGCTGCGGCGGTGATCCTGCCAGAGGGATTCACGCATCCATTGTTAAATGACTCAAAGAAGCTGAGCGAGAAGAAGCGCGAGCAGATTTATGAGGACCTGATGGCGGACAAGAGCATCCGCTGGGGGCATAGCTACGCGGAGGTGGAGGAGATCGATGAAATCAATATTTTGAAAGCCACGCATGCGGCGATGGCGCGTGCGGTGAAGGCACTGGGAGAGCCGGGGGTGTATTGCTTGATCGATGGTCTGGCGGTGCCGAATTTCCCCTTTGGCTCTGAAGGACTGGTGAAGGGGGACGGCAAGAGTCTTTCCATCGCGGCGGCGAGTATTATTGCAAAGGTGTCGCGTGACCGGAAAATGCTGGAGTACGCGCAGGAATTCCCCGAGTATAGTTTTGAGAAGCACAAGGGGTACGGTACCAAGGCCCACTTGGAAGCTCTGCAGAACCATGGGCCTACTCGGATACATCGTCGCTCTTTTGCACCCGTCTCTCAACTTTCCCTGCCGCTTGACTGACCGGCAGGGCGAGCGCATTGCGCCGCATGAGATCGGCCGGATGGGGGAAAAGATGGCGCGCCTGCAGCTGATGAAGGAAGGGCGCCGGATCCTCTATAAAAACTTCCGCGGCCCGAAAGGGGGTGAGGTGGACATCGTGGCCCGTGATGGCGAGGTGCTGACCTTTGTGGAGGTGAAGACCCGCCGCAGGCGCGAGGGTAGCCGTCCGCTGGATGCGGTGACTCCTGCCAAGCAGGAACTGATCGAACGCGGAGCCAGAGCCTGGCTGTACATGCTCAAGGAAACCGACTTCCTCTGGCGCTTCGATGTGGTGGAAGTAACCCTGGAAGAAGGCAAGAAGCCTGAGGTCAATGTGGTGAAGGATTTTTTCTAACCACAGAATACACGGAAGGGACAGAAAGCTTGCCAGATGGAGCCCTGCTTGAAGGAGCTTGATTGATGGAACCATCTAGCCACAGATTATGGGGGATTGGAGACTGATTTTTTTCTGTGCTTGATGGAGTTTTTTACCACGAATTGCACGAATCTCACGAATGGGGTCTAGTTGAAGCCTATGCTTGTTGGTGCTTTTGCAGGGTGTCTCGATACGGGAAACCCCAATGGGGGTAAGAGTGTAGCCAGCGGTATGCAACCCCGGGCTTGTGTTGCGGAACCCCTTTGGGGGTCATGCCGGAAGCCAATCTTTTGCGAGGAAACCCGTGTAGGGTTCCGTGGTGGTGATTTTATAACCTCTTATAGCCTTTGTTGAGAAGTTTCCAGCCGCCGGTGGTTCGTTCTAGGTCGTAAATCCATTCTTCTGATGTTTCGGCAGTGCCGTAGGTGGCGCGTATACGCTGAGCCCCAGATGGAGAAGATGGAAGGCGGAGCACGCGAACGGGGCGGCCTGCGGCATCAGAATAATAGATCCATTCATCTCCTTTGAGTGTCGCACCGTTTTGCTCAGTTACCCAACGGACGAGTTCTTTGGGGGGTGACTCGTATAGAGGTAGTGTTAGGGCCAATTTTTGGAGGTCAGTGGAATCTGGAGGCGAGAGTGGTACGTAGTCCTTGATGAATCTCTGCTCCATAAGTTTTGCAGGTGAAGCTGATGCGCCATATACATAGCTGGGGCCTGATGGCTGCTGAGTCTTTTTGTTGGTGTGCGCAGTATTGGATTCGGCAGGTGTGCTCTCTGGCTTTGGTAGCTCAGGTTCATCTTTTTGATTACAGCTGATGAGAGCGAGTGGAATAATGATGAGTAATGCGACACGGTACATGCATGCCATGTTGTATTGCAATTTGCTTTATTTCAATAAGTTGTTTTGGTTTTGTTCGCCGTGTACTACGGCGCGTTTGGGGCTAGCCTCAGCAATGGCCGCGGCTTTGAGGTAGGCCATGACTATGCTCGGTGCGTCACAGGAGGGAGGGTGTCCTCTGGCTGGCTTGCGGGAGCGGTTTCAATACAGTGAATATCGCGTAGTTCCAGATGTTTGGAAAATGAGTCCACGCCACCATTGTCCCAACAAAGGAGCCAGCCCTCCCATCCGGAAGAGATGTCTTGGAGAAATCCCAAGTAATCTCCCTCGATGAGTTTAGTGTGCAGTGGGTCTTCTTCTGTTTGTCCGTCAGAGAGGTCTGCGAGTTCGTTCTCGAAGTCGAGGTCTAGCACATCCTCCATCATTTCCTCGCAGTCCATCGATTCGCCAAAAACGATTGCGGTTTTCTGGTCGTGGTCAATGAGGTAACCGCCTTCGGCAAAAGCCCAGTCCATAAGGGCGCCCGTTTCCTTGTATAGTTTGAGGGCTTCAAGAGCATGGTTAAGCCCTGCTGCGAAATCATGTACACAACCAAGGGCGGCCCAGTTGTCTTCATAGGCTGTTGCGTGTCCGTCTTTAATTACGACAAAATTGGCTCTATGTCCCATAGATCTCTGTCTAACAGTTCGCTGGGGGAGGGCAAGAAGAAAGCAGTAAGAGGATTATTCTCCCAGTGGTGGTAGAGTGTACAGTACGTCGTCTTCGAATTCGAATGCGTCGGAGATCAGATCCTCTAGAGGGAAGTTAAGCTTGGGGAATTCCTCGCGGGTGGTGTGGTGGTAGTTGTAGAGTGTTAGTATCCCGGTGATAGAGGTGCTATTCTCAGTGAGGAAATGGTGAAGTGCTTTGGCGCTTCGGAGCCGCTGGGCGTGGTCATCTTCTTGCTTTAAATAGGAGCCAAAGGCGAAGCCGCAGGTGCAGCCCATGTAGGAGCCGGGCTGGTAGATGTTCTTGGTGCCAAGGATTTCCTGAGGGAGGCGGTCGTCTTCCATGATGTGGTTCAGAAAGGAGCCGTTGGCTTTATCATTGAGGGTGTGGTCTTCGTCGTCGGCGAAGGCAATGTAGGCTTGGGTGCACATATCAGAGCTTCTTGTATTCTTTACTGAGAACGTTCCAGCCGCCGGTAGTGCGTTCCAGACCGTAGGTCCATTGGTAGGGGGAGGTTGGGCCTGGGGCGATGATTATTCGGATGCGCATAGGTTCGCTGTGTGATGCGCTTAGGTTAAGCACTCGAACTGCTGGTTGCGCCGTGTCTGCGGCTACTTGCCACTCCTTCATTTCACCAGTGCGGCGTAAGGCGTGGCCGGATTCTGTCATGACTAGAGAGACCTTACGCTTGGAGCCATCATCGTAGAATGGCAGTGTACTCAAAAGGTTCAGAAAGTTAGCGCGCTTGGTGTCTTCTAGCGGGGTTGAATCCGGGATGAATGTTTGCTCTAAGCTTGGGTATGGGGCTTTGGGGAGTTCTTTTTTGGTGCTAACAATCTTCTCAGTCTCTGTGCGGGTGCAGGCGAGTGTCGTCAGTGCGAAGGCGATGATGAGTAGGCGCATATCTCGATGAAATGGGGGATTGGGCTGTGTGCTGAAGCGCCGTAGACTACGGCGCGTTTGGGGCTAGCCTCAGCAATGGCCGCGGCTTTCGGGGAGGCGGTAGAGGCCGCCGTAGGCGAGCCAGCCGAAGAGGGGGACGAGGACGATGAGCGACCAAAGCAGCTTGCGAAAGAGAGGGCCTTCGTCGGTCCAGATGTTGCGGATGAAGTAGCCGGAGATCAGCAGAAACGCGCCGCCGATGCTGCAGGCACCGAGGATGGTGCGGGTGTCTCCGGCGGAAATGCGTTCAAGGATGGGATCGAAGAGGGACATGAGGTGGCGTGTTAGGTCTTATGTTTTAGGTGTTACGTTTCTTCGGTGCGGAGCTTGTATCATGGATGACTGATTTGGTCAGGACTAATCTAGGTCAAAGTAGAAGTCTTCAATTCAGAGGGTGTTGTGTTGACGGTTGCAGGGATGTTATTCGTCGGATTCGTGCAATTCGTGTTTCATTGAAGCGATAGACCTGTATAGCAATGGAGCGGTGCTAAGGTGATTCTCACAGTGAAAAAACTACCACCACGGCTAACATTCGGCGTTGTTATTTGCTGGGGAGTGTGTATGGCGGGGGAGTCATCTTTGGGAGGCCCGTGGCACGGGCAGGAAATAGATGGGGAATCCGGTGAGCTGGCCGGTGGGGTTTTCTCTAGATTGAGGGAGCTTTGCTGAGCTGGGTATTCCGGAGCGGTGCCGCCACTGTGAGCTTGCTGAGATGCAGGTGAGTCAGACTACCAGCCTAGGGATTTACACATGAACACGCCGCCGCGCGCAACGGGGGCACATGGTAGAACTGTTTAATGATTGAAAAAGTGAAGGCCCAGAAGGGTCTGGTACTTGTTGGCTTCACGGCCTGTGCACTGGGTGCTCAGGGTGAAGAGGTTTCCGCTCAGGCGGGTGAGAAGGTGGAGCAACTGGCGCCGAGCACGGTGCTGGCAAGCAGGTTCGAGGAGCCTGTGGATGGGACGGTATCTTCCGTATCCGTGCTTCGTGGTGGTGAACTCGGGAGAATGCAGGATTACCGTATTACCGAGAGTTTGAAGATTTTCCCGGGGATCCAGGGGCTTTCGACCTCCGGCCAGCGCGGGAACTTTGAGAGTGTTTTGGTGCGTGGTTTACCAACGCGCTATTCACAGGTGGTGGTGGATGGAGTGCGCGTGACGGACTCCAGCAATGGTTTGAACAATTTCCTGAGCAATACGCAGCTGGGCCTGGTGGATCGCCTCGAGTTCCTGCGTGGTCCTCAGAGTGTGCTCTACGGGGGTGAAGCTGTGGGTGGGGTGCTTGGTTACGAGACCAAGGTAGGTGATGGTGAGCCAGAGGGGTTTCTTCTTGGTGAGGCGGGCAGTTTCGATAGCTACCGTGCGGCGCTGAACTCCACCGGAGCTGTGGGTGATGTGCAGTACGGGGTAGAGCTCGGCCGTGAGTTCACAGGGAACGACACTTACTCCGCATTTCCTATCCAGGACTACACGCTCAATACCGCGATGCTGGGCCTGAAGTGGAATGTGAATGACGACCTGAGCGTGAAATTCAGCTACCGTGGAGCCGATGGCAACCTCATCACCCGTACGGAAGACCAGTGGGGCTACTACACGAGCGATGTGGATACCGACTATCATTTGTTTGCGCTGAATACCGCGCTGCGTGTGAACGAGAGCTGGAACAGCCTGCTGACTCTGGGCTACTACGAGGAAGCCTATGATGCTGATTTTGATGGCAGCTACGGCGGCTCCGTCTTTGGTTCGGACACGGATCGCTTCTCCGTGATCTGGAGTAACAAGGTGAAGCTCAGCGAGAAGCTGGATGTCGTGGCGGGTGCTGAGTATGCCTCCACTGGCTTCAGCAATTCTAACGGAAGAGATTTCGGTTTCGCCACCTATGCGGCTTTTGCGAATAGCTATTTCCGTCCCGTAGAAAACCTGCTGTTTGAAGCAGGCGCTCGTTATGATGAGCACGAGGAATACGGTGGTGAAGTGGCCTGGAATCTGGGCGTGAGCTATGATTTCGTGCAGACAGGTACTCGTCTGAGAGCGCGTGCGGCAGAATCCTACCGTACACCGGTGCTGGCGGATTCCGAGGCATTCCAGGACATCTTTGTGAACCAGCTGGCGAACCCGGATCTGGAGACTGAAGAAGTTCTCGGCTTCGAGCTCGGGGTGGATCAGGAGATTGGCCAGGATCACCTCCTGCAAGTGACTTATTTCTATCAGCAGCTGGATAACGCGATCTACACGGAGACCATCGCTCCGGGTATGTGGCCAAATCCATCCACCACCCAGCGCCAGAATAGTGAGGGTGACTCACTGGTGAGCGGTGTGGAGACAGCGCTGCAGGGCAGCTTTGCCGACGGGTCCACGAGCTATCGCATCGCGTGGACGGCACAGATCAAGGAAGAAGTCGTTGATGTGCCGGATCACATGTTAAGTGCCGACCTCTACTATGACGGCGGTGCGTGGCTCGTGGGCTGCGGAGCGACATACCTCACCGGAGCCAGCTATGGTAATCCGGATGATGTCAACTTTGTGGAGACAGACGAGCGCTGTGTTGCTCGCCTCTACGGTCACTATCAGGTCAGCGAGAATGTGAAGCTGCATGGCCGCATTGAGAACGTATTCGATGAAGAGTACGTGCTCTCAGACATTTACGGCTCACGCATCCAGGGGCAGGGCTTTGGTGCCTTCGCCGGAGTGACTCTTAGCTGGTAAATGATATTTGCATGCAAGCCAGTATTGGTTTGCTATGTCAAGGGGGTGCAGAGTTGTACGGTGTCGGCTGTACAACTCTGCTAATTTGGGAGGATTCCATCGAACGAAAATTTTTTATCCATGCCGCGCAGTATCCATAATGAATATCTGGACCATCGTTTTGAGATTTCTGGCGAGGTGAAGCGCGTGGTGAGCCTGGTCTCATCGGCTACCGAGTATCTTGGTGAGATGGGCTTGTTAGAGCGTGTGGTCGGGGTGAGTGAGTACTGTGATCGCTACGTGGATACCGAAGGCATGGAGGTGGTGGGGCAGTATGTGACGGCAGATATTGAGCGAATTGTGCAGCTGGAGCCAGATCTACTGCTGATGACGACGGGGATTCAGCGCAAGCTGGGGCTTCGTATGGCGAAGGCAGGGGTGCCGGTCTATAATCTGCCGCTTCCTGTGAGCTTTGAGGGCATGCTGGAGAATGTGATGCTGCTTGGTGGCTTGATGGATGAGATGGGGAAGGCGAGGCAGTTGGTCGAGTGGCTTCGTGAGCGAGCGGCCAAGCTGCGGGCGGAGCAGATTTTTGAGCAGCGGCCACGGGTGTACGTGGAGCTGTGGCTGGGCAGGCATATGCGTGCTGTCGGTGGTTTGAGTTATATCCGTGATCTGGTAGAAATGGCGGGTGGAGAATTAGTCTATGGAGAGCGCTCCCAGGGCTACTTCGTACCTGAGCTGGATGAGGTTAAGCGACTGATTCCTGATGTGTACGTCTTTTTCCATGAACCGGAATACCGGGTGGATGGCGCTGCGCTGGTGCGTGAGCGAGGGTGGGATGAGAGTATTCCTGTGGTGATGAGTGACGTGACCATGGGGGAGAATGTGATCCAGGATGGTCCGAGTATGTTGGACACGGTGGTGTGGCTACGTGAGCAGATGCGGATAGCCAAACGTGGAGGAATTTGACTAAGATTTCTAGCAAGTGAAGGAGATAGCGAAATACAAGGCGATAGCGATGGGGATCGGCGTGGTGCTGGTCTTCACGCTGAGCTATTTCCTTAAGGATATTTCCAGCCGCCAAGTAGAGGAAAACAAAGGGCTGACCGAGGCGAAGGAAGTCGAGCGGGTCGTGGCGCTGGCGCCAAGTACGGTGGAGATCCTCTATGCGCTGGAGCTGGGGGGCAAGGTGGCCGGGGTTTCCCGCTACACGACTTATCCGCTAGAGGCATTGGAGAAACCGAAGGTGGGTGGCTATGTCGATGTAGATATGGAGGCCCTAGTGGCGCTGAAGCCAGATCTGGTGATTCTGCTGATGGAACAATCACAGCTGGAGGACAAGCTGAAGGGGATGGGAATCGGCACTCTGAAGGTGAAGCACATGACCGTGGATGGGGTGCTGGAGAGTGTGCGCAAGGTGGCGGAGCGCTGTGGTGTGAAGGACAAGGGGATTTTGCTAGAGCAAGCGATGAGGCAGCAGATGGCCGAGGTGGTGAAAGTCAGCGAGGGGAAAGCGAAACCCAAGGTGCTGGTTAGCATTGGCCGTGAGGTGGGCACAGGCAAGGTGCGGATGCTCACTGCCGCAGGTGCTCAGGGGATTCACCAGGAGATGATCGGGCTGGCCGGTGGGGTGAATGCCTATGAGGGGAGTGTTCCATTCCCTCAACTGAATCGCGAACATCTGATCATGATGAATCCGGATGTGATCATCGATATGGTGCCGCAGCGCGATCTGGATGCTGTTGGCGAAGAGAAATTGCTGGCGGAGTGGCAGGAATTTGGTGAGCTGAAGGCGGTGAAAAACGGTCAGGTTTATGTGTTAGGTGGGGACCAGTACTTTGTGCCGGGGCCTCGACTGGTTGAGACGCTGAAACGCTATGCTGAGATGATCCATGGAGGTGGCCATGAGTGAGTGCCTGATAGAGCTCTGCGATGCGGGTGTTCAGGTCTCCGGTAAGGAGCTTTTGGGCGGCGTGAACCTCTGTGTGACTCAGGGGGAGCATTTGGCCGTGATCGGGCCCAATGGTGCGGGCAAGAGCACGCTGGTGAAGCTGCTGCTGGGGATGCACAAGGCAAGTGCTGGCACGGTGCAGATCGGTGGGAGAGATGTTTCTTCCTATCCGCGGCGTGAGTTGGCACGGATGATCGGCTATGTGCCGCAGCTGCTGGCGGCAGAGGTGCCGTACACGGTGAGAGAATTTGTAGAAATGGGTCGCTACGCTCATGGTGATCGTGATGCCAAGGCGGTGGATGAAGCAATGGAGCTTGTGGAGGTGGGTGAATTTTCTGAAAGAGTGGTGGCGACCCTGAGTGGCGGTGAACGTCAGCGGGTCTGTATCGCTGCGGCTCTGGCGCAAGAAGCGCCCCTGCTGCTGCTAGATGAGCCGTTGGCGCATTTGGACCCGGGGCAGAGGATCGAGGTGCAGCGGGTGCTGCGCGGAGTGAGGGAGGAAGTGACCCTCATTGCGGTGACGCATGATCTGGGCTGGATGCAGCGGGACTTCGAGCACGTGCTGGCGCTGCAGGCTGGAGGGGTGAAATTCGATGGATCCGTGCGTGATCTGATGGCTGGTGAAGTGCTGGGTGAGCTCTTTGGCTCTGCGGTGATGGATCAGTTAGGGAGGAGACTGGTGTGAAGAAATTACTCGTGCTTCTGGCTCTGGCGGTGCTGACGCTTTTAGTGGCTCCGCATCTAGGGCACACGGTGCTGGAGGGAAACGACCCTAAAGGTATCAATGATCTGGTGTTTCGGGAAATCCGCGTGCCTCGGGTCTTGATGGCGTTTCTCTGCGGGATGGGTCTGAGTCTGGGGGGGCTGGTTTTTCAAGCGATGTTCCGGAATTCGCTGGCGACCCCTTTCACGCTGGGTGTAGCTAGTGGTTCCACGCTGGGTGTGGCGCTGTGGGTAATGTTCGGGATTCAGTTCTCGTTGCTCGGGATTTCCGGGCTCTCTCTAGCGGCGCTGGCGGGGGCGCTGGTCTCGATTCTTCTGGTCTACGGGATGGCGCGGGTGACGGGTGGTTTTTCTCCGCTGGCCATGCTGCTGGGCGGTGTGGTGCTGAGTTTCTTTTTCTCGAGTCTGACGCTGCTAGTGCAGCATTTCGCGGATGCGGGGAGTACTTTCAGGGTGATGCGCTGGCTGATGGGGAATCTGGGAGGCGCGGATTATGAGGGCGTCTGGCAGGTGCTGCCCTTCGTGCTGAGCGGGATGATGATCGTGAGCTTTTTCCGCAATGAGCTGGACCTGCTTTCCCTCGGCGATGAGTTGGCTCAGAGCCGCGGGGTGGAGGTCGACCGTGTGCGGAAGGTGCTGTTTTTTGCCGTGTCCCTGATGGTGGCGGGGGTCATGACGGTCTGCGGGCCGATCGGCTTTGTGGGGATCATGGTGCCGCATTTCTGCCGCATGCTTTTTGGAGTGAGTCACCGAAACTTGGTCTGGGCGAGTGTGCTGCTCGGGGGGATTTTTCTGGTCTGGTGCGATACCTTGGCTAGGTCGATCTCTGTAGGTGGTGAGCTGCCGGTGGGGGTGCTGACTGCGCTCCTTGGTGGGCCGTTTTTCCTCTGGCTACTGGTTCAGAATGGGGGCCGGGGTATGCGCTATTGATTTCTTGACGGATCGTGGGGTGTTGCTTCATAGTATTTAGTGAATGAAATCTCACGTACTCCCTACACTCACTTTGTCTCTCGCAGCGCTGCTTCCTCTCAGTTATTCAGCTGATGCAGCGACGACTGCCTTTAACTTCTTTCATACCAGCTTTGCTGCGAATACGGGAATTGATGATTCCACCGAAAACACGGATGCTTTGAATGCTGTAGCCGGGCTGGACTCGCCGAATTGGTATAATTTGGGAATTGCGGGCTCTGGTGGACCGACGGGGACTGACTCTGGAGATGGAATTGGTGTCCAGTGGTGGTCCAGTAATGCTTTTAATGCAGGATCAGAAGGAGTGACTGCTGGTGGAGATGCTTCCCAGCAGGTTTTTCGGATGTATCTGGATGATGGTGATGGTGGTACTTCCTATGCTGCCGCAGACGGCTACGGAGTGACGATTAGTGTCACTGGCTTGTCAGCTTATCTAGCTAGTCAGAGTGCTACGAGCTATACGGTCACGCTTTTCTTGTCCACAGATAGCAGTGATTTCACGCAGCCTGAAATCCGGGATGGAGCGCTGACGGGTTCTAATAATGTGACAGATCTGAGTCTGCTGGGATCACCAACCGTGAATGTGCTAGGGGATGGTACCCAGCCTGTGCCGAGTGGGGCGCAGAGTAACACGGGCGGTACCCGTGGTGTCGCTAGCTTGACTGGTTTGACTGCGGATGAAATTACGATCGCCATGCCGACGAATGCTGGTGGAGGTGTCAGGGGCTCAATTGCAGGTTTTGCAATTACCGCTGTTCCTGAGCCATCTTCTACCATGATGCTAGGTCTTGCCGGGGTGGGATTCATACTGCGCAGGCGCAGGTAAGATTGGCCAGCTTCAGCTCGTTCGTAGCGCGTCTCTAGGGAGACGCGTTTTTTATTACTGGGAAGATATGGGAATCTTAGTTTCCTGGGGCAGGGGGTAAAAAGTCAGCAAAGGCTTTGTGTGAAGGAGTCGTTCGGTCATGGTTTTTATGTACAATTACGTACTCAATGTCGGCTGTTGACTGTCATGATTGTGACATGGAGTTCGAGCTGATTCTCTGGTTGGGGAGCGCTGTGACTGTACTTAGTTTACTAGTTTTGTATGTTCCTGATGTTCATTCTGGGGAGCTTGGTTTGTGCAGGCTATGAAGCAGGCGAATTCAAGGGGTGGGGCGGAGTGGTCGCCGGGTTGTCAGGATAAGGTTCAGGTGAGCTAACGATCGTGCTGCTGATAAGTGTGGCTGAGAGGGGGGAGGGAGTCAAAATTTGGGGGTGATTGCGGGGCTGTGGGGGGGGGGGCATGTCCCTCGTTGTCCGAGGGCTTGTTTTTTGTTCGTCTCATTTTCCCTTGGGGAAAGATTGATCCAGCACATAAATAAATCGGTTGTTTGAATTTGGGGTGCAACACGCCATCACTGGATGGACGTATTTTTACATCTAGTGTGGTGGACTGGTTTTTCTAGAGACTCGTGAGGGTAGCGGGGGGAGGTTTCAAGCGTAGTTTGCGAGTGTTGTTTTGAAGTGGATCTCGTGCTTTGTCAGATATTGGGGAGGAATTAGCTAGATAAAGCATTGCCTGGTGCAAGTTGAAGTCGTGCTGGAGGTGATAGTGGATGTTTCAGTGTGATCATTTCACGGGTTGAAGTCTGGACGTGGTGTCCAGGGTATTAATGATGCAAGTGTATCAAGCGAGTGTAAATGGATGGTAATATGTACAAAATACAATAAAAGATAGAATATATTTACATGGCTTGTGATGATGTATTTAGTTTCGGTTTTTAGGAAGCTTTTGATTTATGGGGTTGATGGTATTGAAGGATTTAATCAGTTGATTGAATAGGATTTTGCTTGTTGTAGTAGTTGATTGAAGGGCTTGTTGGTCGATCTGATAGAGTTTTCTTGCAAGATTCAATCAAATGCTTTAATTGTTCGCTAGGCTATGAAGGGATCAAAATCTAGTGAAGCAACTCGTGAGCGAATTTTGGAGGCAGCGGAAGTCTTGTTTGCGGAGCGTGGGTTCGATGGGGTGTCACTGCGTGACATTACGGCGGCGGCTCTGGCGAACGTGGCGGCTGTGAATTATCACTTCGGAACCAAGGAGGCTCTGATGGATCAGATTCTGCTGAGGTATCTAGTTCCGCTGAATCAGGAGCGCCTGGAGCTTCTGGCCGAGGTGGAGAAACGAGAAGGTGGTGTTGAGGAGATTTTGGGTGCTTTGTTGAAGCCGCTCTTGGGGCGGATGAATGAGGGTGGTTTGCAGGCAGGTCTATTTTTCAAATTGATGGGCCGCTGCATGATTGGTGGTGGGGAGCATTTGCCGGAGCAAGTGAAGCCGGTGGTGCAGAATGTGATGGGGTATTTTGTGAAGTCTCTGCGTCGCGCCCTGCCGGATTTCAGTGAAGAGGAATTGTTGTGGAGGATGCACTTTTGCGTTGGTTCGATGATGCATGCATTTCTGGCTTCAGAGAAGCTGAGTGACCTTACCGAAGGGAAATGTGGCGAGGTGGATCCAGAGCAAATGCTGAAGCGACTGATTGTCTTCTGTAGTGCTGGTTTGAGTGCTGGCCAGCTCGTTGAGTCTCCTGCCAGTTTGTTGGAGGAAGTGGAGGAAAAAGAGAAAAGTGATGAGGTGGCAGAAGTGAGCAGGGAAATGGCTGGGTCAATTGAGGAGCCTGTTGCTGAGGTGGACGACTCTGTCTCAGGGGCGGCGGCTATTGATGAAGACAATGCTGAGGAAATAGAGCCGGAGGAAGATGATGCTCAGATTTTACACGAGGATGATGAAATTTTTGTGGCAGAAAAGCTGAACCGTGCAAGTGAGTCACCAGCACAAGTTCAAGAGACCGCTGAGGAGGTGCCCGAGAGTCAGCCCGATGAGAAACCTAAGAAGAAAGCGAGCAAACGCAAGAAGCCGGAACCAGAGCAGGGAGGGCAGGATGAATTTTTGTTCTAAGGGAATCGTCGCAGTTTCCGCCTGTGTGTTCTTATCGGGATGTGTAGCGACACCGCCGGACTCCCGTATGGTGGCCGTGGCTGATATGGCGCCGGGCAGCTGGACTGCCTCGAAAGAAGGCAAGAGCGGTGTGGATAGACTCTGGGTGCAGCGTTTCGGTGACAGCAAGCTGACCAGGCTGGTGGAAGAAGCGGTAACGCGTAACCCTAACATGAAGATAGCGGCAGAGCGCGTGCAGCAGGCTCGCTATGCGGCGAGGATCGCAGGTTCTGACGGCCGTCCCACGGCGAATCTCGACCTGACTGGGGAAAAGAGAAAAATTCAATTCGTAGGCTTTCCTTTCGGAGGTTCCCAGATTGCCAACTCCTATAGTTCGGAATTCCGCGTGAATTGGGACATTGACCTTTGGGGCCGTGTACGTGCGTCGAGCTCCGCTGCGATGGCGGATGCCCAGGCGACCGAGCTGGATAGAAAGGCGGCCGAGGCGAGCCTTGCCGCGGAAGTGTGCAAGGCCTGGTTTGCTCTGGCTGAGGCGAGGCAGCAGGTGGCTCTGGTGCAGGACTCAATCAATCTAAAGAAGAGGACAGTGGAGGCGGTCAGAGACCGTTTCGAGAGGAATCTGCAGGAGGAAGGAGGTACCGCCAGCCAGCTGAGACTCGCGCAGACGGATCTCGCTACCACGATGGCAACCCTGTCAGAGAGACAAGGTGAGTTGGAGGCTGCCCAGCGCAGGCTGGAGCTCTTGGTAGGGCGCTATCCTGCGGGTAAAGTAATCGGGCGTGCTGTTCTGCCGAAGATGCCCAGCAAAGTGCCGTCGGGTGTGCCGTCTGGATTACTTCAGCGCAGACCGGATGTGATCTCGGCCGAGAGGCGCTTTGCAGCAGCAGGCATGAGGCTCAAGGAAGCCAAGCTGGCTGTATTCCCGGTATTTAGTCTGACTGGCACTACGGGAACTTCCACGGATTCCCTGATCAAGGTAGTGGATAGTGATTTCGGCGTCTGGTCGCTTTCAGGGAATTTGTCTCAGGCAATTCTGACCGGTGGAGTGCTCACGGCAGAGCGTGACTCGCGTGCCTCGAAGGAGCGTGAGGAGTTGGCCAATCTGCAGCAGACCGTGCTAAAAGCATTCGGAGAAGTGGAGAACGCGCTCGCTGCGGAGAAGTGGCTGAAGAGAAGAATTACGGAACTAGAGAAAGCGAACAAGCTGGCCAAGGAAGCAGCCGAGTCTGCTGACCAAGATTACCGGGACTCTACAGGAGATGTATTGACTCTGTTGGAGACGCAGGGGCGCAAGATCGACATCGCCTCCCAGCTGGTGAGGCTGAAGCGACTTCAGTTAGATAATCGCGTGGATCTTCATCTGGCCTTGGGTGGTGGATTCTACCTCTCGGGTAAATAAAGAGATTTTTAAACTATAGGAAACGTGGAAAATACGATTCAAACAGAGAAACGGGAAGGGGCATCCAAAGTGGGGGCTGTTTTCATGGGGCTGATAGCTGTGGTCGTGATCGCAGTTGGAGTTGGTATCATGATGGTGATGGTGAAGAATCCAGTCGAGGCTACGAAGGAGGAAAGGCGTGAGCTGATCCCCAGGGTGGAGACGGTGACGGTGGATGAGATCAATTACACGGTGCAGATCGCTACGCAAGGTCAGGTGCTGCCAGTGACTCAGACCCAGATCATCAGTGAAGTGGGAGGTAGTGTGACCTATGTATCCGATAAGCTGAAGGCTGGCGGTGCTTTTGCCAAAGGCGAGGAAATGGTCCGGCTGGAGCAGGCGGATTACGAGGCCACTCTGGCAAATGCCAAGGCTCAGGTGGCGGATGCCAAGTTGAACCTAGCGCAGGAAGAGGCGCGTGCTGAACAGGCACTGCGTGAGTGGAAGAAGCTGGGTAGGGGGGAGCAGGCCAGTGATCTGGTGCTGCGCAAGCCTCAGATTGAAAGTGCGAAGGCCCGCTTAGAATCCTCCGAGGCAGCCGTGAATAAGGCTGTGCGTGATCTGGAGCGTACCGTCACGAGGGCTCCCTACGATTGTATCGTGGAGTCGGCGAATATTGATGAAGGGGGCTATGTAGCACCTGGAGGTCGTATCGCAGAGGTTTATGCCTCTCAGAAAATGGAACTGCGTTTGCCGCTGAGTCTGGAAGACGTGGGTTTTCTGCCGGAGGAATTCAAGGGGACTGAGGTGACTGTGCGTGCTGTGATTGGTGGCAAGCCGGTGAATTGGCAGGGGAAGATCGTCCGTAGCGAGGGTGGAGTGGATCGAGAAACCATGACGATGATGATGGTAGTGGAGGTGACGCCCAAGCAGGGGGAGCAAAGGTTTGCTCTGCCGCCCAAGGGGCTTTTCGTGAATGGAGAATTCCAAGGTGAGAAATTGGAGGGAGTCGTTCGTGTTCCCCGCCAGGCCCTGACTGGAGAAGGTAAGGTCTACGTGATGGGAGATGATAATACTCTCCGCATCGTGGCCGTGGAGGTAGAGCGGACTGAGCGGGATTACGTGATTGTTACCAAGGGGCTCGAGCAGGGAGATCAGGTGATTACCAGTCCAATAGAGTTGCCTGTGGAGGGGATGAAGGTAGAGCCGGTTAAACAGAAAGGCCTGAAGTAGATGGAAAAGGCGATTCGATGGTTCAGCCGGAATCATGTGGCGGCGAATTTCCTCATGCTGCTGGTGATGGTAGCAGGTATCTGGACGTGGTTCCAGCTACGGAAGGAGGTATTTCCAGAGACCTCGCTGGATGCCGTGACGGTGAATGTTCCTTTCCCCAATGCGACTCCTGAGGAGGTAGAAGATGGGATACTTCTTCTGATTGAGGATGTCATTGCAGACATCAATGGGGTGAAGCGCTACACATCTACTGCGACTGAGGGTATGGGCGCGGTGACGATTGAGGTAGAGACGGGCTACGATGTCCGTGAGGTGATGGATGATGTGAAGTCCAAGGTGGATGGCATCACCAATTTCCCAGAAGAGGCGGAGGAGCCAGTGATCGAAGAAGCTCTGATTAGCTATCAGGTGATGAGTGTTGCTGTGAGTGCGGACACTGATGAGAAGACCTTGAGGAAAATGGCTGAGACGGTGCGTGATGGTTTGCTCAATTATAGTGCTCCTGAGCCAGAGACCTTCATGGAGAAGATGGACAGGATGATGCGAGGTGAACCCAAGATCACCAAAGCTTCTTTGGCCAACGTAAGGCCTTATGAAATTTCCATCGAAATTTCCGACGATACACTGCGCCGTCACGGTCTCAGTCTGGCCGGGGTAGCTACAGCATTGCGCCAAGCCTCGATCGATCTGCCTGGAGGCACGGTGCAGGAGAAGAGTGGGGAGATCCTGGTGAGAACCAAGGGGAAGATTCGTGATGCGGAGGATTTTGCAAATGTCACCATTGTCAGTGGAGATAGCGGTGAGGAGCTGAAGCTCGGCGATATTGCCAAGATTTACGATGGCTTTGAGGATGTGAGTCTGCGTGCACGATTTGATGGAAGGCGTGCAGCCTTGGTGAATGTCTTCCGTACCGGAGAGCAGGATACGATGCTTTTGGCGAAGGCTGTGCAGGACTACATTGAGAATGTCGCCCCGAATGAATTGCCGCCGGGTGTGAATCTGGAGTTGTGGAATGACCAGAGCAAGATGTTGCAAGGTCGCTTGGCTTTGTTAGGACGCAACGGGACCTGGGGTCTTGTCCTGGTGTTTATTGTGCTGGCTCTGTTCCTGAGACCGTCCTTGGCGGCTCTTGTGGCGATTGGTATTCCGGTCTCCTTCGCGGGAGGGGTCTGGATGATGCCTTACTTTGGGGTGAGTGTGAATATGATCTCACTCTTTGCCTTCATTTTGGTGCTCGGGATTGTGGTGGATGATGCGATCGTTGTTGGTGAGAACGTCTACAGCCGTATTCGTGCGGGTGAGCATCCACGGCATGCATCCTGGAAAGGAACTCACGAGGTTGGAGTCGTGGTGACATTCGGCGTGTTGACCACGATGGCAGCCTTTACTCCGATGTTGGGGTTGAGTGGCGTAAGTGGGAAGATCTGGCCGAATATTCCTTTGGTGGTGATTCCTGTACTCATGTTTTCCCTGGTGCAGTCCAAGTTGGTCCTGCCTGCTCACTTGGCGACGTTGCGGCCACGTCAAGAGGGGGTGAAGCATGGTCCGGTCACCCGTCTTCAGCATTGGGTAGCTGATGGGTTGGAGTGGTTTATCGAGCATCTCTACAAGCCGGCGCTCAGGCGCTGCCTACAGTTCCGTTATGTGGTTTGGGCTGTCTTCTTTGCGCTGCTGCTGGCCACCCTAGGACTAGTAGCGAGCAAGCGTATTCCATTCATTTTCATGCCGAAGGTGGAAGGTGATGTGATCACAGCCAAGTTGGTCATGCCCGTGGGTGTGCCCTTCGGGGTGACTGACGAAGCTATCCAGCGTATGGAGAGTGCTGCCATCCAGGTGGGTGAGGAAATGAAGGGGCGTGATGGGCAGAGTGTGATCAAGCACTACCTCGCTAGTACAGGTACCCAACCGTTCCGTTCAGGTTTTAATCCGGGCAGCAATCAGGTTAGTAGCTATCTGGGGGAAGTGACCCTAGAATTGATCCCGGCGGCTGACCGAGATTACAGCGCGGATCAGATTATCACCTCATGGCGTGAAAAGATCGGCCAGATCCCAGGCGTGGTTGAGCTGACCTTCCGTCAGGAAACTAATGCAGGGGGGAATGCTATTGATATCGAAATTACGGGTAAGGATCTTGAGGAGCTGAAGCAGGCTAGTGATTACATCACAGATAATCTAGCCGAGATGAATGGGGTGACTGACATTACTACCAACTGGCGGATGGGTAAGTGGGAAGTCGTCTATAACCGGGATGCTCTCACTGAAGCAGGGAAGTCGCTTGGTTTCACCGTTCAGTCTGTTTCCAGTCAGTTGAGATCGGTCTTCTATGGTGATGAGGTGCAGCGTATCCAGCGTGGCCGGGATGAGGTCAAGGTGATGGTGCGCTATCCTGAGAATGAGCGTAAGTCTCTGGAGACTCTGGAGGAAGTCAGGCTGAATGCCATGAATGGAGCTGAGGTGCCTATCAAGCAGGTGATTGCCAGTGAACCGAACCGCGGCCTCTCTACCATTAACCGGGTCGATGGGCGTCGCTCCATTTCCATCTCCGCTGATGTGGACAAAACGACTGGTGCTAACCCGAACGAAGTGGTGGCTACCTTTAATAAGGAAACTTTGGCTGAGATGGAGAAGCTTTATCCTGGGGTGAGGTGGGGATATCGTGGTGAGCAAAAAGACCAGAAGGACAGTGTGAGTGAGATGGGGGTAAAGTTTATTTTCGCCCTGATCATGATTTATGTGCTGATGGCGATCCCGCTGCGCAGTTATATCCAGCCGGCCATCGTAATGAGCGTGATTCCATTTGGTATCGTAGGTGCTGTGTGGGGACACATGTTATTGGGTATGGACCTGAGTATCATGTCTCTCTGTGGCGTGGTAGCTCTCAGTGGTGTGGTGGTGAATGACTCGCTGGTTCTGGTGGAGTATGTGAACCGCCACCGCAATGATGAAGGAAGCTTGCTAGAGGCGGTCAATAACGCTGGAGCGAGGCGCTTTAGGCCTATTTTGCTGACCTCCCTGACGACCTTTGCTGGTCTGATGCCGATGTTGTTAGAGACGGATATGCAAGCGCGCTTCCTAGTGCCTATGGCGGTTTCTCTGGGCTTTGGTATTCTCTTTGCGACCACGATTACGCTGCTGCTAGTGCCCAGTGTTTATGTGATGCTTGAGGATGTGAAGAAGGTCTTCTGCAAGATCTTTGGTATCGAGTATCACGAGACTCGATCCACGGTGGATTAAGAGTGAACTAAAAAAACCAATGGGGTGACCCATTGGTTTTTGAAAATCTTAGAAGGCTGGTGCCAAGCTTACAGTGATGGAAGTGGCGGGAGGACACTTCGTTTGACGTGTTCCCATGGTTCCAGTTCTGCACAGCAGCGGTATTTCACGTTGTTAACAACAGTCTCGATTGCGACGTGGTAGTGGCCGAAGGCAACGTGCTTGGTGCGGCTGGCAGCGACGATCTGACTGATCAGGGTGCGTTCAGCTTTCACATCCTTGCGGAGATCCGGGTCGATGTTTGAGTAGTAGGCGAAGCTTTCCTCGTCTCGGTCCATACCGGGCTGGGCCTCGATAGGGCCACAGTGGGTGCAGAGGAGGTCAGCAGGGCCATAGGACTCCACCATGTTTTCCACCAGTTTTGGCGCTGAGCGAGACACTGCCTCATCTGACCACCAGTTTTCACCATCGATACGCGCCGGGTGTCCCCGGTCCAGAGAGGTCGCGCCACCCACCATGATGACGTGGATGTTACCAATCATCATACGATGAATATCGGGCGGGATGCGGATGCTTTTAAGGTGGTCATTCCACGCGTACCTCTTGAACTTCCAGATCGCCGGGTCGTCGTGGTTGCCACGCATGAGCCAGACAGTCTGGTTCTTGATGGTGGCAACTTGGTCAGGCTCATCTAGGCAATGAGGGGTCAGGGAATCAGCGAAGCCAAGTCCAATGTCGCCAACGCAGATCACGTTGGCGCCATCAGGTAGCTCCCTGAGCCTGTTCGCCAGTTCGGGGAATTTTCCGTGAATGTCTCCGATGCAGAAAATAGCCATAATTTTGCTGGCGCGGACAATGTGCTACTTAGAGGGAATCTGCAATCAGCTTTTCAAGTTTTACGATATCAGCAGAGAATTTCCTGATACCTTCAGCTGTTTTTTCGGTCGCCATGGCGTCTTCGTTGAACTCAAAACGGAAGGTTTTTTCGTCGAGAGAAACCTTCGCTAGGTCGGAAGAGGCTGCGGTGCTCTCACTAAGTTTCTCGCTGATATCTCCCTCAGCGTTCTGGAGTTCCTCAAGGAGGTTCGGTGAAATCGTCAGGAGGTCACAGCCTGCCAGTTCGGTGATCTGGCCAGCATTTCGGAAGGAGGCACCCATGACCTCGGTCTTGTAGCCAAATTTTTTGTAGTAGTTGTAAATTTGTTGCACGGACTGGACACCAGGATCCTCTGCACCCTGGTAATCAGTGCCAGTCTTGGCCTTGTACCAGTCGTAGATGCGTCCAACGAAGGGGGAGATGAGCTGCACCTTGGCCTCAGCGCAGGCGATGGCCTGAGCGAGGGAGAAGAGGAGAGTCAGATTGCAGTGAATGCCTTCTTTTTCCAGTTCCTCCGCAGCTTTGATACCTTCCCAGGTGGAGGCGATCTTGATGAGGATGCGGTCGCGGGAGATGCCTTCGGCCTCATAGGCTGCGATGAGTTCGCGTGCCTTGTCGATGGTGCCCTGAGTGTCGAAGGAGAGACGGGCGTCAACTTCTGTGGAGACGCGGCCCGGGACGATCTTGAGAATTTCGAGTCCGAAGAGAATGAGGGTGCGGTCGATGATGGACTCAATGCTGGTATTACCAGCTTCCTTGGCTTCTGAGATCGCCTTATCCAAGAGGTGACGGTACTCAGGCTTCTCCACGGCGGAGAGAATTAGAGAGGGATTGGTAGTGGCATCCTGCGGCTTGTACTCGCGCATGGACTCAAAGTCACCGGTGTCTGCTACGATGGTGGTGAACTTCTTAAGGGATTCAAGATTGTTGGACATGTGTTTAGTTATTCATGCCAACCAGATTCCGCAAGGGACGATTTCGCCTTAAGGGAAAATATTTCACGACAGGGGTTATTTTACGTTTCGGTCCCTGTCGTGAAATGGAAAGTGTGCTTATCGTTTCTGGGCTTTCAGTGCCTGCACGAGCTCTTCTTCTGTTTCGACTTTGACGGAGCCGTCGAGGCGGCAGACGATGACTTGGCCGTCTTCGTCAGCTTCGGAGAACATCAGGATGTTGCTTGCTTTCGAAGTCATCGTGAATCCAGGTAAGTATTTGACTTTCATTCCTTTCTCAGGGAAATCGATGGTGATCAGATCCTGAAGGTTATCCACGTACCCGTCCTTGGTCAGGTCCTGCAGGCTTTTTGGAAAGTTGCCGTCGTGATCTTCAGCATAAGAGTAGCAGGCCATGCAGAGATTTTTGACCTCCTGAATGGATTGAGTGCGCTTGGAGGCTTTGATGTTGCGCATGATTGGTCCGTAAGACATGGCGGAGAGCCCTGCGGCCATGAAGGTGCTATTCATCACCTTGTTACTGCCTTTGTCCGGCACAGGCGAATTACCAGCTAGAAGCAGGCCGTTTCTATCATGGCGTGCTGCCCAGGCATAGCCGAAGGGGCTGGTGAGGGTTTTATTGAGAACTTCTGGGTCAATCATGCCCTTGAGGAAAGCCATGTCTTCATCTCCCTCGGCGAGAAGTGAGCCGAATTTTGAGAGGGTGAGAAGCTGTTTGCAGGCTGCTCCTGAAATGTAGGCGTGGGCGAAGCCTTGCTGAGGAAGTCTGTTAGTAGCCTTCTGATAGCTCTCGCTGTCTGCGAGCTTGGCTTCACTGGAAAGGCACTTGTCGAGGAAGCCTTGGTCAAAGGCCATCCAGATCTGGTTTTTATCGGTATCGATCACGCACACTGGCTGGCTAGGCCCCCATGGGGTGTCCATTTTTTCAGGAATGACAATCGTGTGGACATTGCCTTTGGAGCTGTACTTGATGACGGAGCCTAACATGTCTTTGTAGAGCGGCCAGAGTGTCTTGGCAGCACCGTCGATGCGTGTGCAGTAGTAGACGGCAGGGTAGTCTTCGCCGTCAGGGCCTTTCCAGGTTTTACTCTCATCCAGATCCACGATGAGTGAGTAGCGCAGATCAAGCTTCTCGAGTGTCTCGCCGATGCGGCTCTGAGTGGCTGGTAGTGGGCCGTCCAGAAAAGCTTCAAGTTGGCTCGCTTGCTCACCAGGAAGCATGGTGGCGATTTCACGAAGTGTCTGAGGGACAAGTTTCAGATTGATGTTACTCTCTACCACGAGATCCGCTCCAGCTGGCGCATAGGATGCAGAGGCCCAAGGCTGAGGCGTATTGCCAATCAGGGAGAGGAGCCCTCGGTCTGAGCCCTTGGTCTCGATAAAAGTTCGGTTGTGGTAGAAGTCTCCAACATGCTTGGAGCTTCTGCCAATGGTTTGAGCCAGGGTAAGGCCTGAGATTTCAAGAATCTTGGTGGCGGAAAGTTTGGAAAGCTCTGGTGATTCTTTCTTGAGGACACCAAGGAAGATCTTGTCGATCAATGTGGAGAATTCGCTTAGGTCTCCTTTGATATTGGTGATGGAAAAGTGGATGCCATCAGTATCCAGCTGTTTTACTGTCTGTTGGAGTGGGGGAGATATTTTTACAGGCTCAGCTTGTTGGGCGAGTACGGAGCATGGCAATGCCAAGGCTAGGATAGGAGTAGCGATTTTCATAACGAACACGTTCAAATATTGGAATACCCCATTGGATAGACCAAGCTGGGCGTCGGCTACAATGATATTCCGAGCCAGAGGAGTGAAGAACTGTAGCTTCAGTAAGGGGAAGCTTCTGAACTTCAATGAGGTAGGGTGATGGTGGCGATGGCTCCGCCAGATGCTGAATTTTCCAATGATGCAGCTCCGTTGTGGAGTTTGGCCACCTCCAGTACAAACGATAAGCCAAGTCCTGTGCCTTTCTGTTTTGTCTCCTCACAGGGCAGGGAATAGAAGTGTTCGAACACTCTCTCTTTGGCAAAGTCTGGAATACCGGGGCCTTGGTCTCTCACCAAGATCTTGGTTTTATTATCTTCCTCTAGCAGAGATATGGTGATGGTACCCCCTTCGGGCGAAAATCGGATGGCGTTTTCTATCAGGTTGGCAACAGCAGTTGCTAGCATGTTGCTGTCACCTGAAATGGTCAGGTTCTCTGGGATGTAGCGCTCAATGGTTAAGGATTTCGCTGAAGTACGAGCTTCGTATTCATCGCATACCTCGGTGGTGATCTCAGAGAGATTGATGGTGGTGGGTTTACTGAGCTCTTGCTGCGCCTCAAGTTGTGATAGCCTGAGTAGTCCATCAATGAGGTTGGTGGATCGATCGGCTTGGCGGCTGATATTTGCGAGAAACTTCTCCCGTTGCTCTCGTGGCATGTCCTCGTTAAGTAACTCGGCTGCCCCTTTAATTGCGGCGAGGGGGCTCTTGAGTTCGTGGGTGAGCATGCGGGTGTAGTTCTCTGTGTATCGCCGCCCCTCTAGAGACTCCCGCATATCACGTAAGGCTTTGCCGAGTGTGTTTACTTCGCGACCCTGGCCAATCTTTGGAAAGGTCGGGCGCTCTCCGCGTGAGATGGCATTGGCATAAGCTGTCAGTTTACCCAGCGGGCGGAACAGCCAGATAAAGACTGCGATAATGAAGACTCCAATGCCTATGCCGATCAGGAATAGAGAAAAAATAATCCAGCGGCGACGGGCCTCAATGAAGTGCAGGACGTCCTTCTGGGCTTTGTAGGCGCTCAGAACACCTATGATTTCTCCCTCTCTATTTTTGATGGGAACGGCGACGTAGAGGATCGAGCTGGCTGCATCATCTTCATCGTTACGGGAGGAGCGCACGGCGTACTTGTCTTGCAGGGCTAGAAAGACGTCATTGAACTCCGAGAGATCTTTGCCAACACGCTCCGGGGTGTGTGAATCGAAGATGACGATGCCTTTCTTGTCTGTAATGTAGGCATGAGTGCCTACATGTTCCTTGTTGTGCTTGAAGATGCTCGCTTTAAATTTGTGAGTGTCAGCTTGCTTGAGAGCTTCGTCGAGATTGCTCATCTCAATCTGGTTCCCATCAAGTTGGCATTCAACTAGAGCCGTGAGTAGGTGGGCGGTGTCCACCATCGCTTCTTCGGTAGCCTGGAAGGTTTGCTTTTCGAGGTCTTCGTTGAGGTAGTTGTAGAGAGAGTAGAAGCCGGATGCCGTGATGAAGGCTACCAGGAAGCAGAGTATGCGCGTAATGCGCATGGTGGAGTTTTTCCAGTCCTTGATCACGGCTGAGATGGGGAGTAAAGATAGCCTAGGCCCCGTCGGGTCTGGATGGCGTTAGAATGCTTCTCTGAGATTTTCTTAAGTTTGGCGCGGATAGATTTGATGTGGGCATCCACTGTTCTATCCATGGCGGCATAAGGGTCGTCCCATGCGCGTTCTAGCAGTTGTTCGCGGGTAAATGTGCGGCCAGGGCTAGAAAGGAAGGTCGCGAGTAGCTTGTATTCGTGGGCTGTTAGGTCAAGAACAGAGCCTTCACAACTAATCGTCATCGCTGAGGCATCGTGGTGGATGCCGCAGGGGGCTAGCACTTCTTCAGAGGAAATGTGGTTGGTAGTTCGGCGCAAGATGGCCCTGATGCGGGCGACAAGAGCCCTCGGGCTGAAGGGCTTGGTGACGTAGTCATCTGCTCCCAGTTCCAGCCCCAGAACGTGATCGATCTCTGAGTTTCTTGCCGTAAGGAAGAGTACGGGAATCTCCGAGTGAGAGCGAAGCTCTTTACAGACATCGAATCCTGAAATGTCAGGAAGGCCTACATCCAGTACGATGAGGTCGAAGTCGTGACTTTTGACCAGCTCCTGCACTTCCATCCCTTTCGTGGTGTGGACGGTCTGAAAGTGCTCGGTTTCTAGAGCGTAAATCAGGTTTTCCGCGATGGGGGTCTCGTCCTCAACTATCAGAATGGAATGCACGCTCTGAGTGGTATGTCGTTTTATAATTACTGTCCAGCTACCTTGTAGAGCTTCTGGATTTGGTGAGTGATTTTCTTGGCTTCTTGCTCGGCTTGCTCAAGAGGCATACCTTTCGGAATTCCCGGGCGTTCATGGCCAGTGTAGGTGAGCCAAGCGTCGCGCTTGATCTTCATGCGCTTGAGGGTGAGTTTGGCAATGGAGGCTGGGAGCCTGTGAAGTGAAAGAACCTCTTGAATGCTTGCTTGCTGAGCAGCCCCGAGGTCTCCGAACCAAGATAAAATCGGCTGAGTCATGAACCAGTGACCCTCGGTGTTTGGGTGAACAGCGTCTTTTTGCACGGTGTACTTGGGGGCGTCTTTTCGCTTCTCCATGATCGATTTTGTCATGGCGGTATTGAGGTCGATCACATTCCAGTCATTCTCAGTCTGAGACATGAGCCAGGCAGAGTATTTGGCAAGGACCTCGGTGTAGTAGGCCTTGTTAGGATTTACCATGGAGTCGTAGTAAGGGGGGGTAATAAAGATAATCTTGGCGCCGCTCTTTTCAGCCTTGGTTTTGAGTTTGAGAATGCCGTCTTTGTATTTTTGAAAGCGCTCTTCATCAAAAGGCTGCTGGATGCCGCAGTTCATACCGTAGCAGGCGAAGATGAGATCGGGTTTGGATTTTTCCAAGACGCTATCTAGGCGGGTGTGAAGGTCTGGACGAGGGAACTTGCCATTTGCGTGACCTTTCTCACTCAGGCCGGATACCGTCTCAGAGGGGAGGCCCAGGTCGATGATGTCAAACTTGCGTTTTGGGTAGTAGGCATGGAGCCAAGTGTCAAAATTAGCCACATACTCACCCTGGTAGGTAATACTGTCTCCGAGGAATACAATGCGTCTAGCTTCCACGAGAAACTGTCTGCGCTTTGAGTAGTCTGGTGTCTCCTCGTTTGTCTGCGCTGTCAGCAGAGGCGCTAGTAGAATGGAGGCGAAAAGGATGAGTTTGGTGAGTGACTTCATGTTTGATTGATTGTGAGTATTTTTTGAGATCTTGGTACAAAAAAACGCAGGCTAGTAGAGATACTAGCCTGCGTAGGAAATCTTACTCTTTATGGCAGAGCTTATTCGATGATTGGAAGTGGCTTGGTGTTCTTCCAGTTGCCACGTGTGAAGTCTGGGAACTCAACGGATGCACCGTTCTGAGCTACAGAAGCCTCACTGAGTGGGCCTACTACGGACCAGAAAATACCTTCGTAGAGGTTCTGGTCGAGTGGCTGACCGAGGCGGAGAGCTTCGATCACACGGAAGTTCATGATGAAGTCCATACCACCGTGACCGCCCATCTTCTTGGCGTCTTCCTTCATGCGTGTGTAGAGTGGGTGGTCCCATGCCTCGTATACGGCCTGAAGTTTTTCGCCCTGAGTCCAAGCGTGGTAGTTGGTGTGCTTCTTGTTTTTGGCAGCCATCGCATTGAAGACTGCTTCAGGAAGGTCACCTTGCTTGTAGTCAAGTGCTACGCCTGTTGGGAAGCCCTTACCACAGCCAAGGGTACCTTGGATGAGGTTGTGGCGAGTGTATGGGCGTGGGGATGTTTCATCCCACTGGACCATGACGGTCTTACCCATGGTGGTCTTGATGATGGAGGTGCTGAGGTCACCGCCCTTGAATTCAAGCTTGTTCCACTTGTGGTCAGCAGGGAAGTGCTTCTTGGCGTAGAGCGCACGGCCACGGGCTGGTGTGGAGAAAGAAGTGATGCGACCAAAGTTGTCGTCACCACGAGCAAGGTTCATGTACTGAGCTACTGGACCGAGACCGTGAGTTGGGTAGAGGTTACCATCACGGTTAGCGTAGTGATAGGTTCTCCAGGAACCGGTGCCGCGCTCAACTTGGTTCATCTGACCACGAAGCTCGTGGATGTATGAAGCTTCACCGTGAAGGAGTTCACCGAAGATGCCTTTGCGGCACATGTTGAGGAAGAGGAGCTCGTCACGACCGTAGTTCACGTTTTCGAGCATCATGCAGTGCTTGCCAGTCTTCTCGGATACGTCAACGATATCCCAAGCTTCCTTGACAGTCACGCAAAGTGGTACTTCCACACAAACGTGAGCACCTGCGTTCATGGCATCGATCGCCATTGGTGCGTGCCATTCCCATGGAGTGATAACGTACACGAGGTCAGGCTTAAGTTCGGCAAGCATCTTTTTGTATGCGTGCTTGTCGCCTGTGTAGAGTTTGACGTTCTTGTGGCGCTCTGCGTCGTGCTCAAGAACTTTCTTCTTAGCGCGCTCTGCGAGATCTTGGTAGAGATCGCAAATACCGACTACCTCAGTGTGCTCGATAGCAGCGAGGTGGTTATAGTGAGTACCACCACGAGCACCGCAGCCGATGATGGCTACGCGGACTTTATCCAGCTTAGGTGCAACAAAGTCACCCATGTACTTGGCGCCGGAAGGGCGAGCGGATTGGGCGGACGCATTTGAAATGGCAGCAATGCCAGCACCGGCGGCAGCCATGGTCTTAAGGAACGATCTTCTATCTTTGGTTTCCATAGTTTGTATTCTGTGAGTTTCAGGGGTGGTAATCCTTGCCCTTTCGATACTATAGACTATGCCTAGAGCTTTCACGCCGCAAAGTTATATTGCGTATTCGTGAAAATTGATGCATTGATGAAAGATACAACGCTAGAAGTTAGCTATCCAGAGCTTCCAGTTAGCCGTCTGAGGGGAGAGATACTATCAGCCTTGGAAGGCCATCAGGTTGTGGTGGTTGTAGGGGATACTGGTTCAGGAAAAACGACCCAGCTTCCTAAAATGGCTTATGAGTTTTCCCGTAAACATAAGTTGAAGGGAAAGGTTGGATGTACCCAGCCACGCAGGTTGGCGGCGGCCAGTGTGTCAAACCGGGTTTCAGAGGAACTCAAGGTAGATCTGGGACGGGATGTTGGTTACCAAGTCAGGTTCCAAGACAAGACTTCACGCGATACACGGATCAAGTTCATGACCGACGGTATTCTTCTGGCAGAGACTCAGGGGGATATAGATCTAAAGCAGTACAGTGTTCTCATCATTGATGAGGCGCATGAGCGCAGCCTCAATATTGATTTCCTGCTAGGGTATCTGAAAAATCTTTTGGCCAGGAGAAAGGATCTGAAGATCTTGATTTCCTCGGCTACACTGGATGCTGGTGGCTTTTCTGAGTTTTTTGATGGAGCTCCTATTGTTCAGGTCGAGGGGCGCACCTTTCCTGTGGAGGTGGAGTACCTGCCACAGAGCCGCGATGAGGATATGGCGCGTCATGTGGCGCGGGCTGTCGATGTGATCAGTCGGACAGACCGTAGCGGTGATATCCTCGTGTTTTTACCGGGTGAGAGGGAGATTCGTGAGTGTGCGGACGTCTTGATTGGACGAAACTGGGCAGGCACGGAGATTTTGCCCTTGTTTGCGCGTCTAGGGCTGAATGATCAGCAAAAGGTTTTCAACCCCCAGGGGGGAGTCAGACGTGTGATTCTGGCGACTAATGTGGCGGAGACTTCTCTCACGATTCCGGGAATCATCTACGTGGTGGATACGGGAGTAGCCCGTGTGAGCCGCTGGAGTCCGGGGCGCCAGGTCCAGAGGTTGCAGATTGAGAAAACTTCTCAGGCCAGTGCCAACCAGAGAAAGGGGAGGTGTGGCCGTATTTGTGAGGGTATCTGCGTGCGCTTGTATGACGAGGAGGACTTTGAAGGGCGCCAGGAATTTTCAGATCCAGAGATCCGCCGTTCATCACTTGCGGGTGTGATTCTTAGGATGAAGGCTCTGGGACTTCCGTCTATCGAGGATTTTCCTTTCCTGGATCCACCGTCTAGTAAGCACATCAGCGAGGGATATAGAACCCTTAGGGAGATCGGCGCTCTTGATGAAGTGGATGAACTTACCAAGGTGGGTGAGCAGCTTTCGAGGTTGCCAGTAGAGCCTAGGCTCGGGCGTATGCTGTTGGAATCGGTGAAGAGGCACTGTTTCTCTGAGATGCTGGTAATCGTGAGTGGTCTGAGTGTCATGGATCCAAAAGAGCGGCCGGCGGACAAACAGAAGGAGGCTGATGAATCCCATAAGAAATGGGATGATGAGAGCTCAGATTTCCTTTCCATTCTCAACCTCTGGCGCGACCTCATGCAGTTTAAAAATGGTCGCAAGTGGCGAGGTAACCAGCTGCGTAAGTTCTGCAGACAGCGCTATGTGAATTTTAAGCGAGTTCAGGAGTGGGATAATCTTTACCATGAGCTGGCGGTGCTATGTCGGCAGACATTTAAGTGGCATGCTTCCCCCTTGGACGAGAGTACTCTTCAGTGGGCGGATGCCGATGCCATTCATAAGTCTCTGTTGGCCGGAATGCCTAAGCAGATCGGTATCTATGACCGTGAGTCCCGGGCTTACAAGGGAGTGGGTGGCAAGGAGTTTGCCATTTTCCCAGGCTCGGGAGTTTTTGGCCAAAAGAAGCCCACCTGGTTGTTAGCCTACGACATGGTGGATACGACTCGTCTCTGGGCTAGACGGGTGGCGAGGCTGGATCCTGCCTGGGTGGAGGAAGTGGCAGGGCATCTTTGTCGTAGCAGATATCATAGTGCTGCTTGGAATAAAAAGCAGGGAGCGGTCTATGCCAAGGAGACCGTCTTGTGTGGTGGGCTGAAGGTGGTGGACGGGCGCAATGTGCATTTTGGAAAAATTGATCCTCAAGCTGCGCGCGAAGTGTTTATTCGTGAGGGGCTTCTCGGTGGGGGGATGAAGCGTAAGCCTGATGTGCTGAAGCAAGTCGATCTCTACCGTGAAGAGGTGCGTGAGCTTGAGCAAAAACTGAGGCGAATCGATGGCATTTGGAGTGAAGAGAGTGTGATTACCTTTCTTGAGGAGAGACTCCCGAGTGATCTCTGTACGGCAAAGGCTTATCACCGGTGGGAAAGTAAACATGCAAGTAAGCTAGAGTGCTCGGTGCAGGATTTCGTCTACGAGGACTTGGAGGCCCTGGGGGCTAAGTACTTCCCTGATACCCTGACTTATGCAGGTGATGAGTATACTCTCTACTATCGTGTCGCCCCTGGTGAGGTGGATGACGGGGTAACGCTTGGTGTTCATGTGGATCAGTTAGGTCTGATGCCTGAGTGGTTACCCGAATGGGGAGTGCCTGGTCAGCTGGAGGAGCGTGCATTTCTCATGCTGAAGTCACTTCCCAAGTCCGAGCGGGTGGCGTGTAATCCTGCCGCTGAGGCTGCGCAGGAGTTTGCAGAGCTCTGGCAAGAACGTGAGCCGCAGAGATCCTTCTATGCAGAGTTTGCCGCCTTTCTTTCCAGGAGATCAGGGATGGCGATAGACGCGAGGATGTTCAAGAAATCTCGTTTACCCGAGGAGATGGTCATGAAGGTGTGGGTCTGTGACGATGAGGGGAACGAGCTTGCGATGGGGACTGAGGTGCTAAAGCTCAAGGATCAGCTTGCCGAGATGATGGTGGAGCGCTTTGAAGAAGAGACTGGGGCTGAGTGGGAAATGCATGGCTTGAAGAGCTGGGGCTGCGGTGACTTGCCGGAGTTCATTGAGACTGCCAGGGGCAGGGCTTATCCGGCCTTGGTGGATGAGGGAGATGGGGTTGGTGTGAAAGTATGCGCTGATGAGCGTGAAGCGGCCCGAAGTCATCTGGCTGGATGTGTGAGGCTCTTCCTCATGAGGCATGCGGATCAGGCAAAATATGTCAGCAAGAACATGCCGCTGAGCATGGAGGCTAAAATGTATATGCCTTTACTAGGAGGTAAAGGTGTCAATCAGGCAGATATTCTGAGAGCGATTGTGGAAGGGGTATTTGTGGTCAAGATACCTCGGAATCAGGCTAGTTTTGAAAAGGTAGCGGATCAAGGAAGGGGGGATCTCTACCACATGGCTGGAGAGCTCTGTGGAAAGCTGGACCAGATGATTGCGAACTATCGTAAGGTTGAGCATTTCTTGGAAGATAATCGCTCTGACCAACATCTCTCTGAGATTGTGGAAGACATGCAGGAAGAGGTTCGTTGGCTTTTGCGCGATGGATTCATGGCGCAGACGGGCTGGTTAGGTGTGCCAGCTTATGATCGATTCTTCGCTGGTATGCTTGACCGCATAGGCAAGCTGAAGTCTCAGTCATTAATGCGAGATCTGGAGAAAATGGATCGGGTGCTCAAGTACTGGTTGCCGTGGCATGATCAATGGAAAGAGAGAGGGGATGAGCCAGCGATCATCGAACTAGGGATGGCGATCGAGCAATACAGGCTCTCTCTCTACGCCCCACAGTTGGCCGGTCAGCAGAAGGTGAGTGAGAAGATACTTACTTCTATGTTAGAGGCCCAAGGAATCAGACCCGAGGCTCTCTCATGAGGCAATGGAGAAGCCTTTGACGCTCTCAAGTTCCGGGATGTCCTCAATGGTATGCTTCTTGATGTGGTGGGCTACGGAGGATTCATCGACCAGCTCGTCGATAAACTCCAAAACCTCGTCATCTTCGCCTTGAATGATTAATTCCACAGTGCCTTCCGGAAGATTTTTTACCGTGCCGATGACATCGAAGCCCAGGGCTAGCTGTTTAGTGGCGTATCGGAAACCGACTCCTTGGACTCTGCCTTCGAAAATGACCTTTTTGGATAGCATGCTGCCAACATAAGCTTGCTAGGCGGGGTAATCCAAAACAAAAAAAGCCTGCATGCCCTGAGGCATGCAGACTGAATAGGTTAGGTAAAAGAAAAAGAGGTTGGCTTATGCGCCGAGACTTCTTTCGGCAGCGATCCAGTCTGACTTATCGTTTCCTGGGATGCCATTGCTGAGGCGTTCCAAGTAGATGTAGTACGCTGCTTCTTGAATAGCTTCACTGCTTGGTGCCAGAGCCTTGCTGGAAGTGCTTGTTTTCTTTGCAGCCTTCTTGGCGGTTGTCTTCTTAGCGGCTGCTTTTTTAGCTGTCTTGGTAGCAGCTTTCTTGGCTACTTTTTTCGAAGCTGTTTTTTTGGCGGTTTTCTTTGCTGCTTTTTTGGCCATTTTTCTAGGTGGTTTTCGTGACTAGATGAAGGAGCTTAGGAGTTTGCCTAGTTTCAGCAAACGACTATCTCCCACATGCTTACGTAGCACAAAAAATGCCAACAACAGAAATAGTCAACGCGGCCTTCGGGGAGGAATTGTCACATCCATGAAAAATTCAGAACTTACTGATGTTTCCTGGACAGAGAAAAGCCGCATTGGACTCCAATGCGGCTTTGGTCTTTTGGGAGATATTCTGGTCTAACGCTTAAGGTTCGATCACAGCATAGTCACCATCGCTACGTCTGTAGACGATCTGAAGTACGCCACGTCTCTCGTTCGTGTAGACGAGGAACGGACGGTCAGAGAGCTCAAGCTCCATGATGGCATCTTCCTTGGTGAGAGTCTTGAGTTTGACACTCTCGCGATGGATGATCATTGGCTCTGGATCTTCCTGAGATTCTTCAGGGAAGGTATCCAGAATGTTCATGCCGAAGATCTTCTCATCTAGATGCTTGATGGTTTGCTCTGGTTTTGGATGCTTTTTCTTGAGGAGGCGGGTCTTGTGCTTACGCATGCGGCGAGCAATCTTAGAGATTGTCTCATCGATGGCGGCGTACATGTCCGGTCCTTCTGTAGAAGCATCGATCGTGATGTGGTTCGCGCAGAAGAGGATGATTTCCGCGATGTGCCTGTTTTTCTGCACATCAAGAACGGCTCGAGCCTCAATTATTCGCGGGTAGTCTAGATGCAGACTGCCGATTTTTTTCGTCACGAAGTCACGGATAGAATCTGTGATGGTTTCGTTACGAACGACGATAGTTACCTTTGGGTCAGCATTTGCTGTTTGCATCTTTGTTTTTCCTTTCGTTTTGGGTTTGGGTTAGAAAAGTCCGATAGAGTGTTAGAGTGTGAAATCCTCGCCCAGATAATGCTTTTTCGCAAGGGGATCATTTGCGATTTCTTCAGCAGTACCTTCTAGGATGACTTTACCATCATCCATGACATAGGCGTGGTCCACGATTTTAAGGGTTTCACGTACGTGGTGGTCAGTGATAAGGATGGAGAGGCCGTCCTGGTCACGCAATTCACGTACAATGCGGTGGATGGCTTCGACGGCTTTTGGATCGACTCCAGCGAAGGGCTCATCCAGCATCAAAAGCTTGGGGTTTGAGCAAAGGCAGCGGGCGATGGTGAGACGTCTTTTCTCACCGCCAGAAAGTGTTAGCGCCTGGGACTTGCGCAGCTTGGTAATACGGAATCTCTCCATGAGTTGCTCCGTTTTTTCTATACGCTCTTTCTTGTTGAGATCTTTCCGAGTTTCGAGCACTGCGAGCAGGTTTTCCTGCACGGTAAGTTTGCGGAAAATGGATTCCTCCTGAGGCAGGTAGCCCATGCCTAATTTGGCGCGCTTGTGCATAGGCAGGGAGGTGATGTCCTTACCGTCGAAGGTCACGACTCCAGAGTTAGGGGGAACCAGTCCAGCGATCATGTAGAAGCTGGTTGTCTTGCCGGCTCCGTTTGGACCCAGCAGTCCAACGATTTCGCCTTGGCCGACGGTCATGCTTACGCCATCTACCACTGGACGGCCGCTGTAGACCTTCCTGAGGCCTTGGGCACCAAGAAGGAATTGGATGTCCTTGTGGCGTGATGGGGTGTCTTGACCCGCTTTAGTTGACTGTTCTTTAGAGAGTGTGTTCGGCATTGGTTTGGGAGTGCCTATGGTTTCTCTGGATTGTTCTGTAAATCTTTGACGTTGGCTTTCAGTTCATGGCTGCCGTGGAAACGGATGCTCATGTTTGGATAGATGATGATGTAGCCGTCTTTGTCTGTGACTTTACCCATGTTACTGCCTTGAGTGATAGTGGGTGATCCGCCTTTCAGGATGATCGTACCATCGCCCTTGTACACTGCTGTAGCTGCTTTGGCTGTGACTGGCTTGCCGTCAGAGTCCTTGCCTTTCACCACGACATTGCCTGTAGCGATTGCCTGCTCCACACCGTCAAATGAAGAGCCGGGGTTGAGGTCCAATGGGCCAGACTTGTCTTCAGTTTTGGGATCCTTGTTTGTTGGTTTATCGCCAGTTTGTTTGTCGGCTGGAGCTTTCTTCAGGATGATTTTTAGCTCGTCAGAACAGGTGAGTGTGTACTGAGGGTGGGTAACCACGATGTCCTTGGAGTAGACGATGTGGCCAGCCTCGGCGTCGAAGTACATGCCATTGTCTGACTTGACTGTGACGAACTCAGTCTCCTCTTTGGGCTGGATGTCTGCGGGCTTCTCAGTGTTTTGGACCAAGAGTGCCTTTTCGCCGACTTCCTGCTGGAATTCAGCCATTGCGGAATCAACCGTTCTAGATGATTCCTGAGAGCTGCTGATGATGGAATTGGCTTTCTCATCGGCTTGTTGGATGTGTTCAGTCGCTGGGCGCGCCAGGACATCGATTTGTTCAAGCTGATTTGCCGTAAGTGGAGCTGGGAAGGTAGAGGCTGCCAGGGCGACACTGGCGGCAGCCATTTTAGAAGTTTTGGTGGTTTTAGGTGAGCTCTGCTCCTTAGTGGATGAAGTCATTTGTTTAGCCTTGTTAATGTATAACAATGTCTGGGTATTTCCTAGTAAAAAACCTTTGCGTTTTTCCCAGTTCAACACAACGCCTTGACAGGCAGCATCTAGGTTTTCTCCAGAGAGGGTCAAATTGTCTCCAGATTGAATAATGCCAGTCTGCTGATCATAGGTGACAGACTTCAGGAGGGTATTGGCCCGTATGGAGCCATCATCATCAAAGATGGTAATGTCCACGTTGGAGCCAGCTACGGCGTGATCGGAGAGTACTTTGAGTTGCTCGGCGTGAAGGAGGGAAGCCGGCTTGTAGTCAGCCGTGTAGCGGGGCACGCGCACGTTACTCAAGATACTGCCTTGAGGTAGTATCTTGAGCGCGGGAAGTGCATCTGTGGTTTCTTCTTCTTTCTCAACATCCTCTTCAGCGTAGCAGGGCAGCAGAAGGTACAGGGATGCAGGAATGATGAGAAACTTACGCATTTTGAATCTATGGGGTACTGTACCAAGTGTTGGTACTGATGCTAGTTGTTTCTAGCACGATGGACTACATTTTTTGCACAGCCAAATCTTAGCAATGTGCGGCTTCGTGGACGGCAATGAGACGCTTGAGAACTTCCTCGATATCCGAGAGTGGAATCTGGTTTGGTCCGTCGGAAAGTGCCTCAGCCGGGTTGGAGTGAGTTTCCATGAAGACCCCGTTGACGCCTGTCGCCACTGCTGCCTTTGCGAGCACTGGTGCAAGCACACCATCGCCACCTGTAGCGCCGCCGAGGCCGCCTGGGCGTTGTACGGAGTGAGTGGCATCAAAGATCACACGCAGGCCTTCTTCTCTCATCCAGTAGAGGGAGCGCATGTCTGCCACGAGGTTGTTGTAGCCGAAGGTGGTACCGCGTTCGGTGATGTAGAAATCTTCGCAGCCGAAGGAGCGGAGTTTGTTGCCGATATTGACGGTGTCCCAAGGAGCGAGGAACTGGCCTTTCTTCACGTTTACCGAACGGCCAGTCTTAGCGCAGGCTTCGATGAGGTCTGTTTGACGGCAGAGGAAAGCAGGAACCTGAAGGAGGTCGATGTTTTCAGCGGCAATTTCAGCTTCAGCCGGGTTGTGAATGTCTGTGGTGACAGGAACTCCAAGTTCTTTGGAGATCTCTCCGAGAATGCGGGTACCTTCTTTGACGCCTGGGCCGCGGAATGCGTCGCCAGATGTGCGGTTCGCCTTGTCGTAGGAGGCTTTGAAGTACCACTTGATGTCGAGACGGTCTGCGATTTCCTTGATGGAGCGAGCCATGTCCCAGGCGAACTGTTCGTTTTCGAGTCCGCAAGGGCCAAGGATGAAGAATGGTTGTTCCATAGTACTAATATTCGGTATTGGTGAAAGTCAGGTTAGCCAAGGTTTTCGGCTGTGGCGTAGAGTGAACGGATGTTGACCAGCGCCTTGTCTAGTAACTGGTTTTCCTGCTCGGTAAGATTTCCTTGGGTCTTTTCGTGAAGCATTTCCAAGGAATCAAGAACCGTCTTGGCGGCTTTGAGGTTCACGGAGCGCTCACCCGTAGCAGGGTTAGGTAGCTGGCCAAGGAAGAGGCCAGCATTCTGAGCTTGGAGGAAAATGAAGTCGGTGAAGCGTTGGTCAGCTTGTGGAGTATCGGACATAGGATGATAAATCGCACTATGGAGATTATTCCGGGCGTGGACAAGCGCGGTGATCCTCTTTTTTCAGCCATCCTTCGATAAAGAATGGAACGATGGGGACGAGGGAAGTGAGGAAGATCAGGAAGGCTGTTTTGATGGTCCAGCCCGCTTTTTCCATGGCTTGGTAAAGGGCCATACAATAGACGCAAAAAAGAACCCCGTGGATCATGCCTGGGACGCGGATGGCGGAATCATCACCCATCATTCGCTTCAGATAGATGGAGCAAAAGAGTAGGTAAATGAAGGAGAGAGCCTCGAGAATACTGATGATGCGGAGTCTGCCGATAGGTGAATTCAACATGGTGTCTTAGATGTGTGTAAGTTGCTTGTCTGGGAATTGGGCAGAATGTGCAGCCATTTGGTCATATGGCAAGAAGATGATGACAGAACCAGGCGTGTGACCTGGGGCAAAGTGGTACTCGTAACGGTTTATCTTCACCGTGCTGTTTTCTTCCTTGGTCTCCGGGCTAATCTGGAAGGTGGCCAGTAGGAATCCCTCATGATTGCGGATCTCATAGAAATAGTGAGAACCCGCAGTGAGTTTACGAGTTGCCAGCTCTTTGGGGACATGGACGGTTTTTACCAGTGCGAGGTCAAAATCCTGATAGCGAGCCACCATGTTGCCATTGAGGGTGTACTCACGGCCATACTTGGCTGGGACGACAGTCGCGTGCTCATCGACCTCATGGTAGAGGGTTTGTATCTTGGAGGGGTCTACTGAAGTGATTCTCCATGAGCAGCTGGCCAGACTCAGAGTGAGACTGGCTAAAGCTAGGCAGGGCCATGTGCTGAGTTCCCTCATGCAGGATCTTGATCAGAGTATCTCGTCGATAGGTATTTTGCCATTGCTGGCCACGATGGACCAGACATCGGACTCGCCTTCCTTAGGACTGAGTTGTGTAGTGCCGCCCGCAGCTTCCAGCAGGAGCTGGCCTGCTGCGATGTCCCAGAGGGAGATGCGGGATTCCACATAGGCGTCGAGACGACCACAGGCGATGTAGGCCATGCCGAGAGCGGCAGAACCCATCATGCGCATTTTGCGGGCTCTGAGAGAAGCACGCTTGAAGCGCTCAAGGCCTGTCTCCAATGCTTCCTCGGTTTTGCCACAGCCGACAAAGAGGATGGACTCCTCAAGCTTGGTGCGAGGAGAAATTGAGATCTCCCGACCATTGAGATACGGTTTGCCGCCTTTTTCCACAGTCCACAGCTCGTCCATGGATGGATCATAGATCACTCCCAGGATGAGATCTTCCTTGTGACGTAGTGCGATGGAGACACAGTAGTGAGGGATTCCGTAGTAGAAATTGACGGTGCCGTCGATGGGGTCGACAATCCACTGGTAGTCAGAGTCCTGATTACCGGCAAGACCTTCCTCGCCATAGATCGCGTGATCCGGGAAAGAGTCGAGCAGGATGCGGGTGATCAGATCCTGTGACTCTTTGTCGAGGGCGATCTTGAGGTCGTGATGGAGAGCTTCGTCCACCTCGATGGTGGTCTCGAAGTTTTCTCTGAGCAGGGCACCTGCTTGGCGGGCTGCTTGTTCGGCGGCTTCCAGGAAATTCATGTGTCTCGTTTTGTGTAGTTCGAAGGGTGAGTGATTAGGCACTAGGCTCAGGTTCTTCCAGAGTGATGCGCGGGAAGACAGGCTTTGGCTTGGCGACCGTGTGACCAACAGGGATGAGTCCCCAAGCGAGGTCCTCAAGACTGATGCTGTTCAGGTGGTCCGCCTGCAGCTGGGCAATAATGCGCTCGCTAGCATGTGGAATGACTGGACGGAGAAGCACGGCGGCAATAGCCACGACTTCTACCATGTGGTTCAGCACGGCAGTGACTTGCTCGAGATTCGCTTCGTCCTTGGCGAGTTCCCATGGCTTTTGCTTCTCGGCATAGACATTGGCAAGCGTGATGAACTTGATGGTGTGCTCTAGGGCCTCAGAAATACAGAAGCGGTCCATGGCTTCCTTGTAGTCTGCGATGGTCTTGGAAGATGCTTCACGGAGTTCTTTGGATAGATCGTCGTCGTAGCTGCTTTCCTTACATTCGCCGCCGAGGTAGCGCTTGGTCATATTGAGGCCGCGGTTGCAGAGGTTGCCCAGGTTGTTCGCGAGCTCGGTGTTGAAAAGCATGACGAGACGGTCAGGATCAAAATCACTGTCACGGCCAGTATGGATGTCACGTGCGAGGTAATAGCGTACGGCGTCTACACCGACTCTCTCAGTGAGTTCAACTGGGTCGACCACGTTTCCGAGTGACTTGGACATTTTGCCACCTTTGATGTTCCACCAACCGTGGACCAGGAGGCGAGGCATTTCTTCATCAGCAAAGCCCATGGCCTTGAGCATGCATGGCCAGTAGATGGAGTGGGAGGGGACAAGGATGTCCTTACCAATGATGTGGATCTGTGCTGGCCAGAGATCCTTGAAGTCTGGTAGCTCAGAGCCTTCAGGCTTATTATAGCCAGCGAATGAAATGTAGTTGATGAGAGCGTCGAACCATACGTAGGTCACGAAGTTGGTATCGAACGGGAACTCGATGCCCCACTGCAGGCGCTCTTTCGGGCGGGAGATGCAGAGGTCTGTATCGACCGCGCGCTCGACGGCATTCAGCACGTCAGCCTTGCGGAAGGCTGGAATGACAAAGTCTTCGCTGTTGGAAACGAACTCACGCAGCCAGTCCACGTAATCGGAGAGGCGGAAGTAGTAGTTCTCTTCCTCCAGCTCTACGACTTCGCCCCATTCCTCGCCAAACTCACCGTCTTCATTACGCTCCTTGTCAGTGAGGAATTGCTCCTGGCGGATCGAGTAGTGGCCTTTGTAGGCTTTCTTGTAGATCTTGCCTTCATCGAAGAGTTTCTGCAGGATTTCTTGAACGCACTTCTTGTGAGCTTCGGCAGTGGTTTCTGCAAAGTCATCATATTCTACCTGAAGGGCTTCCCAGGCTTTTACGAATTTCTTGGTCGTGCGGCGGACGTAGGTGGCAGGGTGTACCCCTTCGGCTTCGGCAGTCTGCTGCACTTTTTGACCGTGCTGATCCACACCTGTGAGGAAAAATGCCTCGTCTCCTCTGAGGCGGCGGTAGCGGGTAATGATGTCTGCCAATACCTTCTCGTAGGCGTGCCCGATGTGCGGGGAGCCATTCGTGTAATCAATCGCGGTGGTGATGTAGTATTTCATGGTAGCAATGTAGCGTGCTGCTAGTAGCTGGTAGATTATTGAGATTTGTCGACTTTGCCACCGAGTCCGAGGATGGTGGCGTTCTGTTTAGCGTGCTCAGCTTCGGCGATCTGGCCATCCTGCACATACATCTGGGAGAGTGCAGTCCAGGCGAGTTGATCGTTAGGTTTCAGGATGGTGGCTTGAAGCCCACAGCCGATAGCTTCCTTGAGCTGGTTGGTCTTCATGAGTGCCATGCCAAGAGCCTGCCAGCCGTCAAAATAATTCGGGTCTAGCTCGACACATTTACGGTAGCCCACAATGGCTTCCTCGAGTTCTCCGATGGCAAGGCTGCCGTTGGCGTCGTCAAAGATATCTTGGATTTCTTGGCTGATTTCACTCATAACCTGTATTCAGAAGAAAGCCCGCTGTTGGGCGGGCTGAGAAAGTTAACGGATTGTAGCAAGTCTTCGGCTGGCTTACCAGCGCATCTTGTGTCTACTTATTCCGTCTTAGGGAGCTTCATGTCTGCGTTGCGGCGAAGATTGCCGAACCAGGACTGGAAGGTCATGTACTTGAGCTGATTAGCACTGTTACTCAGTGTTTCAGCCTCAAGAGCGGCAGCATTAGGCGCAGCCTCAATGGTGCGATCCTTGACGAAGACGACTGTGGAGGAATTTTCTGTAGAAGAGAGCTCTTCAGCGACCTCACCAGGAGTGGTGACCATGGCTACTCGGAAGAGGTCCTGAGCTGACTTGGCTTGTGCTGGCTGGTCTTGGGCACCGAATGGACCTACAGGAACCACAGTGTAACCTTTTTCCTTGGCAGCTTCCTCGAATGTCTTACCAGATTTAACCAATTCGCTAAGAGTCTTGTGGGCAGACTCGGCCTCCTTCTTCATGGCTTCAGCGGCACGCTCAGCAATGAGGTCTTTGGTGGCTTCTTCTTTGGCTGCTTCGAAGGTTTTTGGTTCTGGCTTCTTCTCGTCGTCTAGGCGGACGGCAATGTAGCCATCTGGTGTGAGCTGGAAGCTTTCAATTCTGTAGGCAAGATCGTCACCAAACTTATGCTCGAAGAGGGCGCTAGGCAGAGCCCCAAGGCGAGCTGCATTCAGGTTTTTGAGCTCCGCAGGAGCATTCTTGAGTGTGAAAAACTCTGTGGTTACCACTTCAAAGCCGCTGGTCTTGGCTGGCTCTTCGAACTCCTTGTAATCAGTGTCTTCGGAGAACTCGATGAAGGTGGCGTACTTTTTCTTCATCTCATCGACTTGGAGGGCTCGAGCCTCGTTGTATGTGTCTACAGCCATCTGATGATCCAGTCTCATCTTGCTGGCTACCGCAGGCTCAGTGCCTGGGGCGATAGGAGGCATGACTGGCTTGCCTGCTTGTGAAGCTTGCGCGAGGACGTAGGAAACTTTCAGCTCACGGTCAGTGAGGTACTTCTGCTTGCGGTCGTTCCAGTATTTTTTGACCTCTTCTTCAGTAGGCTTGATGGCTTCTTTGAATTTGTCGGCTTCAAAGACGACGGTAAGGAGATCTACTTTTTGCTTCTGAGCTTCGTCGAGCTTGAGAGTCATTTCTCGAGGAGCTACGAGACCGCCGCCGATGAGGTCGCGGGTCTTTACAAAGACAAGGTACTCTGCGACGAGTGCTTTGAAGTCTTTTTCGTCGAAGCCCTGGTTACCAATGTTCTCGATGTATTGAGCGTAGGCAGCAGCGTCGTATTCGCCGTCACGGTTTCTGAAGATAGTTTCCTGGATGAATTTCTCAGCTGCTTCAGTGGATGGGTAGATACCCAGATCTGCGGCGGCCTTCTTAACGAGCAGGCGGTTTGCCACGAAGTTGACGAGAGCCTTGTCGGAGACTCTGTTGGTGGCGAGCTCGTAGTAGCTGATACCCAGGGACAGAGGATACTCCATCATGCTGGATCCTGAAGATTGCAGAATTCTGAGGGCACCAGGGCCTTGCTTTTTGAAATCTTTCTGGGCGATGGACTCGCCATTGACAGAGATGAATTCATCACTGAAGCCTCTACCACCGCCGCCGCCTGGCTGCATGGTGAGCACGAGGCCTGCTGCTAGCAGGATCAGAGTCACGGCCATGAGGCCGGTGTATTTACGCATGTTTTCGATCATGATCTTAGCGATGTAGTGTGATAAAGAATGGATGCGGGGATTTTGCCGCGATGTTGATGCGCGGTTTTAGAGTGGGAAGCAAGCTGCATCAAGCGTTATTCGCGCAGATATTTGGCAGTCTAAAGAAATTAGTCCAGAAGAGCTGCAAATTCTTCTGTGTAATGCTCCACTATGCAGGAGTCATCCAGAGAGCAAAAGTAGGCCATAAGTTTGTATTGCTCGGCCATTTTGAGTCCATCCTCCAAGCCCAAAACGAACAAGGCGGTAGCCCAAGCATCCGCTTCCATACAGTTGGGGGCGAGTACGGACACGCTGACTATTTCGTCAGTAATGGTCTGACTGGTGTGTGGATCCACGAGGTGGGTGTACAGCTTGCCATCAAGCGTGCGCTGTTTGATGGAAACTCCAGAAGTCGCCAGTGAGAGTCCACAGAGCGCTGCTGTGATTTCGGCTGGTGAGTTCTCGGATTTGGTCTGTTCCAGGCTCACCCACCACGGTTTGCCATCAGCTTTGCAACCTTCACCTCGGAACTCCCCGCCAATTTCAACCAGGCAGCTATGGACTCCCAGGGCTTTGAGCGCTCTAACGGCGTGGTCCACCGCATAGCCCTTGGCGATGGAAGATAGGTCCAGAGTGACGCCACCAGCCTGAAAAATCTGGTGCTCTCTCTCTCCATACTTCAGTTGCTTCCACCCAGTCAGGTTCCTTGCGGTGCTGACTTCTTGTGCTGATGGAGGATGGGGGAGAGGTGTCTGAGGACCAAAGCCATACATATTGACCAGCTTGCCCACAGTGGGATCGAAGGCGCCATGGGTGAGCTGCGAGATTTCGATGGCTTGCCTCAGAACCTCATAAAATTCATTAGAAAGATGGTGCCAAGTGCCAGCGGGTGAGGAGTTGAAGCGTGAAAGCTCCGAGCTGCTATCCCAGTGATTCATTTGATCGATGATCTCCTGGAATGCTTTCGTAATAGCGTGCTGGCATTCTTGCTCAGAAATTTCTCGTGGGATAAGGACATGGGCATTCCAATAAGTTCCCATGGTTTCTCCAGAGAAGGTACTCACGGGAAGTCCTGATCCCGCCGTTTGTAGGGCAGAAGGAAGAATGTCGTGTGGTATGAGAACTCTGCGCTCCATGTAAATTGTCGATCTAAAGTTCAGGCCTGCTGATCTCTAACCTTCTATGTAGGCGATTAATGCTGTGCTTAACGTGGTAAGTTACCAAAGGTTATGTAAGAGTTACCACTTAAGGGTTTTTACAATGAGTTCTGATTAAGGGCAGGTCTCACTGCCTGCCCTTAAGGGGGGGCAAGCCTACTCAGGCAGAACCTCAAAAGTAGCAGCGTATGAAGCGCGCTTGCTAAATGGGACTCCCTCAATCTCTCCGCCTTCTTCGCTCACAGATGTTTCAAGCCAGTAGCGACCAGCCTCTTTCCAGGTAATTGAGAATTCACCTTTTTCATTGGTCTTCACGCTTGTTTCACCTGCATCGTTTCGGAAGCGGTCATTACCTTTGATGATAGCGACTTCTACGTTAGCGGCTGGTTTGCCGTTGAGGTGCAGGGTGAAGGTGGTCTCTTCGCCGGAAAAAAGATCGTTGGGATGCGTGGTGGTAAAAACGATTTCGAGTCCTTTGCCCGTTGGCTTCAGTGCAGTCTTGCTCGGTTGGCCGCTAGTCACAAATGTTTCTACTCGGGAGAAACTTTCGGATACTCGAATGCCATCTTTGTTCTGTAGCCCAGCCTTTTGAAATTCTTCAGGAGTACCGCGCCAGCGCTTGCGTTCCTCGCCTTCTTTCCAGAACGCTCCAAAGCCGCCTCGTGTGGCTGCGATGCGGTAGGTGCCTTCTTGAGCGAGTTCCAAGTCAAAGGTAGAGCGGAATTTGCCTTCGGACCCATTCTGGATTTCTACCTTCTTGCCATCTGGGGCGATGGCCTCAATGGAATCCAAACTGGTAGCCCGGTGATTGGGGAAGAAGAGGTTGTTGGAGACAGCGGCATCGAAGGTAACCCAAGGTGTGTCACCTGAGAGAACCGTGGTGGAGGGTAGGATCCAAGCGCGGTGTGCTAGGGCTGGCTGTGTAGCTGAGGCTAACAGAAGGGCTATGGGGATGGTGTGTCGAATAATGGATTTCATGATTTCGGTTCGTTAGATGTTTCTTTTGAGACTGTGGTTGTGGTGATATTGAGCGTGACTTCTCCAAGTTCAGAATTGCCTTTGCCAGAGATGCTAACAGCTGTCTTGCCGTCCCACTTGAATGGAATTTTTACAAGCTCACGGCCTCCGACTTCGCGCGCGGCTTCAACCACCAGCGTGTATTCACCCTCTGCGAGAGGGGGAAGGTTTTCGGAGCTAGTAGAGATGTCATGTTTTCCAGCGGGCTTAGTCGGACTACTTACGCCATCCATGGGCATCTCTGAGCTACGGCCCACTTTGCGCCACCATTGGCGCAGGTCTTTGAGCCATTTCTCGCCACGGCCTTCCTTCATCTCTGTGTCGTACCAGACCGCTAAATTAAGTGTGGGCTTGCGATCTGGGGACTCAATCCAAGCCGCGACATAGGGGCGATGGTATTCCGCTACATTGAGGCGTGGAATTTCTACGTTTACCTGGATTTCAGCGGCTTGAGCGGTGGCCGCTATGCCTGGAGCTAAGAGCAAGAGTTTTGGATTCATAGGTATCTAATGGATAAAGAAGAGAATAAGAATGAGGGGGATAAGAATGCCGGCGATCACGACCGGCCAGGTAGTCGGTCGGCGTTTGGCGTGGACAAAAAGCAGACCCAGACCAGTGAGGCAGAAAATGACGCAGGCAGCGGAAAAGATATCCAGGAACCACGACCAGGCTGCACCAGTGTGTCTCCCTTTATGTAAATCGTTCAAAAATGAGAGAGTGCCGCGATCTGTCAGCTCGTAAGTGACTTCATGGGTTTCGCGATCGATTAAAAGCCAGGCATCTCCTCCGGGACGGGGGAGACTCAGATAGATCTCATACTCACTCCACTCGGCTTCTTTCTTTTTGAGTGGGGTTCCGAGCTCTTTGGTCAGCCATTTGGCCAGATCATCAGGCAGGGGAGCTTTGAAATCATCCTCACCTTTCAGGGATACTGTAGACCGTAATTCACTCGGTACTTGCAAGGTTTTCTCGGTGACCTTCGGCTCGACCTTGATGTCTGCGGCATGATTCAGAGTGATCCCTGTCACCGCAAAGAGCAGCATCGCTGCTAGGCAAATAGCACTGCTAACCCAGTGCCAAAGATAAAATTGTTTCGTCCAGAAGGCTTTGCGGCGGTTTTTCTTCCGGCGTACTTGCTGGCTTTGTTCACTGGTTGACTCTTCCTCTTTCATCTCACGTAGGGACGCGAGTCATTGGAAGTTCACTCCTTAATCTCGCTGTTGAGACTAGGTCTCATTATCAATAGCGAGAGTCAACGCGAAAAAGCCCCGATGATGCATTGAGAAGCGAGATGGACAGAAATTGACCTAAAACATCCCGCTTATGGCAAGGTAATGCGTACCCTACCAAAGCCTGTGCCTGAACCATTTGGGTCGATCGCTTTCTCTATCGTTACCTTTTCCCAGGTGCCATCAATACTATCAACCATGGTAGTGCCAGTCATTGCCTGATAGGATTGCAGGTTACTGGAAAATTCCGGGTTATAGATGAGACTGGAATTCTTGCGCCTGAGGAACTCGAGACGGAATACCATACCTGCTTCTGTCTCCACGGTGCTGAAATGAGGTAAGCCACTGGTACCAGCGTTTGGCTCTAGCGTGTGATTCGCATATGATGAGAGATCCATGTTTGACGACCACTTGAGTAAGTTGGATATTCCATCAACAAAGGGAACGGAGGTGATCTCTAGATCGTCTCCGCTAAGACCTGCCGCTAACATATCGGTGGTCAGGTTGTCATAAGTCTGCTGACCTGATGGGCCGAATTGGTAGAAGGTTGAGTTTGAGAAGGCATTACTGGCAATAGAGGTTACTGGTATACTCATCTGGTGGAGATGGTGTTGCCCGTTTCTGGTGTCACCCCAGGTAATTATTGAGCCATCACCCTTGAGCGCTACAGAGTGATATTGACCTGCCGCAATGCTGATCACATTAGTGAGGCCTGATGGTATATCAGATTGGCCATACGTATTATTTCCCCAGGCATAGACAAAACCATCTTCTGAGAGAGCCAGGGTGTGGGACGCGCCACATGCAATTTCTTTGATGGGGGGGAGGTCTAGAGGTACGTCGTTCTGGCCTGAGCTGTTCTCCCCCCATGCGATCACTGATTTATCTGTCAGCAGGGCAGCAGCATGAGAGCTGCTGGAAGAGACTGAGGTAACAGGCCCAATTGATTCAGGAATATTTGAAACGATAGGGTTGGCCGGATCGCCCCAGACTCTCAAAGTTTGATCTGGTTTGACGACCAGACTGACGTCATCGCCTACTGCTACAGAGATTGCTCCATCAACATCATTGGGGATGGTCGCTATATCATAGTTATCGCGACCCCATGCGGAGAGTGATTGATCCTCGCCAATGGCTAATCCATGCTTGCGGCTGATGGCTGCTGAGTGAACAGAGTTCTCAGGTGCAGCATTGATTGGATCAAACAAACCTCCCCAAGTATGGGTAGTTCCATCTTCTTCCACCACGGTGACATGCTCCCCTCCAGCTGCTACCTGAACAGCGTTGGTGATCTCAGGGTGCTCTATGAGAGTATCTCCAATAATAGAGACAACCGTGCCGTCAAGTCGTCTAGCTATCGCTAAATCGGCGCCAGTGCAGGCATCAACCTCTACGAAATTCTGAGTTCCTGCAAATGTAGTCAATGTTCTGGTCGTGCCACTGGCGTACCATCTTACGAGGGTGTTATCTGACCGAATGGCGAAAAATAGAAAGCCTGTACCCACTGCATCGATACATTCACCTAACCCATCGGGTAAAACTGCTGTTGTAGAGGAACTGGTTCCAGCATTACCCCAAGTCACTACAGTATTATCATTCTTGATAGCTATTTGTTCGTACCAGGTACAAGCGACCTTTTTGACATCAGTCAGGCCTGCAGGAGGCCTATCACCTGATGATAGCCAACCTATATGAGTAAGGGTGCCATCAGTGTGAATAGCATAGCCTCTATAGCCGCCAAGAGCTACATCTTTACAAGGTTTGAGATCAGCAGGCAGAGTTCTGATAAATCGGTTTTGTGGCCACAATGCGAGCTCTCCATTTTCTCGTACGGCGATGACATTGTCCCATTTAGCCTTTAGCTTGATAGCGTCCGAAATATTGGGAGGAAGACTATTGTCTCCTCCATAATAACTGCCAAAACTCGACAGTGTTCCATCAGCATTGATGACATGCGTGGCATACCTTGAGGCTGCTACAGCTTTTGGTGAAGGAATATTAGTTGGGATCGTATGCTGATCGGCTAGAGCAGTGAGGTTTGATCTGAGTTTGCCACCATATTGAATGGAGGCGTTATGACTACCAGCATTACATGCCCAGAGTGATCTGTTGAGTATGACTGGGGGGACTCCGAAGCCATAAAACGAATAACTTCCATCATTGAACTGGATAAAGGCGGTAGAACCATAGGTGGTGGCATGGGCTACATTGGTCAGATCATTCAGCTCTTCTATATATTTGCCGCCCCAAGCGACAACCGATCCATCATTCTTAATGGCCAGAGCTAGACCATTACTGATGGAAATAGCTTCAATATCACTTAAATCCGAAGGGGGATCTGAAACCGCGCTCGAACCGGTATTCGTCGCAAGATGTGTTAGGGTGCCATCTTCATGGAGGAAAAAATGATCGATACCCGTGGTGAGAACTTGGCAAATGTTCGTTAAGTTTACCGGGAGATCAAGTAGCTCTCCTGTGTCAGCTTTCCAGCCGACCACAGTCTTGTCGCTAAGTAGTGCGAGCCTGTATCCGCTGGCCGCGCTGAAATCTGTGACTGAGTTGGTAAATGTGGGAATGGTTGCAGATGGGTTTCCTAGGTAATCCCATTCAAGAATCTGTCCATTCTCACTGAGGGCCACTGTACTTGTGTCGTCTACGATCAGCTTGGAGAGTAGTGGCGGCGTGGGTGGAGCATTGAAATTCACAGCGGAGTCTCCCCAAGCAACGATATCACCTGACTGTAGTTGTGCTACTGCCAGGCTTGAGCCTAGAGCGAAGCATCTTGGATTCACTAAGCTTGGCGGTAGTGCATTAAGGCCTGTGTTGTTAGTAGTGCCCCATGATACGAACTCTCCATTTTCCAGTTGTGCTAAGTAACGTCCATTACCGCTTACTGCGACCTTTTTAATCGGGAGGTATGATGTAGGTTTGTGAGTCGAGGAAAATTCTGGCGACACATACCCGGAAAATGTCCATTGATCAGCAAACAGATTAGAGGTGCTGGATGCAAGGACACAGGATAAAATTGAAAAACGGAATAGCCTGGTAGATTTGAGAGCAATCAACTTCACGAGACATTACCTAGTGGCTGAAATCTCAGTCAGCAAGTAAACAATGAAGGTAAATCACTTGAGCTGTATGAGTGCAGCATACGCGCCGTCAGTGCCTTGTGCCTGAGGAGTGATGACTTCCTCTTTGCTGAGAGAGAGCTCGGGGTGATTGTTGAGGAAGCTTTGAATGAGCTTGGTGTTTTCCTCGGAGTCGATGGAGCAGGTGGAGTAAACGAGTCTTCCGCCGGGCTTGAGGCAGGCGAGGGCGTTTTCCAGAATACTGGTCTGGAGGGGAATGAGGGACTCGATGTTCTCCGGCTTGATGCGCCAGCGGGCATCGATGCGTTTACGCAATACTCCCGTGTTGGAGCAAGGAACGTCCAGGAGGATGGCGTCGAAGTGCTGGTGCCATTTGGCCGGTGCAGGTTTGGACCAGTCGTGGGCCTCAGTGGTGGCGATGTCGATTCCAGCTCGGGTGAGATTTCCAAAAAGGCGAGGAAGGCGGCGCTCATTGGAGTCGGTGCAGAGCAGGGAGCCTTGGTTTTTCATGGCTGCGGCGATCTGGGTGGACTTGCCTCCAGGGGCGGCGCAGGCATCGAGGACGGTTTCACCAGCCTGAGGTGCGAGGAGCTCGACGGCGTGCATGGTGGCTGGGTCCTGAATGTAGATGAAGCCTTCATTGATCCAGTCGCGCGGGGGAAGGCCTTGAGAAGTGTAGAAGCTCGGGTGTCCCTCCAGTGGCTTGGCTTTGCTGGAGATAGAAACGATTTCTTCAGCCTCCGGCTTGAGGGCATTAGTGCGGAAAATGGTCTGGGATGGTTGCTGGTTCCACTCTAGCAGCTTGAGCGTGTCCGCTTCGCCGAATTCTTGAGTCCATTTTTCAACCAGCCAATCAGGGTGTGAGTAGCGGATCGCAGGAGGGAGGGTTTCAATCTCAGCGAGAAGGGAATCACGCTGACGGATGACATTGCGCAGGATGGCATTGATGAGGCCACGGATGCCTTTGCGGGCGGAGTTGACTGTTTCGTTTACCGCTGCGTGGTCTGGCAGCTTCATGATGAGAAGCTGGAGTACTCCGACACGGAGATGACAACGGGTCTGGATATCCAGTGAGCCGTCGCGAAGCTTTCCAATCCAATGATCTAACAAACGCTTGTGGCGGATGCAGCCAATGACCAGTGCATTGAGGAGGTTGCGGTCCTCCGGGCTGAGTCCGTGATCCTCGGCGGCGTGCTGGACGAGGGTTTCAGCATAGGTGTGGCCGTCTTCCCATTGTTCCAGGGCTTCTGCGGCGATTCGTCGAATGTTCATGCGGTTTGCTAGAGAGATTGGTTGGGGTAGGAAAAGGTCAGGTGTTTAGCCGCCTGCAGCAATGGTGATGATTTCCACCTGATCGTTGTCTGCCAGCTGCGTGCTGTCGTAGTCACGCGGGAATAGAGCGGTGTGGTTGTGCTCTACGACAACGGGTTTGCCTTCCAGACCGAGGGACTTGAGGAGCTCGCTGATGGTGGAGGCGCTATCCAGTGAATGCGGTTTGCCGTTGAGGGTGATACTCATGGTTCAGGTAGATAGTTTAAGTGTTAGCGAGAATGGATTCATCCCAGTCTTTCCAGACGGGTTCGTAGCCCTGAGCCTGGAGTGCGGCGGCCACCTCTGCAGGGCCACGTTCATCACTGATTTTGAATTGCTCTGTGGCGCGCTGACAAGGGGAGGATTCCTCCAGTTCAACGCGGCGGCCTTTGACGGTCAGGTGAAGGTCATCGTGCCCTGCGCCCGTGTAACCACCCGGCTCGGTACGGGCACCGGCAGACATGTGGGTGACGCCGAGCTGGATGAGAGAATTTCTCAGCTGGGCTGGTTCGCGGGTGCTGAGAACGATGCCTACCTGTGGGAAGCAGATGCGGAAGGCGGCGATGAGCTGTACGAGGGTGCGGTCATCGAGGAACAGATCTGGATTCGGCGTGTACTGGTAGTTGCCTGCATAGGGGCGCATGCGTGGGAAGGCGACAGAGAAAGATGCCTTCCAGCAATGCTTGTAAAGGTACTCAAGGTGCGCGGCGAGAGCCATGGCTTCTTCTTTCCATGGAGCGAGACCAAAGAGGGCTCCGATGCCTATGCGGCGGAAGCCACCCGCGTAGGCGCGCTCAGGGCAGGCCATGCGCCATTCGAATTTTTTCTTCGGGCCGGCAGTGTGAAGCTTGGTGTAGACGTCCTTCACATAGGTCTCTTGGTACACGATGAGACCTTCGCCGCCGTGGTCTACGATTTCCTTGTACTGGTGGTCTTCCATCGGGCCGACCTCGATGGCGACGGTGGGGATGAAAGATTTGATGGCGTCGATACATTCCTGCAGGTAGCCATCGGATACAAATTTCGGGTGCTCGCCCGCGACGAGGAGAATGTTTCGGAAGCCGAGAGAGTGCAGGTGCTTGGCCTCGGTGACTACCTGCTCCACGGTGAGCGTGGTGCGGAGAATGGGATTGTCCCGAGAGAAGCCGCAGTAGGTACAGTTGTTGACGCACTCGTTGGAAACATAGAGTGGCGCGAAGAGACGCATCGTCTTGCCGAAATGCCTGCGGGTGATGCGCTGGGATTCGGCGGCCATGGCCTCGAGTTGCTCATTGCTGGCGGGGGCGATCAGTCGCTCAAACTTCTGCAGGAGCGGTGATTTGTGGGCGAGGGCGTCTGAAAATGTGTCTGGGAAACTCAAGTTCGTTATTCGTTATTTGGTATTCGTGAAGTGGGGTAATGCGGCTCTGGGGAGCCGATCGCTCATAATCGGCGGGAGCCTTTTGCCACAGATTCACCAGATTTTATACTGATTTTTGCGCCTGTGTGCATTCCGTTCTTCACTTGATGTGTGCCGGGTACTCTTTGGCACCCGCAAAGTAAGGTTCCAAGAGCTTTGACGCGGAGCTGACCTCAATGGATTGGCCCTCGGTGATCTGGATGAGAATGTTCAGATCATGGAAATTGCTGGCGAGGGTTTTGAGAATGTCGCAGTCCTTCTTGATGGTGGATTTCAGTTTCGGGTGCTGCTCAAGTTGCCGGTGGATCTGGATGATGAGACCAATGAGTGTAGCGGCATCGCGCTTGTTGAGGCGGTGGTTGATGTCCGGGATCTTGACTGTCTCCAGGTAGCCAGAGAAATCGTTGTTCTCGGTGATCAATTCAGCGGGGGGAAGCTTGATTTGGACGGTGAGAGGCTGACGCTTTTCTTGAGAAAAGGCCGAGCTTGTTGATAGCAGAGCTATACAAGAAAACAGCAGTGCGGAACCAAGCCTCGTCATCTCTCAATTTATGCCTCGATTATCTCAGGATCATTGGGAGACGCGACGAGTTCCAAGTAATGCGGGATGGTCTCTGATGGGGAGTTGTCGCGCATCAGGGATTCGCCGACGAGGATGGCATTGGCGCCGGCGTTGAGCACGCGCTGGGCGTCGGCCGGAGACTTGATACCGGACTCGGAAACGAGGAGGACATCATCCGGGACTTCATCCACGAGTTGTTCGGTGATGCCGAGGTCGGTGGTGAAGGTCTTGAGGTTGCGGTTGTTGATGCCGACGAGGTCGACCTTATCCAGATCGAGGGCGCGTTCCATTTCCTGCAGGTTGTGAACCTCGACGAGGACGTCGAGCTGGAAGTCGCGGGCGGTACCGTAGAGGCGCTTGAGCTCTTCGTCGTTAAGACCTGCTACGATGAGAAGGATGGCGTCTGCTCCGGCGACGACGGCTTCGTAGATCTGGACTTCGTGGACGGTGAAGTCTTTGCGGAGAAGCGGAATCGGGGATTCCTTGGTAATACGGGAAAGATAGGAAAGGTGACCCTGGAAGTATTTTTCATCGGTCAGGATGGACATGCAGGAGGCGCCTCCATCGATGTACATGCGGGCCTGACGCACAGGGTCAAAATTGGGGTCGATGATGCCTGCGGAGGGGGAGGCTTTCTTTACTTCGGCAATGATGCCGAGCTGGTCAGGGCCGCGGTCGAGAGCGGAGCGGAAACCACGAAAATCATTGCGCTCAAGAGCAGCTGCTTTGAGTTTCTGGAGGCGTGGCAGGACGGATTCGATTTCCTGCCTCTTGTAGTTCATGATTTCGGTGAGCTTGTCCACAAGGCGGACTTTGGAGACAGCAAGTGAACTTTCAAGTTTGAAGTTTACTTGCTGTCTCATAAAAGTTCACGCTCTCGCTTTTTTGAGCTTCACGATCAGCAAGACGAAGAATCCAACCGCGAGCACGATGAGAGGGATGCCGATCAGAGGGCGGTAGAAAATCCAGGCGACCGCGATGGTGCAGAGGGAGAGAGGCAAGGAGAGAAGAAAGGCGATAATGCTAGTGCCAGCGCCCACGATGCTGCCAGCTAAGGGGATGACGTCGGCAATGACGGAGAGTGGGGCGAACAAAAGGCCAAAGCCAATCCACATTACAATAAAGCCTACCGCTCTGAGCACCCAGGTCATGACCTTGTTGCTCTGATGGGCGGCCTCGAACATGGCGGCGGCCGATTGGTTACCATGAACCAGCATGTTGATCTTCCCACCGGCATCGGCGGTGTAGGACTCGAAGCTCTGGTCTTTTTGTTTAGAAATGATAGAAATTTCTCCGGGGGTGACGACGCTGTAGCTGATACGTAGGTCTCCCAGAGCTGGATTACTTGGATCAGCACCTAGGTAGATGTTCTGGTCGCTGACCGTCACTTTCTTACCGACGATTGTTTCTGGCATCGGTCCCACTGGTTTGATGGGGAGAGGAGTGAAATCGCTGAGTTTTGATTTCAGGGAATCCGAGAGGGTGAAGCCCCCAACGGTGATGGGATCGGCAGTCAGGCTCTGGGATTGCTCAGCAGCCATGGGGTTCTTGTATTCCGCTGACTTGTGAAAGCTAGATGAGTCTATGCGACCTTCATGCCAGACTTTGTTGTAGGAGTAGGTGGTGATGGTTTCCTCACTGCCGCCGAGTTTTTTCTTGGTTTCAGTTTTTTCATCCTCCTGCCACTGGTACATTTCCACAGTTCTCTTGAGCACGAGAGCTTGAGTGCTGATATTGTATTTCTCATCCTTGAGGACCTGCTCTGTAGTCGCTTCACCTGTCAGGTGGACGAGTTTGCCATTATTGGCGGAATCCGGCGTCGTACTTGTGAGTGAGACCACTTCATTGGATCCCTGGTCCAGGCTTTTTCTGGTCTTCACTGCGCGGCCTTCATTCCAGAACAGCAGAGGAAATGAAATGACGATGAGGAGGAGACCAAAGAGGATCCCTTTGATGGAATCACCAATTCTGCTGAACCATCCTGTGGTAGTAGAGGTAGTAAAAGTATCCGACATAACCAAGTCTCTAACCAGAAACTCGTCAGAGATACAGACCTTTTCGGGCATAAAAAAGCCACTGGAGGTGTCCAGTGGCTTGGGATCGTAGTATTGGGAGGTTAGTTAATTATCCGTGGCCCTTCTTGGCCATGTGGGACGAATGGAGAATGTCGGTGACGACTCTTGCTGGTTCGACCCCTGTGAGCTTGTTTTCAAGGCCCTGATAGAGATAAGAGAACTTGTGGAAGTCCAGACCGCAGCGCTCCAAGATAGTCGCATGGAGGTCACGTACGTGTACCTTCTGATCAGGCGTAACGATATTGAAGGAATATTCGTCTGTTTCACCATAGGTCATGCCGCCTTTGACGCCTGCACCTGCAAGCCAGAGGGAGAAAGCACGAGGATGGTGGTCACGTCCGTAGTTCTTATCTGTGAGCTGCCCCTGGGAATAAACTGTACGGCCAAACTCACCACCAAAGACAACCAGCGTGTCTTCGAGCAGACCGCGTTGCTTAAGGTCCTGAATGAGACCGTAGCAAGCCTGGTCCACATCCTTACACTGAGAGGAGATATCGCGAGGCAGGTTGCCGTGCTGATCCCAGCCGCGGTGGAAAATCTGAGTGAAGCGTACGCCACGCTCCGCGAGGCGGCGAGCCATGAGAGCACAGTAGGCAAAGGAGCCTGCTTTCTTGGAGTCTGGGCCGTAGAGCTCGTAGGTGGCCTCGGATTCCTCAGACATGTCGGTGAGTTCAGGCACTGACATTTGCATGCGGTAGGCCATTTCGTATTGCTCGATGCGGGTCTGAATTTCAGGGTCACCGACGTTTTCGAGCGTCTTTTGGTTGAGGTTGGAGAGGCCATCTAGCATGGAGCGGCGCATGTCCCTGTCGATACCTGGTGCATCTTTCAGGAAAAGCACAGGGTCGCCACTGGAGCGTAGGTTGACCCCAGCGTGCTTACCAGGAAGGAAGCCGGAACCCCAGAGACGGGAGGAAATAGCCTGCACGTTCGCATAGGGTGATGAATGCTGGGCATGGAGTACACAGAACGTTGGCAGGTCATTATTCAATGAGCCCAGACCATAGGATAGCCATGAGCCCATGGAGGCCTTACCTGACTGCATGGAGCCTGTATAGATAAGCTGGTTGGCAGGCTCATGGTTAATGGCATCCGTGTGCATGGATTTGATGATGCAGAGGTCATCAACCATTTTTCCTGTCCAAGGAAGGAGGTCGGACACCCAGGTGCCAGATTCACCGTATTGTTTGAAGTCAACGAATGATGGGGCCACTGGGAACTTGGTCTGGCCAGCAGTCATGCCAGTCAGGCGCTGCCCGGACTTCACGAGGAAGTCTTTGATGTCCTTCTTGAATTCCTTTTGTAGGTGGGGTTTGTAATCGAAGGTTTCAAATTGGGATGGAGCGCCAATCAGGGAAATATAGATGACTCTCTTGGCTTTTGGGGCGAAATGGCTGTTACCGGTGGCTTTCTCAATCGCACCCATGACCTCTTTCGGGAGCAGAGAGGTGAGGGCAGCAGCACCCAGTCCCATCGCGTTCTGGCGGAAGAATTGCCTGCGGGAGAGCGAGTTGTTGTGGAGATCCACAGCTTTGAAGATGTCAGTAAAGTTCATGACAATAAGAAGGTTGAGTTAAATTGAAATGTTATTTGTTGAGGGTTTCGTCCATGTTGAGGATCTGGTTAGAGATCAGCGTCCAAGCCGCGAGCTCGGGAGCTGGAAGGTCCTCGGCCACTTTACTTTCACCGACAGAGATCAAAGCCTTGGCTTTATCTGGCGATTTTGTGAATTGCTCCGTGGCGTACTGCAGGGTCTTTTCGATGTCTGAGCGTTCCTCGGTCGTCATCGGACGGGCGAGTAGACGCTCGGCGATGAAGTCGATGCGGTCCTGTGTGGTTTTTGCCGATTTGAGAGCATGCGTCGCGAGGACTCTGGATGCCTCAACAAACTGAGGGTCATTCATGATCACAAAGGCCTGCAGTGGGGTGTTGGTAAGTTCTCGACGGACGCAAGATACCTCGCGTGATGGAGCATTGAGGATCTCCAAGCTAGCAAATGGAGCCGTGCGCTTCCAGAAGGTGTAGATGGAGCGGCGGTAGAGCTTGTCTCCGCTGTCCTGCTTGTAGTGGCGCGTGTTAGACTGTTTCATCGCTACTGACTCCCAGATGTTCGCAGGCTGGTATGGTTTGACCGGAGGGCCACCAATCTGCTCGTGAAGCAGGCCAGAGGAAGACAGTGCGAGGTCTCTGATCTGTTCGGCATCCAGTCGGTAGCGTGGACCACGGGAGAGGAGCTTGTTGAGAGGGTCTTTCTCTAGCTTCTCGTCACTGATGACTGCAGACTGCCTGTAGGTGGCTGAAGTCACGATGGTTTTCAGGAGATGATGGAAGTCCCAATCATTCTCGACAAAATCGACTGCGAGCCAATCTAGGAGCTTGGGGTGGGTCGGGCGAGCGCCCATGACGCCGAAGTCATTGTTGGTTTCCACGATGCCGCTGCCGAAGAGGTAGTACCAGTAGCGGTTCACAGTGACTCGTGCTGGAAGCGGATTCTTCGGATCGGTGAGCCACTGGGCAAGACCAAGTCGGTTGCGAGGCATGTCATCGGTCATGGCTGGCAGGGAATCAGGTGTATTTGGAGTTACCTTCTCACCTTTGTTAGCATATTGACCACGAACGAGGATATGCGCAAAAGGTTCGGCGTTTGCTTTTTCCTGCATCACTAAGGTAATGGTGCCGCGCTTATCGATCGCTGCCTTTTCAGCATTCAGCTTGTCAACTTCCTGATGAAGTTTGGCAGCGGTGCTATCGGCTTTGGAGAAGTAGTACTCACGGAGTTGGTCGACCGTTTTCTTGTTGTCCTTCGCATTCTTCTTAAGGGCCTTGAGGCGGCCTTCGAGAGAGAGGGCGAGAGCTTCGTCGTGGTTGAGCTCTTTGTTGAAGAGCTGGAAGTTCTGTAGCTGTCCGTTCTGGTATTCTTGTGTGTTGTAGCGTTTGCCCAAGAGCAGCGGTGCAGACGTTTTGATAGAGTCGGTCAGTTTATTACCGTTTACCTTCACCTTGGCTTCTGTGCCGTTTACATAGATCTTAACTCCGTCAGCTTTGCTGGAGCCGTCATAAGTCACGAGGACATGGAACCATTGGTCTGCTGGGAATTTCTCAGCTGTAGTGACTTTGATGTAGTTTTGTGGCCAAGAGTGAATGAGGTGAACTGCTAGATGGCCCTTCTCAACCCAGAGGTCGTAACCTTGGTGGGACTCGGTAGTGTGCATCTTAGCAATTGGAGAACCGGAATAGCCATGGTTTGTCTTCAGCCACGCACCAAAGCTGAATGCTTGGTCGCGCTCGAAGTCGCCAGCATTGCCAAGGTTGATTGCATTTTGATTGCTGAAAAGGACTGCATCGCCGTAGAGACCGCTGACCCACTCGATAGGTTGCTCTGAAGGGTATTCCTTGCCGTTCATGTCGGTAAGACCCTTGGCCTTGTCTGACAGGGTAAGGCGCAAGACTCGGTTTGGAGTCACTAGCTCAGGGTTCTCAATAGATTTCTGGGAGTTGAGCCATGAGATGAACTTGGGCTCGTTGTCTTTACGATACGTGTTGTACTTGGCTTTGGCTGAGGCTAGCTCTTGCTTAAGCTTAGGGAGGCGTTCGCGGTCTGCCTGCGTTGGTACGAGTATGTTTGGCGGGTGATTGGCATTATTCCGGTCCAGAGCAGACATGGTGGTATTGCGGAAAAATGCGGTGAACTCGTAGTTCTCTTTGGTCGAGATAGCGTCGAACTTATGGTCGTGACAGGCAGCACAACCCATGGTGAGACCCAGCCATGTAGCAGCCGTGGTATCTACGCGATCTTGTGCGTAGATGGCATTGTATTCTTCAGCAATCGCGCCACCTTCACCCGTTGTAGGAAGACAGCGGTGGAAGCCTGAGGCAATCTGTTGCTCAAGAGTGGCATTAGGCATCATGTCGCCGGCGATTTGTTCGCGGGTGAACTGATCGAAGGGCATGTTCTTGCGGAAGGCATTGATCACCCAGTCACGATAGGGCCAGATAGAGCGGTAGTTGTCGATGTGAATGCCGTGGGTGTCGGCATAGCGAGCTACATCGAGCCAATGACGAGCGAAATGCTCTGCGTACTCATCAGACTCAAGCAGTTGATCGACTTTCTCACTGTAGACTGTCTCGAAGTCTCGTGAGTCACTGGTAAATTTCTCAATCTCTTCCGCAGAGGGAGGGAGGCCGGTCAGGTCGAAGGTCAATCGGCGTAGCAGACGCGCTTTGTCTTCTTGGCTATTTGGCTCAAGTCCAGCGTTTTCAAGTTTGTTGGCAACAAAGTAGTCAATGGGGTTTTTCGCCCAACCCTTATGAGCGATCTCAGGAAGCTCGTGCTTTTTCGGAGGAATATATGCCCAGTGGTCTTCGTAAGGTGCACCTTCTTTGACCCAGCGTCTGATCAGGGCGATTTCCTCTGGAGGCATGATCTTGCCGTGTGGATCCTTGGATGGATGCGGAGGCATGATCTCATCATGATTCTTGGTCTCCATCAACTGGACCAAGAGAGAGTTGTCCGGGTCTCCTTTGATGATGACCGGCTTGCCGTTCTCGCGTTTTGCAAAGGCACCTTCTTCAGTGTCCAATCTCAGTGGGTTGGAATCAGGCCTGCGGGTACCAGAGTCTGGTCCATGGCAGTGGTAGCAGGAAGCCGAGAGAATAGGCTGGATGTGCTCGTTGAAGGAGAGAGGCTGGTCATCCGGGATAGAGCTAGTTTTCGTGGTGGAGACCAGAAGGGTCTCTGCCTCCTCGGCATTAGGGACTGCAGATGTGTCCGCCGATGCTTGTTCCTGTTGCTTGCAGGCACTCAGGAAGACCACAGGAATGCCTGTGACGCAGAGTAGCGTAGTGTGTAATTTACTCATGTAGTGGAAAATTGAGTTATTGAGATAGAGAGTATGTGTGTGATCAGTCTAGAGGTAGATACGGTTATGTGCAAAAAATATTGCACAGTAATGTGTCTTAAATAAAAGCATGAATTTCAGTACTTTTGAAGACGATCATTCAACTATTACGGACAGGTGAAGGAAATCTGTCTAAAGAAGCAGTCCTTATTAGGCTATTGATGTGCAAAATAGTGACTTGATGGGTCTGGAGGGGAGTCTTGCTGTATCCTACCAAAAACAAACCCGCAGGCTGTTGTAGCAACCTGCGGGTTTAATTTGTTCACCCAAAGAGCGTATCAAATACACTCGTTATAGCCCTAGACATCACATGTTCGGAGGCGTTCAAAAAAAATCTATTTTTCTCAGAATAAGGATGAAATTGTTTGATTGGTGCGTTTTTGGAATTCGTGATGTGATAAAGGGTCCAAAGGGGGTGTTTTGTAAGTGAAATACTGATATGTCAGAGCAGACTCTCAAGAAAGGTATAGATTAGAGGGATGATCAGGTGGCTCATCATTGTCTTATATTTGAGTGTTGCTGGGTTGTTTGCCGACGAGCTAGCGGGTAATACTGGGGCAATGCAAGAAGGTGAGAAGAAGCTAAATCGCTTGGCGGGAGAGGCCTCCCCCTATTTGAGGCAACATGCAACCAATCCGGTAGACTGGCATCCATGGGGGGAAGCGGCCTTTCAAAAGGCCCAGCGGGAGAACAAGCCGATCCTGCTCAGCATAGGCTATTCCACTTGTCACTGGTGCCATGTGATGGAACGAGAAAGTTTCGAAAATGAGGAGATTGCGAAACTTCTCAATGCGCATTTCGTGGCGATCAAGCTGGATCGTGAAGAGAGGCCTGATGTGGATAAAATCTACATGACGGCCTACCAGGCGATGATGGGAGAGAACGGAGGCTGGCCGCTCAATATCTTTCTGACTCCCGGTCTGAAGCCATTCTATGGAGGAACGTATTTTCCCCCAACGAGCCGGGCTGGTCGTGTGGGGTTCCAAGAAGTTCTAATCCAGCTCAAGGATGCCTGGGCTGCGAAGCAGCAGGAGATCGAAGGATCTGCCGATAAAATTCGCCAGCATCTCAGTGAGGCGTATGGCAAGGCTCATCCCAGTGACGGGGTGCCACCCGTGGATATCCTAATGATGGCAGGTGTCAAACTTCTGCAGCACGGGGATAAACGGCAAGGCGGCTGGGGAGCAGGGCCGAAGTTCCCTCAGCCATCCCATCTCTTGTTCTTACTGAGAGAGTGGCGGCGAAGTGGGAATCCCGATATTCTAGAATTCGCCAAACTGACGGCAGATAGAATGGCTGCGGGGGGCATTCATGACCAGCTGGGAGGAGGATTTCACCGCTATGCTGTAGACGGGAAGTGGCTGGTACCGCATTTTGAAAAAATGCTCTACGACCAGGCACAACTGATGGATTTCTATACTGAGATGTGGGTCATCACCAAAGACCCGACTTATGCACAGGTGGTCAAAGGCATCGCGGAGTACGTGATTGGTGAAATGCAGGCTGAGCAAGGTGGTTTCTACTGCGCAGAGGACGCCCAAAGTGAAGGCAAAGAGGGCAAGTACTGGTGCTGGACCATGGCAGAGCTCAGGGAGCTGCTTAGCGAAGATGAGTTGAATGTGGTGACATCCTACTACGGCCTGACTGATGAAGGGAATTTCTACGATCATAGTGATCCCGAAGCTCTTGAGAACCAGAATGTCCTCTCTGTGGTGAATCCAGACGTGGCCAAGAAGTCGCCAGATCTTCTACAGCAAGCTCAAGTCAAAATGCTGGCAGTCAGGCAAAAGCGTGTGGAGCCTTCCACGGATGACAAGGTATTAGCGAGTTGGAATGGGATGATGATCGGTGCCTTGGCAAGAGCTGGCGCTGCCTTTCATGAAGAGAGTTATACCAAGGCATCAGAACGAGCCTATGATTTCGTGAAGAAGGAGATGTGGAATGGAGCACGCCTCGCTCACCGGTGGCACGATGGGGATTTGGACGAGAGTGCCCAGGCTGAAAGCTATCTGCTGATGCTTCAGGCCGCTCGCCGGATGTATGAGATCCGCTTGAAGCCAGATGACTTGGAGTGGGCAATCCAATTGGCTGAGGCTGCGGAGAATTTATTTTATGATCGCGAGCATGGAGGCTTCTTTGAGTCGGCAGAGGCGGCTGATGTGATAGTCCGCATGAAAGGGGACTATGACGGCGCGATGCCTACTGCCGGCAGTGTTGCTGCATTGGAGTATTTGAAACTTGCTGAGATCACGGGCAGAGAGGATTTTCAACAACTGGGTCAGAAGACATTACAGGCCCAGGGGAGGGTGTTAGAGGAGGCTCCTACCTCCCTTACTTTCATGTTAGCCGCTTTGGATTTTTATCATTCCAAGCATCAAAGACTTGTCTTGGTGGACGGTGAAGGTGGTAAGGAGGCTTTTCAGCAACAGATCTCAGGCAAGTACCTTCCCAATCTCACTGTGATGAGTAACGAGGGCAAAGTTGCTGAGTTTGAGCGAGGTCTACGAGCCAAGGAAGGTAAAGCGACTGCCTACTTCTGCGAAGGGGAAGCTTGTCAGCCTCCTGTCACTGAGGCTGCGGCCTTAAAGCTGAAGTGAGGTGATTTTTACAGAACCTTTACACACGAGTAGTCAGCAATATGCGAGGATGTGATTGTTAGGAAATGACAATCCATCCAGCTATGAAGACATCAAAAACTATTGCAGCCCTTCTGGGGCTCACTTGTGTGTGCGCTACCCCTCTCTTGGCTAAAGAGGGGGAAGTTGCCAGTTCGGCCTCCAAAACTATTTCAGGACCAGCCAAGGAAGGGCAGGCGAAAGTACAGATCGCTATTCTGCTAGATACTTCGAGCAGTATGCAGGGACTGATCGAGCAGGCTAAGTCAGAGCTCTGGAGTATCGTGAATACATTTAACAGTGCTCATAAAAACGGCCAGGCCCCCTATGTGGAAGTGGCTCTGTATGAGTATGGAAAGCAAAGCTTGAACTCCGAAAGTCATTGGCAGCGCTGTATCGTGCCATTCAGTCGTGATCTGGATCAGATTAGTGAAGAACTCTTCAAGCTCAATACCAATGGCGGTGAAGAATACTGTGGAGCCGTGATTCAACGAGCCGTTGAGGATATGAAGTGGGATGAAGATCCGAACACCTATAAAGCAATCTTTATCGCTGGCAACGAGCCCTTTACCCAAGGCCCTGTGAACGTGACGGAAAGCTGTCAGGCTGCGAAAAAGAAGGGAGTGTACGTTAATAGCATTCACTGTGGTAACCAGCAGGCTGGCGTGCAAGGCGGGTGGAATATCGGCCCGGTAGTTGCTGGCGGTAGTCTGCTGACCATCGATCATAATGCAGCGATTGCTCACATTGATGCTCCACAAGACAAGGTCATCATCCAACTCAACGTGGAGCTGAACAAGACCTACATTCCTTATGGAAAGATGGGGGCTCAGTATCAGACGCGCCAAACTACTCAGGATGCCAATGCGATTAGTAAATCATCCTCTGGTGCTCATGTGAAACGTGCTGTATCCAAAGCATCTCAAAACTACTGCAACGTCTCCTGGGACCTGGTGGATGCCTGTAAGCAGGAGAAATTCGATTGGTCTACGGTGAAGGAAGATGATCTGCCGGAGCCCATGAAGAAAATGACGATCGAAGAGCGCAAGGCATACGTGGCAGAGAATGCGAAGCAGCGTGAAGCGATTCAGGAGAAAATCCGCAAAGCGAATGAAGAGCGCTTGGCCTACATCGCCAAAGTCAGGAAAGAGCAGGCCGGAGAAGGCAAGAACACCCTCGATAAAGTGGTGGTTGAGACGGTCAAGAAACAAGCAGTGCTGCGAGGATATAGCTTCAAGGAATAGAGCATTCTTTTTGTCCCAAGGTCAGTGTGTGTAGAACAAAGGACTAACAAAAAAGCATCACCCTTACAGGTGATGCTTTTTTTGATCGTAGGAAGAGAAGTAACTTACCAGCTTCTTGTTTCTTCTTTGGATAAGTTGTGCTCTGGGTGGGAGCAGCGGCAGGCTGGTTCACCTTCTTTCGGGAAAGTTGGTGAGAGCGTGTAGGTGCCACCTGCTGGGCATGTTGGACGCTCAGGGATTGGCTTGCTGTTATCTCCGGAAATCATCTCCCATGTGAGTTTGTCTCCAGCTTCGTAACCCTCGATATTTTGGACTACCCAAGTCGCTTTATGAATAGCATTGGTGTTCACCTTGCATGCAGATTCGTCCGCAGCGTCTTTATAGTACTTAGCGCCAACGAAGAGGGTGGAGACACCAGCCAGCATGATAGGGAGGCTTGGACCACCTTTATCAAGCATCGGTGATTTGCTGGCGAAGAGTATACCTTGATCGGAGGACTGAAGGGTGAAAATGTAACCATTCTTGGAGGCAGTCAGCTTCTCTGTAATGGCGTCGACCAAAGTGGCGACCATGTCTTTTTCTTCAGCTGAAGATGCGGAAGCCTTTGCTTGCTCGGCTAGGTTTACAATGCTTTTGATCGCATCTGGTGATCCATAAGCGAGCATATTGCCTGAGCTAGGCAGAGATTTGAGAGCGGCTTGGAAATGAGGTGTGGAGCTTAGCTTCGGTCCATCGCCCATGGCTTCAGCCAGGTACTTCATATTCAGTGCAAACCAGATTTGGTCTTTTGCTTTATCGACTGCGATTACTGGGGTGACCTCACCCATAGGGGTTGGAAGCGCCTTGGGCGCGGAGTAGAAGGTGATACCGTCTTTCTCGGTGATCTTTGAATCGTTTTCAACCATCATGCCGTAGTGATCCCACAACCAAGTAGCGCCGTCGATGCGACCAACGAGGTCGATAGTGGGTAGTGATACGTCCTTGCTCGGGTTCCATGTTTTGCTGTTGTCTAGGGAGGCAGCTAGTGAGAGGCGGAAGTTGAGCTTCTCGCTGAGTTGCTGGACGGTAAGCCCCTTAGGGGATACTGGCATCTGCATTTTAGCCGTGACTTGCTCGGCCATCTCTTGGCCTAGTGCCAAAGCTAACTGTTTTTGAGCAAGTGGCAGCTGAGTCAGATTGATTTGAGTTTCAATCACGAGGTCGGCCGAGGCTGGAGCAAAGCTAGGTGCCGACCATGGCTTGGCCTCGCCAATAATCGTGGAGAAGCCACTAGGCTTGCCATTGGTCGCCAAGAATTTCCGGTTAAGAGCGTATTCACCCACCCACTTCGAAGAGGAGCCAGTGGCCACGTATTGATCGATTCCGATAAACTTACAGAGCTTTTCAGCGTCTTGGATTGGGAACGGTGAACCTTGTTCCTGACTGATCTTACTGAACATATCGATCGTCTCAGCGAGTTTCTTGTAGTCGTCCTTAATGTAGGTGACCGCCAGATGTTCTCCATCTGTATCCAGTTTTTCAATGACTGGTGAGAGATTCTTGTGGAAATTAGGAGAGTCTTCCTGAGCGACACAGGGAGAGGTGGCCAATAGGGGCAGCAAAGCAAGTGACTTCATTTTCATGATGCGCGGAGCTTACTTGTTAGTGAAGGGGGCTGAAAAGGTTTTTTATCCTGTGAGTTTCAGCGGTGCCGTGGTTCCGACATGATGGTTTAGTTGATTCTGAGCAGTTTCTGAAGCATAGTGAACAATGCGTTCACTTGTAGTCATTGCCGTATGTGCCTTGGTAGGAATGAGTTTTCTTTTCGCCAAAGCCCCGAAATCTCTGAGTTCTTATCAATGGAAAAGCCGGGTGATCGTTTCCTATCACAAGTATGAAGAGTCCAAAGCTGAGCAGCAAGCCATGGCGAATGAGAAACAGGCAGAGATCTTAGATCGAGATCTCGTGATTCTGGATTTTCAAGATCTCAGCAAAGAAGATCAGGCCAAATTGCAGGCGCAACATGGAATGAAGCCCGGAACACATCTCTTGATAGGTAAGGATGGCGGAGTGAAGGGGGCGCAAGATACCCCATTGGATTTTTCCAAGTGGTTTACACTCATCGACACCATGCCGATGAGGAAGCAGGAAATGCGTGAGTAGCGCGGCTAGACGGTAGGTGCTTCGATCTGGCTTGGTTCAGGGTAAGTGAACCTCTTACCCTCGTAGTTGCGCAAAGTGACTTGGTTGTCCGTATGTTCGACCACGTAGCCAGGATTGATTGGGATTTTACCACCGCCACCTGGGCCATCGATCACGTATTGTGGAATGGCATAACCAGTCGTATGGCCGCGAAGGCCTTCGATGATTTCCAGGCCTTTGGCGACTGAAGTTCGAAGGTGGGAGGACCCTTTGATCAGATCGCACTGATAGAGATAGTAAGGGCGTACACGGCACATGAGAAGCTTGTGAACCAGAGCTCTCTGCGTGGTGACGTCGTCATTGACTCCTTTGAGCAGAACCGACTGGTTCCCCATGACGATGCCACTATCCGCCAAGCGACCAAGAGCTTCCCTTACTTCCTCCGTCAGTTCCTTGGGGTGGTTGACGTGGATGGAGATGAAGAGGGGATGGTACTTCTTGAGCATGTCGCAGAGCTCTTGGGTGATCCTCTGCGGAAGGAAGACTGGAATACGGGAGCCGATACGGACAAACTGGATGTGAGGAATGGATCTCAGGCGGGAGATGATCTTTTCCAGTTTTCCATCGGAGAAAAGCAGGGGATCGCCGCCGGACAGGAGGACGTCGCGTACCTGAGGTGTTCTTTCGAGATACTCAAAAGCGGCTTCATACTGAGTTTCTAATGTTTGCTCGCCCACGCCGGAAACGACACGGGAGCGCGTGCAGTACCGGCAATAGGAGGCACATCGGTCGGTCACGAGGAAGAGTACGCGATCTGGGTAGCGGTGAACGAGACCAGGAACTGGCATGTGGGAATCTTCTCCACAGGGGTCGTTTAGTTCAGCCGGGTCATCCCAGGTTTCTTCAACGCGGGGAATGATCTGTCGGCGAATCGGGCAGCCCGGGTCATCCTTGTCTACCAGATTCATGAAATGAGGGGTGATAGACATGGCCAGCTTGTTGCCAGAGAGCAGAATGCCTGAGCGTTCTTCCCGTGATAGATTGATCTTGTCTTCCAGAGCAGCTAGAGAGTTGATCCGGTTTTTGAGCTGCCATTTGTGGTCCTGCCATGTGGCCATGGCAGACTCCGGCCAGTAGCCCGGTGCATGAGATTGGAATGAGATAAGTTCGTCGTAGCGGTCTTGATCAATCATGGATATGAGCTGAGTGTATGCGCATATTTTGTGATGTCAAAGGGGCTAAGCGCATTGATTGAGTGTCATTTGTAGTATTTTACGCCCTCTCAGATCTGGTGTGAAGATAATACCAGGTGTGTAAACTCTCCTAAAGTGAGTGTCTTGTGAATAAATCCATGCCAGTGGATTTGCCCCTGAACTGGAGCAGATCACTGAACGACGATTTCAAAATCGGGTGAAATTTAACAAAGATCAGACCAATTTAGCCGCATCCAGAAGAGCAATTGGTGCTGTTTGTAGCCCGTAAGCCAATCTCCCTGAATCATAGATACAGGAGACAGCGATAGCCCCCGTCTGGAGTGGGAACTGGTAGGGGGCTATCGCATTTTCTTCTTCTGCTTTGGTGAGGTTTTCAAACTGGTCGATTAGTAAAACCAACAGTGATTCTTTGAGCATTAGAATGATGAGTTTTAGGGTTTTAGGTGAATTTACTGCCAGAGTCTTCCTGATAGATGAGAAGAAACTCCCATTCACTTGGAGGACGGATGGCAGTGAACGGAAAAAACCAAACACGAATTAAAACACTGTGATGAAAAAACAATTAACATGTGCAGCACTCGCACTCATGCCATTTGCTGCGAGCGCGGCTACCATCGTGACGTCTTACGGTACAGTAACTGGAGCTAATGATGGAGACCAAGCTGGTCCAATGTTCGGTCAGGGGATCACTGTAAACGTTGGAGCAGATACTGCGGACGCTTCTATTCCATCAACTGTCTATCTTGATCAGCTCTCCTTCCAGAGTACTTCCAGTGGAGTTGGGATTGGTACAGCGACTGTCTACATTCACGTCTATGATGCCTTTGATGTAGACGGAACCAATGCTCCATCTGTCATTGGTAATCTTGTAGCTGTATCCAGTACTACTATTGACCTCTCAGCAGTGGGAGCCAATGAAACGATGACCTGGGACTTTGCGGGTGAAGGTATCGATAAGTCCAGTACCTACTATTACGTGCTGGCGACTGACACCAATGCTGCAACGGTTGGTGACTCTGCAAATCTTACAGGTAGCGGTTTTGAGCTGAATACAGGCAATCAATACACAGGTGGCCAAGGTTACAGAGCGAATGGTACAACCACAGATTGGGACCTAGAGTTCGAACTGGTTACCAGCACAGCTGTACCTGAGCCATCTTCAACAGCACTTCTCGGTTGTGTGGGTGTGCTCGCACTGTTCCGCCGCAGAAGAGCTTAATCCGCTCTCTTACACATAGAGTTAGAGTATGGTGTACAATAAGCCGGGCAGAGTGAGTAGCTGCCCGGCTTTATTGTATCTAGATTAGTCGTTGTTGAGGGTTTTGACGGAGTGGCCATGAGCTTCCTCCGGAATTACAAAGTGGGAGTAATTATCCAGGCTGCTTCCCTGCATGAGGCTGTTTAGTCTGCGGGATAGTGCTGTAGCCATCTTGATGTGTGAGATCTTGTAGTGGGTGATGGTGGGGATGATTTCCTCAAACCAGGAATCGTAGCAAAGTCCCACGAGAGACAGGTGCTCAGGCACATGGAAGCGGTGGGAGGCCAGCCAAGTGATTGTGTTGAGAATGTGTCTGGGCCTCGTGAGAATGAGTGCGGTGATGGAGGGGTTCTGCGACAAGCCCTTCTGGATGCTGTGGACGACTCCGTCTTTGTCTCCTTTCTCCGTGAGGATATCGACCCGGCAATTTTCGCTGTCGAACTCAAAGGCTTCTTTGAGGCCTTCCTCTGCAGCTTTGAGGCCCTGCAGAGGCTGGTTAGGTACGAGCAGGGCTACATTGGTGTGGCCTTTCTGGAGTAACTGGGTGCCTACGTGATAGGCTGCAGCTTTCCAATCCTCATCTAGGTAGGGGAGGAGGACGCCGGGTTGCGGATAGCCCCGGATAATACAGGGTAGCTTTTTGGAGGCAAACCAGTGCTGAATTTCGCGGGTGCAGCGATACAGGATCCAAGCATCTGCCTGGTTGTCATGGATGAATTGTTCCAATCGCTTGTCAGGATTGGTGGTGTGAAAGACAGCTGGAGTCAGGATTTCCAGACTGGTGTTGCTCTTGGCAAGAATGGCTCGTAGCGCGTCCAGCTCGATCAGCATATTACGCGGGAGTTCCTCCAGTGGTTTTGGGGACACAAATCCTACCAGTTTGGTGGCACTCTCGGTAGGGCTGGAGCTTGGTACTTTTAGAATTTTTCGGCGACTACCCTGGTTGCCGGCGCTGATCCACTGCCTTCTCTCTAGTTCGGAAAGTGCACTGCGCAGCGTGTCTCGCCCGATGTGAAGGCGAGCGGCCAGGCGGCGTTCTCCTGGAAGTGGGCTCTGGAGTTCACCGCTCTGTATCATTTCCTCAATGATGGCCACAGTCTGGCTAACAAGTGAATTGCGTGAGGGTAGTTTCATGATACGATTTTATAGTGTATAACTGGTCGATAGTACCAACCGTGTTGTCTGGTCTGGTTATGATACCAGAAGACTGGGGTTGTGGCAACGATAGGCTAAATCTTAAGAATATAGGCGATGAAACCACTTTCAATAAATGGTCTGGTAACAGCATCAGTTACCCCGATGAAACCAGATGGCAGCATCTGGGATGAAGCGATTGCTCGTCAGGTAGATTATCTGGTCGAGAGTGATCTCAAAGGTATCTATGTCTTGGGGAGTACAGGTGAGGGGATGCTGCTCACTGATGACGAGCGTAAGTATGTCGCTGAAAAATTTGTAGAGGCTGCGAAGGGGAGAATTCCAATCTTCGTGCAGGTCGGTCACAATAGCTGGAAAGCATCAGCAGAGCTCGCAAGACATGCGCAGGAGATTGGGGCAGATGCTATCTCTGCAACTTCCCCTGGGTATTTCAAACCGGGCAATGCTGAGATCTTGCTGGAGGGCGTCCAGGAAGTCTGTGAGGCCTCTTCCAAGACTCCATTCTACTACTATCACATCCCTCAGCTCTCAGGAGTGAGTGTGGATATCTTTGAGTTTACCAAGCTTGCCAATGAGCGTTTGGAGAACTTTGTGGGAATCAAGTACTCGGATGGTGCTACCCTGTATCAGCTTCAGGAGCTGCAGAGCATCGCACCAGACTGTGAGTATCTGGCTGGTTCTGATGAAGCTTACCTGATGAGTTGTGCACAGGGTTACAAGGGGGCTGTAGGTAGTACCTACGGATATGGTAAGCCTCTCTATGACCAAGTACGTGAGAATGTTTTGGCGGGTAATTTTGAGGAAGCTCAAAAGTGGCAGCATCGTGCGAACACCATGATTACGATCTTGTTCCGTGAATGTGGTCGTGCAGGCCTCAAGGCTATGTGGGATGCGATCGGTCTGCCTATGGGAGCAAGCCGTAACCCGATTCAAACTCCAACAGAATCTCAGGTGGAGGGGCTCAAAGAGGCTCTCAAGCGTGAAGGTTTTTACGAGTGGTTGAGAGAAGGATGATCTGTTAGCTTCACTGGTGCTCGATGCGTCTATACCTAAAAACCTTATTAGTCATTACGGTCTGCCTCTTCTACTGGGGCGGGCCTAATGTGTGTGCGGACAGTTCGGTCAATTGGGAAGAAGGGTATCCAGCGCTTCCCGACGAACACGGATTTGCCGGTGGATATGCCGGTGTCGTGAGCCGAGGAGACGAGAGATGGCTGCTTTTTGCCGGAGGAGCCAACTTCCCAGCCAAGGATCCTTTTCAGGAGGCTGTGCCCAAGACTTATCATGATGTGGTCTACAAGCTGCGCTTGAAAGGAACCGGCTTGTCTCCAGATGGTCAATGGGAGCGTTGCCAAGAGACGCTACCTGAGAAGCTGGCTTATGGAGCCAGTGTGACTCTTCCAGAGCGTGGCTCAGTTCTTTTCATTGGCGGAATGCGTTCTGAGGGAGATGGGAGTTATGTTTCCAATGCGGTTTATGAAGTGACCTTGGCGGAGAGTGGGAGCCTGAGTTTCAGCAAGGTAGCTGATTTGCCGGTTGCTGTTTCGGCTACATCTGCCTGTTTGTTAGAGGATAAGGTGTATGTGTTTTCCGGAGTGGGTAAAGAGGGCGAAGTCCAAGGTGCCTGGAGTCTGGACATTGCTTCAGAAAATGCCTCGGACTGGCAATGGTCTGAGATTGCATGGCCGCAGTATGAGAGCGGCGTAGATGCCAGAGCGCGTGGCCATCACGTGACTGGTGTTCGAGATGGGAAACTGTATGTGTTTGGTGGTAGAGCCAAGCAGGTGGCGGGAGACGCGCGCGTTCATCCCGATGATATCAATTCTATTTATGGCACGGATGATTTCAGGGATGCCTATGCTTTTACTCCGGGTGCTCAAGGGGGGGCATGGAAGCGCATCACTGATCTACCTTATGCCATATCGGCCGCTCCGGCCAATGCCGTACAAGCAGGGGCTAGCCACCTACTCTTGATGGGAGGAGTCAACTTAGAGCTGCTTCAGTCCATCATGAGTCGCAAGGATGAGATTGGACTGAATGAACTAGGGCATGGCTTCAGTCATCCTGGTTTTTCGAGAGATATCCTTGCCTATCATACGATAACGAACACGTGGTCCAAGCAGGGAGAGATTCCTGCGGAATATCGTTCACCGGTGACGGCTCCTGTCGTGAGTTACAACGGTGATTTTGTGATACTCTCCGGTGAGTGGAGTCCTAAGCTTCGCACCAGTGGCATGCTACATGGTGCTATTGAATCCAAGAAGGCGGCCTTTGGTGTGGTGAACTGGATTGTAGTGGTAGTTTACTTGTTAGGAATGGTGGGGATTGGATACTGGTTCATGAGAAGGGAGGCCGCGTCCTCTACAGATGATTACTTCCGCGGCGGCCAACGTGTCCCTTGGTGGGTAGCGGGCCTCTCAATCTTTGCCACATTGCTGAGCTCAATTACTTTCATGGCGATTCCAGCGCTTTCGTATGCGAGTAACTGGAACAAGTGGGTGGGCCAATGGCCGATCCTGCTGATCGTCCCGCTCGTGGTCTTTGCTTATTTGCCATTCTTCCGTGGACTCAATATCACGTCCGCTTATGAGTATCTGGAGGCACGTTTCAACCTGATGGTACGACTTCTGGCGAGTGCTGCCTTCATGATTTTCCATATTGGGAGAATTGCGATCGTCCTCTATTTGCCTGCCCTGGCTCTATCCAGTGTGACCAATATCCCAATCATCGTGGCGATTGTCATGATTGGTGTACTCTGTGTGATCTACACCGTGATGGGGGGGATCGAGGCCGTGGTTTGGACAGATGCCATTCAAGCTGTTGTCTTGTTAGGGGGAGCCTTGGGCTGTTTCTTTCTAGTGGTATTTAACGTAGATGGTGGCTTTGGTGCCATCACTGAAACTTTATCCAGACAGGAGAAGTTTATTTCCCTGGACTGGGGATCTTTCGATATTAGTAGCAAGACGAATTCCGGATGGATGTTCTTCTTCGGTTTCTTCTTTGCGATGCTGCCTTCGTATACATCCAGTCAGGATGTGGTGCAGAGATACGTTACCACTTCCAGTTATAAGGAAGCGTCCCGAAGCCTCTGGGTGAATATTCTGATGAGCATGGTAGGTTCAGCGATCTTCTTCGCTTTGGGGACAGCACTCTACGTATTCTACAAGCAAGCCCCAGAGAAATTGGATCCGTCGATGATGAGCACGGATGGTATTCTGCCATTCTTCATCATGCAGAACCTTCCAGTAGGTGTTGCAGGTGTGATCATCGCTGGTGTTTTTGCTGCGGCGCAGTCCACGGTATCCTCATCGCTGAACTCGGTGGCGGCAGCCTTCGTGACGGATTTCTATGGCAGAGTATTTAAGCCTCAGAGCTCGGATCATCAGCGCCTGAATGTTGCTCGTAACGTAGTGATTATTCTCGGTGCTCTGGGAATTGGCGTAGCTATCTGGGTGGCCAAGAGCAATGTGAAATCTGCTTTTGACGCCTTCAATACCTTCATCGGGTTCATTCTAGGGCCTCTCGCTGCGATGTTCGCGCTCGGTATTTTTGTGAAGCGGGTCGGGGGAGTCGCCTGTTTGTTGGCAGGTCTGCTGGGAACGATCAGTGTGGCTGTACTCAAGCACTTCAATGATGCTGGTGTAGTGGATGTGTGGCCACTTCTTAATGGCATGGTGTGCTTCATCGTGACCTTTGTTTCAGGCTGTGTCCTGGGCCTTATCTTCAAGAGTGAGACAAAAATCGAATTAACAATCTATGGAAAACGTGGGAGCAGTGCAGACTAAAGGGTATTCTCAGCAGGAGCTGAAAGAACTTAAAGATTTTTATCTAGATAGTCTGTTAGGTGACACCTTGCCTTTCTGGTTGAAGGAAGGTGTGGATAGGGAGCATGGAGGCTATTTGCTGATGCGTGATGCGGACGGAAGTCTCATTGATGATGATAAGTCCGTATGGTTTCAGGGGCGTTTCGCCACCATTCTTGGAATGCTGTACAACGAATACGAGCAGAGGGATGAGTGGTTGGAAGCTGCCAAAGCTGGCGTAGATTTCCTGAAGAAACATTGTGTCGATACAGACGGACGGATGTTCTTCATGATGACTCGAGAGGGAAAACCTCTCAGGAAGAGGCGCTACTTTTTCTCTGAAGCATTCGCGATTTCGGCCTTTGCTCAGGTTGCTAAGGCAAGTGGCGATGAGCAGCTTGCTCAGGAGGCTAGAGACCTCTTTAGAAAGTGCATGAGCTACTACGATGGAGAGATTTCTCTTGAGCCTAAGTTTACTGATGAGCGTCCGGGTAAAGGCATCGGTGTGCCGATGATTTTCCTCAATGTAGCCCAGCAATTGGTGGACACTGTCGGTTGTTCGTATGCGGAATCTTGCATTGATCGCTTTATTGATGAAATGCGTGCATTCGTAAAAGATGACATCGCCTGTGTCATGGAGGTGCTCAGCCCGGCTGACGATATCATTGACCACATTGCAGAGAGAACCTGTAACCCCGGGCATGCTATTGAGGCAGCCTGGTTTATTCTTCATGAGTCTATCAGAAGACAAGGGGATGATGAATTACAGGCGCTCGGTCTCAAGATGCTGGACTATATGTGGGAGCGTGGCTGGGACAAGGATCACGGGGGGATTCTCTACTTCGTTGACCCTACAGGTAAACCAGTCCAGGAGTACTGGCATGATATGAAGTTCTGGTGGCCACAGTGTGAAACGATCATCGCAACTCTCATGGCTTACCAGCTCACAGGTGACGAAAAATATGCAAAGTGGCATCAGATGATTCATGAGTACACGCACCGTGTGTTCCCTGATAAGGAGCACGGTGAGTGGTTTGGGTATTTCCATCGTGATGGCGTATTGGCCAATCGTGCGAAAGGCAATCACTTCAAAGGGCCATTCCATCTGCCGAGAATGCAATGGGCCTGCTACAAATTACTTTCTGATCAATAGGCTTATCCATAGATGGTCTGGCCTGTTGGCTAATCAGACCAGTCATTCTGTGAAGAGAAAAACTGGGGTGCGCGTACCTTATGGTCATGAGATCGTTGATGATGTTTCTTATGGCTGGTACAGTGTGTGCGGCACCCGAGAGTTTTGAAGCCATTCAGGCTGGTGCTGGGATTTCCCAGTATGAAGTAGGTTACGGTTCATGGCAGACGAGTGCAGACTCGGCTGTTGTGATTGCCGGACACTCTAAGACTGGTTCACAGAGCCTGCATTTGAAGGGCGGAGAGGACCAGTCTGTCGAGCTTATGTTCAAGCAGCCTTTGGCGGAGGAGATGTGGCTGAGCTTTTGGTCTGAGCGCTGGACCAGTCGGACCCCCTTTGAATATAAGCTGGAGGTGAAAATTGGAGGGCAGTGGCGAACTAAGAAAGACCTTTCCAGCGAAACCAAGCTAGGTGATTTTCATGCTCGTACGGGTCTTCTGCTAGAGCAGGGGACTGAAGGGCTCAGGTGGGTGGCTACGACGCCGGAAAATACAGGTGTGCTCATTGATGATGTCTGGGTGCAAAAACTGAAGCCCATGATGGTCTCCAGTATTGAAACGATGCAGCCTGTGGTGCCTGTGCTTGTGGGTAAGAGTGTCAACCCGGTGGTGGGGTTTACCGTGGACACTGACGGGAGAACGGAGCCCAAAACTGTGGAGGAATTCCAACTTAGCTTGGAGGGAACGGGGCGTATACAGGACATCAAGTCTGTGAGTGTCCTCTATGCCGGAAACGAGGAGGAGCCTGGAGCTGGCAAGGTGATTGCTACTAGCTCGGACATTGCTGAGATGATGACCTTGAAGGGTTCTGCTACTCTGGAAAGCGGGAGGAATCAATTTTGGGTATCGGTAAGCCTGAAAGAGAACGCCAGTCTCGATGGTTCTGTTGATGCGGGAATTTCCAAGGTCAAATTGGGTGATGGTGCCGAATTGCAACCAAGTGTGGTCAGTCCGCAGGGGGCTCAACGGATTGGTGTAGCATTGCGCCAAGGTGGTGACGACGGCTCCAAGGCATTTCGCATTCCGGGGATGGCTACCACCAATAAAGGAACTCTCATTGCGGTTTATGATGCACGATGGAACGGAGGTGGAGATCTGCCCGGCAACGTTGACGTGGGCATGAGTCGTAGCACAGACGGGGGGCAAAGCTGGGAGGACATGAAAATCATTATGGATATGGGCGATGATCCCAAGTGGCATCATGATGGGATTGGAGATCCGGCTGTTTTGGTAGATCGTTCTAACAACCGTATATGGGTCGCTGGAGTATGGAGTCATGGCAATCGAGCTTGGCATGGCTCAGGGCAGGGAATGAAGCCAGAGGAGACAGGACAGTTCATGCTCGTCTATAGCGATGATGACGGCAAGAGCTGGTCTAAGCCCATCAATATTACAGAACAGGTAAAGAAGCCCGAATGGCACTACATGCTGCAAGGGCCAGGAGCTGGTATTACCATGAAGAATGGGACGCTGGTCTTTGCGGCCCAGTATCAGGATGGCGATAAGAATGCGGACGGCAAAAAAGTAGGTACGCCTTATTCGACCATTATCTACAGCAAGGATCATGGTAAAACCTGGCAGGCTGGCAATGGCATCAAATCCAATACCACCGAGGCTCAGGTTGTAGAGTTAGGTGATGGTAGTCTGATGCTCAATTGCCGTGATAATCGAGGTTCCTATCGAACTATTGGCCTGACTTATGATTTAGGAAAAACTTGGGAGCTGCATCCGACTGACCGAGAGGCGCTCAATGAGCCGATTTGCATGGCCAGTCTCTATCGTTTCGAGAGAGAGGGTGAAGCTGATTTGCTTTTATTCTCCAATCCAAATACTCAAAGTGGACGTAACCATATGTCGATCAAGGTATCCGATGATGAAGGGCTGACTTGGCCTTCAATATGGCACAGCCTCTATGATGTGCGTTCCTGCAGTGGGTATTCCTGCCTGACGAGAATCGGAAACGACAAGGTAGGCGTTCTCTATGAAGGACCGCATGAAATCTATTTCCTCAGGTTTACACTAGAGGAGCTACTGAGAGAGTCCAAGTAAGGAGCTCTTGATATGGGGAGTGATAGTCGCGCAAACTATCACTCTCATTCGTTTCAGATTTCAACTGTGGGCTGAGGGGGAGCTTTCTGGTTAGGGTAGTTTTTGTTAGAAGGTGGCTTTGGAGGATGAAAATTGCGCTTATTCTTCTCCCGCATGGGAGAGGGGGCAGGGTGCTCTGAAATAGGCGTTCTATGCACATTCAAGACAGAGCAAGGTAGAAAGAAATCTGGTAGGCTTGCCTTTTTGAGGTGGTCGGCTGTCTAGACCAATTGCGCTTGGGTGACAGGCTAGTAAAGAGTGCTAGCTTGTTGCGGTATGAAGCAACCTTCAGAGAATCAATCTTTTGTGTCGTGTGGGCATGGGTTCGAAAACAAGGGTTTTGCCCTTGTGTCGACCCTTGTTGTGATGATCCTGTTGATGGTCATTGGCATTGGGGTAGTTACGATGTCTGCACAGCAATCAAAGATATCCGCTCAAGATAGATATCAGATGGAGGCTCAATCGAATGCTCGCTTGGCACTGATGATGGCGATTAGCAAGTTGCAAGAGACCATGGGGCCAGACCAGCGTGTCAGTGCAGAGGCTGATATCTTGGGTAGCGAGGGCTTTGCAGGTTGGGACCGTGCAGATTCTAAGAAACATCTGGTAGGGGTTTATTCTTCTGAAGTTCTCAATGAACGCGATAGTAGTGGTCTTTTTTCTTACTGGCAGCCGTACGAAAAAGACCGGAACAAAGAAGCTTTTGTTGGTTGGTTGCTTTCTGGTGATGAGAGCAAGCTTGATGAGCTTGAGTTTGCCAAGGGGGAGTTTAGTGAGGAGAATTTGGTGACTCTTTTGGGAGAGGGAACTCTTGGTAAAAAATCTGATGATAGTGAATACATTGAGGTGCCGCCTGTAGCGCTTGAAATCAATCAGAAAGTTGTCGGTCGATACGCGTGGGTGGCTCTGGATGAAGGGGTAAAAGCCAATGTTGTGCCGAATAAAAAGGACGAATCTTCATTTAGTGCTGATCAGCGCAGCCGTATCAGCTGGATGAGCCAGGACTCGACTGGTACTCAAGCGCTTGATGGATACGAGAAGGTAAAAATATCTGAGAATGAAGTCTCTTCCTTGATTACACGTAATCAGCTGGAGTTGATTGGCGATTCCCTGGAGAGCGAAGTCGTTGAGGAGAGCTACTTTGATACCACTGTTCACAGCCGTTCAGTATTGAGTGATGTCGTGAGAGGTGGACTAAGGAGAGATTTGTCTTTGCCCTTTGAGTTGCCGAGCAACAAAGCCGATAGCTCTGCTTCAGATTGGAGCTATGAGCTGAATCAGGCAGATTCCATTAAAGACAGACCAAGCTACTTCAGCTCCATCTGGGAATTTAATAATTCAGGAGATCAGAACAGTGATTGGCGTCATGCCCGTATGAATATGTCTGGTTATCGTCCCTACTGGTGGTCGAAGAAAATGGGCTATGTCTTTGCTTATCCTGAAGGGGGCGGTAGAACTGATAGAACGGGCAATAAACGATATTTGCGTGGACCCTCATGGGACCTGTTACGCTCTCACTATAGGCTATACAAAAGAGATCTGGAGTCGAAGGCCGCTTCACATAGAGACCGACGCGGTGTACGAGCACCGTCTACTGAGCGTAGCTGGCTAGCTCGTCCCTATGAGCCGTACAGTTTCAGAACGGATTCAATGGGGCACACACTCTTATCCCATACCTATGTGGGTGAATCCTTGACTGTGGGTGGTGGATACAGCTCTAACAGTGTATGGGATCCATTCTACAGCTATGGCTCAGCGATTCCTGCAAGCAATCGCCCATGGAATAATATGGGATTCACCTCCTATGGAATTGCCCCGGTGCTGACGAAATTCACCTTGGTGTTCAGTGTTCTCACCGAACCGTATCGAGGCAAGAAACGTCTAAGTGTCTGTGTGGATGCAGTGGGCAACTTATGGAATCCTTACAATGTCCCAGTAGAGGCGGAGGCTGTATTCACTCAGCTGAACTTGAATGGTCTGAGATGGTCTATGGAGTGCAAGCGCTCCTCTGGCGCTACAGAGCAGTGGGCCAGTGAACCAGGTAAAGGATATGGAGCCGACATGGCTTTCCCGTTCAAACACATCCGTATTGGTGTGGCTAACAAAGAACCGGGGCAAGCTCGTCCGGGATCCAATCTCGTTCTGATGCCTGGTGAGGTGCGTAGCTTTGCTTTAGATTTTGGAGCACCCAAACCCTATTCTTATGCTCAGCTTTACACAGAACCAGGTAAATTCACTAACAACTGGAGCGGCGGATATCGTTTGTACCACTCAGACAAATGGCTCTTGGAAAACGGGGATAGCTTGAAGTTCATTCTTAAGCCTGATGACTCCCAGCGTTCTACATTCAGCACGGTGCTAGGATACTTCGAACAGCTGCACGGTGCTCCCTATAATCCATTCGACACCAATGGATCTGGGAATCTGATCGATCAGCCTGAGATCTCATCCGTACATATCAACAAGAGCAGTGAGATGGTGGATGATGGGAAGTTTGAAGTCTCTTTGTCGAATATACCTGTCGGCATTTCCAATAAGAAAGCCATAGCGAGTCTTGAATTTAGGAGACTAGCCGCTGATGAAGCAAGCTACGGCATAGCTACTCAGATTGATCCTAGGTCTATTACTAACCATGCCAAGGCGATGGGGGACGGGCCAGGAATCCCTGATGGATGGACTGCGAAAATTTCCAAGGTAAGCGATTTTGATTTGCTACAAAATGGCATCGGTAGTCGAAACAATGGTTTCTGGGGGAGCTCACACGATGGGTCTGGCGAAACTCATGTGGTCTACTATGATGTGCCGGATTCACCACTGGTAAGTCTCGGGGCATTCCAGAGCTGCCAGATGGGATCTACGGGCTGGTCCTCTCCCTACACGATTGGTAGTTCATTCCCTCATCCAAAGATTACGCAGGACAAGCTCATCAAGGAGGTTTCCCAGTCTAGATTCAAAAACGTGTTCTATGACATGCCCTATCTGGTGAATTCTACGCTATGGGATCGATATTTCCTCAGTGGTCTCTATCTTGAGGGGCAGTATGATGAGTCGAGTGGGTCTGCTGCGCTTAAAGAAGCTGAGGAGAAAATGCAGGAGTTTGTCGATACTAACGGCCAAAAAGGATTGGCGAACTTGAAGCTTTCACTGGCTTCGTCAGCCTACGATAAGGGTGAGCGACTGATTCCAGAGTTGACCCACTATCGCTGGATGGCAAGGAACCTCATGTTGGATGGTGGATTCAATGTGAATTCTACCCGTAAGGAGGCTTGGAAAGCATGGCTCTCCAGCATCTATAAGAAAGATGTCGCGCAGGTGAATAAAGAGAATGGTTCGGTGTCTGTTGGCACCAGCGCCAATGAGGCAAGCTTCTCTCGATTGACTGTACCTGCTGGTGGAGATGGGGAAGAATGGGGGGGGTATGTCTCCTTGTCTGACCAAGAGATCGACAGCTTGGCCGATGCCATCGTCGAGCAGGTAAAAATACGTGGACCTTTCCTTTCCGTGGGGGACTTTGTGAACAGACGTCTTGCAAAAGATGATACGGGTAAGTCGGGAGCTTTGGAGTCGGCAATTGAGAAGGCGCTGACGACTAGTGACTACGGCAGTGGTAATCAGAGAGGGATTACTGGAAAGATTCGCCAGAGTGATATCCTCACAGGATTGGGTAATGTACTGGTTGCCCGCTCGGATACCTTTGTGATCAGAGCCTATGGTGAGTCCGTTGATCCTAAGACTGGTCGTGTACGAGCCAAAAGCTGGTGCGAGGCCGTAGTTCAGCGTCAGCCGGACCTGTTCAATGACGATGACAAATTGAGCGATGCCGTGAACCCTGAATACGACAGCGCCAAAGACCCCGCTGGAGTGGACCCGTTTATTGTCAACCCAGACTTGAGCCAAGAGTCGAAGAAGTATGGCCGCAGATTCAATATTGTTTCCTTCCGATGGCTGAATAACGACGAAATTTAGACAATGAAAACCTACGTAATGATGAAAAAATGGATCAGCGTTACCATGTTTGGTGCGTTGGTAATGCTTGGGCAGACCCTGTATGCGCAGGGTGAGGCTGGCTTGGTGTTCCGCTCAGCAAGCTGGGAAAAAATCGATGAAGAGCTGTATTATCTGCTTCATAAGAGGGAAGGTCAGCAAGAAGGCGGTGAAAAAGCGACCCATGCCGTCATGGCCATGCATCAGATGGAGACTTCACCTGTATACGAGACCAAGCGCAGTACGACGGTCCGTTTCTACCGCAAGACTGTGGTGGAAGGTGAGGACAAGTATCATGTGGCAGCCAGTGTGAAAGTACCTAAATTGCAGGGCCAATACATCTTCCTGTTCTTCCCGAAAGACCCCAAGACGAACCAGTATAATGTTTATGCTATTGCTGATTCCAGGGCGGATTCTCCTTTTGGGGCTTATCAGTTTCATAATCTTACCAAAATGGCGATATCCGGTAAGTTGGGTTCCAAGCAATTCAAGATCTCTCCAGATAAGAGAGTGAGCACGGTGAAGTTCAATTACTCTGATGGCAAAGCGCTGCCCTTCGGGCTGATCACTCAAGTCAACGGCAAGTCCAAGTGGCTTGCGAGAAATACCTACCAGTTTAATCCGAACAAACACCTCAAGGTGTTTATCTATGTCGTCAATGATGTGAACGGTAATCCCAAGGTTAAGGTCAAGGGCTTGGTAGACTTCTTTGAGCCGAAACCTGAGGAATTGTCCCAAATTCCCTAAATTTCCTTTCAGCGTGTGGAAATCTGGCCGGCTCTCGAAAGATAGGTATTGAATGTCGGGCGAGGGCTGGTTCAGATTGTGGCCGGATGGGAAAGATAGCGATATTGCCGGATATTCTGGCCAGCCAAGTGGCGGCTGGTGAAGTCGTTGAGCGGCCGGCGAGTGTCGTCAAAGAAATGGTGGAGAATGCTTTGGACGCGGGTGCCAAGCATGTGGAGGTTGAAATTTCCAAAGGGGGAACGAATCTGATCAAGATTACCGACGATGGGTCGGGTATGGGGCGAGAGGATGCCATGATGTGTCTGGAGCGACACGCCACGAGTAAGCTGAAGGATTCCAAGCAACTCATGGAGATTACCACCATGGGGTTTCGTGGGGAGGCTGTACCGAGTATTGCCAGTGTGAGTAAGTTCCGTCTGGCGACACGTGAGCACGATGCCGTGGAAGGTACCGAATTGATTGTCGATGGTGGTGTCTTAAAGGATGTCCGAGCTGTGGGCTTACAGCCTGGCTCGGTGTTTGAGGTGCGGAGCTTGTTTTTTAATGTTCCAGCTCGAAGAAAATTCCTGAAAACGGAGAATACCGAAAGTGCCCATGTGGAGCACCAAGTACGCTTGCATGCTTTGGCATGGCCTGAGGTTCGATTCACTTATCGCAAAGACGGCCGGGTAGTTTTTGACTTGCCGGGGACCGGTGACCGCAGAATGCGTATCGCGGGGCTCAGTGGGGCAGAGGCTGGACGAGCGGTGATTGAGGTGCCTGAGACCGAGGACGCTCAGATGACGGTGAGCGGCTACGTTTTACCCTCTGATTATGCACGTAAAGGGAAGCGCCAGCAGTTCATCTTTCTAAACGGAAGACCGATCGAGGATCCGGCGATTAGCCGGGCCATCAAGGATGCCTTCAAGGGGTCCGTGGGTGAGGGCATGCACCCAGCCTGCTGGCTGTGGATCACCATGGATCCAAGCCTGGTGGATGTGAATGTTCATCCTGCCAAGAAGGAAGTGCGCTTTCACAAGCCGTTTGAAGTCAGGAATCTGGTTCTCAGCGCGGTAGAAGCAGGCTTGGAGGCGAAAGCGCAGGCTGCGGAGAAGCTTCGTGGTGTCGCCAAGATTGTATCACGCAAAGATGGGGCAGAGACACCTGTCCGTAAGCCCTTCGAACAGACAGAGGCCATTGCTGATGAGACGAAAGAAGAGTTAACCGGTATACCTGAGGATTCTGACAAGGCCCCGAAATCACCTGCAATAGTGAAGCCCACTCCCGCAGCAGTGAACAAAGCACCAGTTACTACAGCCGCTCCTTTCAAGGCTCAAGCCTCAGAACCAAAGCAGGAAGAGCTCCTGCATACCGAGCAGCAGGATGATGGGCCCAAACATAATTTTCAAGTGCTCAGTGTTCTGCATGATCGTTATTTTCTCATGCAGGGGGATGATGGCTTGGTGCTGATGGACCCCAAGGCTGCCAGAGAGCGCATCGTCTATGAAGCGTTCTTGGCTGGAGACGAGAGTTCTCAGCTCGAAGCTCAAGGATTGCTGGTGCCCGAATTGATTGAGCTAGATGCCCGGGACTTGGACGTCGTGATGTCCAATTTGGAGAATTTTACCGAAGCTGGTATTTCCGTAGAACCTTTTGGCGGTGGAACTTTACAAGTGAGAAGCATGCCGGCCTTGCTGAATGATAAAGACCCGAGGAGCTTTATCACTGCAGTGATTGATGAGCTGATAGAGACAGTTGGTGGTAAGCGTGGTAAGCGGATGGCCTACGAAGTCTTTGCTGAAAAACTGGCGGAACGTGTGGCATGGGGTGAACCATGCCGCTTGGCTGGTGCTGAGCGTATGTTGGATGAACTCTTTGACTGTGAGCTCCCTTATTGCACGCCGGATGGTAGACCTACCTTGATTCATATTTCTCTCAAGGAGATTGAGAGAAAGTTTGGGAACTGATTACACGTATCTTTGTTAGATAGTATTACTTGTGCCAATGGATGTATTGCTGGTTGTTAGGGATGGGTTGTCGGCTGAGGCGCTCACCAGATGGAGTGTACGTTTTGCCCATGGGAAAGGCGCGCACTTGCGGATTCTGAGAGTGGAGGAAGGCAAGGGGATCGGCCAGCCGATCTGGCAGAACTGGAATGGTGACGCTGGAGATAGCTGGTGGCATGGAGTAGAGCAGGGGCTCTCAGAGGTCGAAGGTATCGGAATAGAGCTAGGTTCTGTCGAAACGGTGAATGTTTATCGCAGTGTGATGAACATCGTCAGCGAGTTGAAGCCAGGGCTCATGATACTGCAGGACAGGGCAGACCATCCGGAGTATTATCGTGGTGCTTTGGAGAACCTGATGGAGGATGCTCCGTGCGCCTTGATGATTTTACGTTTGGGAGAGGGGGCCAGTGGTGGTGGGAAAGTCTTGCTACCTTGTGCAGGTGGTCCTCACTCCAGAAGAGGTTTGAAGATAGCCGCGGATTCGGTCGGGATGGACGTGACGGCTTTCTTCGTGGAGCCTGACGTGGATGATGTGTCCCGGGCGGTTGGGGGTGTCCATTTGGAGCGCTATGTGAAACGTGCCGGGGTGGACCCCATGTCAGTGGAGCGTAAGGTTTCCCTGAATAGCGATGTGTACGGAGCTATTCGTAAAGAGGTAGAGACCGGCGAGTATGGGCTCATGTTGATCGGAGCCAGTGGTGCCAGTAGTATCCGGCGTAAGCTCTTCGGTACGGTGCCAGACCGCTTGCTTCGCGGAGGCGAGGGTATGAGTGTCGGGGTGATCCGTGGAGAGCGTCCCATAGGGCACCGTATGCGTGAGCGCTTCGAGCGTTTGCTGCACCTGAGCATTCCTCAGCTAAACCGCGGGGAGCGTGTAGCTCTTTTTGATGATATTGAGGACAAGGCTCGTTGGTCGTTTGACTTTGCCTCCTTGATGATGATGGCAACGGCGATTGCAGGTTTGGGGCTTCTGGCCGACAGTGGAGCTGTAGTCATTGGAGCCATGCTGGTGGCTCCGCTTATGACTCCTTTGTTGGGTGGCGGGCTGGCCTTGGTCCAGGGTAACTGGCCATTGTGGAAGCAATGTCAGCGTGCAGTGATTTTCGGCTTCTTCTGTGCCTTGAGTATTGGATTTTTGATGGGTTTGGCTGCCCGAGCACTCACTTTTGAACTGACCAGTGAATTGGCGGCGAGAGGGGCGCCTAGTATTCTGGATTTGGGAGTCGCCTTTATTTCTGGAGTGGCAGCGAGTTATTGTTTGGCCAGACCTAAGCTCAGTGGGGCTCTGGCGGGGGTGGCTATTGCTGCCGCCTTGGTTCCACCAATTGCGACGGTAGGTATCTGTCTGGCGATGGGCAAATTTGCGGTGGCGCAGGGCGCGGGCTTGCTCTTCGGAACCAACGTGGTGGCTATTGTCATTGGTAGTGCGGTTAATTTCTTCCTGGCGGGTATCCGAGGGAAATCCTCCAATGGGGGAAGCTGGGCCAAACGTATGGCCATTACCTTTGCTTTGGTTATGGCTGGTCTGGTCGTTCCTCTGTCCTCAGCATTGGTGAGCAAAATCGCAGGTGCTGCTGATATTGAGCAGAAAGTGACTTCCGCAGGACAATCTGAAGGGCTGGATGTCCTCAGTGTTCAGCGCCTGAAGTATGAGAAAGGGGTGCAGATCCTTGAGGTGCTCGTAGAGGCCAGTGAGCCCGTGAGCAAAGAACAGGTGCAGGCCCTACAGCAGGCTGCGGAGAAATCGACCAAGGGAAAAGTCAAAGTCCGTGTGGTGACTCGACTCGTCAGCGAGGCTTAGGACTCTTGTAAGGGCTGCGCCAAGACGAATGGATTCACGACCACCGCATTGAAGCGGCTGTTATCGTGCTCCCACCAATCGGCGTGCAGGTGAGATGGTTTGACGAGGTCGGCTTTTTTCAGCCAGGCTTCTACCTTGGCCTTGTCATCATCAGTGAAGGCTTTAGCGACCTCTTTGAGGTCCAGGCTGGGATCGACATAGATCATGGCCCCAGTCTTGTAATGTGGCTTGAGATACTCCCAGTCGACGTCGCCAGTGTATTTGGCGATCTTCTCTTCGTTGGTCATTCCATCGTCACCGAGAATACCATAGTTGAGTTTGTCTGGTTGCTCTGAGCTCATAGCGAAGGAGTGCGATGATTTACGCCCATTTTCAAGTCATTAAATTTAGACAAGATATCCTACAGATGGCGCTTTTGGCAGGATGAAACATGTTATTTTGAGTGGCGTAGCTCTGCTGCTTCCACAATTACACGCAGCCTCATTTGAGGAACCACAACTTCTTAAAACTGCCGAGGGGACTCTTTCTGTGGAGTCTCCCGGATATGCCTGCCCGAGTTTGGCCGATATCGACGGTGACGGTAAAAAGGACCTCGTGGTCGGTCAGTTCCGTGGTGGTAAAATTCAGGTCTTCAAGGGGCAAGAGGGCGGCAAGTACGCTGCAGGTGCGTGGCTCCGAGCTGGTGGAAAAGAAGCCAGTGTGCCGGGCGTCTGGTGATGCACCTCATCGACTCCACAGTTTGTGGATCTGAATGGTGATGGTAAGATGGACATCCTTTCCGGCTGCTACGCGGCCAAAGGTGTAAAGCCGATGACTGGCTATTTTTATGTCCTGTGGGGAGAAGACGGTGGAAAGTTCTCTGCTCCTATCCCGCTGAAAGGGGAAGATGACAAGCCCCTCTTGATTGACGAGGAGAGTAACGTGGAGCGTATTTGTACCCGTCCAACAGCAGTTGATTGGGACGGTGATGGAGATTTAGACCTGATTGTAGGTAATTTTAAAGGGACGTTCTACCTCATCAGAGGTGAGGGCAAAGGAGCATTTGCCAATAAGGCAGAGCCTGTCATGGCAGATGGGGCAGCATTGAAAATCTCCGGCGTTCATTCCGATCCAATCTGTGCGGATATTGATGGAGATGGTGATTTGGATCTTTTGTCTGGCTCATCCTCAGGTGGTGTCCAATGGGCCGAGAATACGGCAGGTCCGGGCAAGGAGATCACGCTTAAAGCATTCAAATGGCTGATTGAGCCTACGAAAATCAGTCAGGTCTGGTCAGATGACATTTCCGGTGGGCCTGCGGGATCTACACGAGTCTTTGCGGACGATGTGAATGGTGATGGGAAACTCGATATCCTAGTGGGAGATCAAGTGACGGTCAACGAGCTAGCCAGTGGTGCTACCCGTGAAGACGCCCAGCGCAAGTTTGATGAGATGGCTGAGTTGCGTTCCAAACTACAGAAAGGAACTGGCGAGGAGAGAGCTGCTCTCATGAAAGAATATAGAGACATCAGCAACAGTATGTCTAAGGTGGTGAAAAGTAACCGCACTGGACATGTATGGCTCTACCTAGGGAAGTAAGCCCATAATCATCAAGATGATCATAAAATAAGGCGGCAGGTAATCCTGCCGCCTTATTACGTTAGTAGGTTCTTAGTATAAATGTTGAATTAGCAGTCGAGCTTGGTCCAGGCTGCATTCTTCGCACTGGAGGCCACGACTGCTTCGATGAAGGCCATACCGCGGATACCATCGTCGATGGTCGGGTAATCCTTGGCGACTTCACTTGGGGTTTCTCCGGCTTCGATCGCACGAATGTGGTTGGAGAAATTCAGGTAAAGGTTGGCGAATGCCTCGAGATACCCTTCCGGGTGAGCGGGCGGTGTGCGAGTGCCTGCTTGGGCAGCTTCGCAGAGGTAACCCTGGCCGGTACGGTAGATCTCAGTAGGGCGGTCATTGTACTTCACATAGAGTGAGTTTGGCTCGTTCTGGTGCCATTCAAGACCCGCCTTGGTACCCCAGACACGGATGGCTAGATTGTTCTCTTCACCTACGGCGATCTGTGAGGCGTGTAAAACACCCTTGGCTCCACCTTCGAAGCGAAGGAGCACATTGCCGTCATCATCGAGGCGGCGTCCCGGGACAAAGGCGGTCAAGTCGGCAGCGAGCTCGTCAATGTGGAGGCCTGAGATGACCTCGGCGAGGTTCTCGGCGTGGGTGCCGATGTCACCCATGGCACCCGCGGCGCCAGACTTGGATGGGTCGGTACGCCAGGCGGCCTGCTTCTGATCTTCACTCTCAATGGCTTCTGCAAGCCAGCCCTGTGGGTACTCCACGACGACTTTGCGGATATCACCAAGATGACCGTTGGCAACCAGGTGACGAGCCTGCTTGACCATCGGGTAACCTGTGTAGGTGTGGGTGAGGCCGAAGAGTTTGCCGGATTTCTCAATGATTGGCTTCAGTTCCTTGGCTTCCTGGAGGTTGAGGGTCGCTGGCTTGTCGCAGAGTACGTGGAAGCCAGCTTCGAGAGCTGCTTTGGCAGCGGGGAAGTGGACGTGGTTCGGAGTCACGATGGCTACGAACTGCATGCGCTGATCAGCAGGCAGTGCGTTTTCCTTTTCCATCATCTCTGCGTAAGTGCCGTAGCAACGGTCTGGGGATAGCCCAAGGTCTGCTCCGGAGTCTTTGGAACGCTGAGGGTCTGAGGAGAAGGCTCCACAGACGAGTTCGATCTGCTGGTCGATCGCGGCAGCGATGCGGTGTACGGCACCGATGAAAGCTCCACGGCCTCCACCGATCATTCCCATTCTAATTTTTTCCATGATTCGAGAAAGGTGTTCGTTAGGGTTAGATGCAGGGTTTAGCCTTGTTTTGAGTTATCGAATGCTGAGTCAAAGAGACCGTCCTCGTTTACCGGGAAGTCGAGTTTGCGAAGATACTCGTAGGATTCCTTGGCACCGTGGAAGCGGTCCATGCGGGTGTCTTCCCACTCTACAGAAAGTGGTCCGAAATAGCGGATGTCTGTAAGGGCGGTAATGACTTCACCGAATTTCACATCACCACGGCCGATGGAGCGGAAATCCCAGAAGCGGGATGGATCGCCAAACTCTGTGTGACCGCCGAAGACACCTACTGTGCCGTCACCATGACCGAACCAGGCATCCTTCATGTGGGCGTGGTAGATGCGGTCTGGGAATTCACGGATGAAGCGGATGTAGTCGACACCCTGATAGACGAAGTGAGATGGATCGTAGTTGAAGCCAAAGCGCTTATGGTGGCCTACTGCAGCAAGTGCACGATGGGCAGAAGCGATGTCGAAAGCGATCTCTGTCGGGTGAACTTCGAGGGCGAAGTTGACGTCGCATTCCTCAAAGACATCAAGGATAGGGAGGAAGCGCTTGGCAAAATCGTCGAATCCATTCTGGATATACTCTTGGGATGTCGGTGGGAAAGAGTAGACTGCGTGCCAGATGGAGGAACCAGTGAAGCCGTTCACTACTGGAGCAAGAACATCGTCCTTGTTAGGCTTGGCATCCATGAACTTGCGGCAGGCGCGAGCTGCATTCGCCATGTGCTCTGCCGCACGTTGACGTACACCTTCAGGCTCACCATCACCCCAGACGGATGGGGGAAGGATGGCCTTGTGGCGCTCATCGATATTGTCGCAAATAGCCTGGCCTACCAGATGGTTGGAGATGGCGTAGCAAGTCATGCCGTGGGACTCGAGCAGGGCCCACTTTTCAGTGACGTAGGAATCGTCGGCAAGTGCCTTATCTACATCGAAGTGGTCGCCCCAGCAGGCGAGTTCTACACCGTCATAGCCCATTTCCTTGAGCTTCGGTAGTAGCTCGGCGAGAGGAAGGTCGGCCCATTGTCCTGTGAAAAGTGTGATTGGTCTCATATTGCGGATATATCAATTGGGAACTTTTGCGTAATTGCGTGTCGCGATTATTCTTTAAGGTGATCGGAGAGGGATGCGAGGAATTTCTGAGTAAGTTTTTCGTAGGTTTCGCAAACGGTCGGGTTTGGTTCGCAGAATTTAGAGGAAGGGTCACAGAAGAGTTCTGTGAGAAAGTCGATGTCATGGCCATCCGTGTGCGCGGCGATGAGGGCGGCCCCCAGTGAGGCAGAGGAAGATGTAGAGATTCTTTGCACGGGTCGCTGGAAGATATTGGCGATTGTCTGGCAGACTGAGTTGCTACGTGAGACTCCACCTGTGACCAAGATGGTCTCAGGTAGCTCACCCAGCCACTCCGAGTGATGCTTCATATTGAGAAATTGTCCATCGACCAGAGTGCGTGGCGTAGTCGAACTTTGATCAACGGCTCTCGCCGGAGGTGTGATTTCGGTTTCGTAGAAAGGGAGAGCGGGTATCTCGTCCTCGCTGGGAAGCTTATGTAGAGCTTGGTCAAACTCTTCCCAGGAAATGCCCAAATGCTCTTTCAGGGCAACGCAGGCTAGAGCTCCGTTTTTAAAACATGAGAGAGCCATGTAGCCGCCGATTGGATTTCCAAAGACATGACCGTAACCTTGCGGGTCTGTATGCGGTTCCTTCAGTGCGGAGAACAGAGTGAATGACGTTCCTAGGGATATGATCCACGTGCCAGGTCTGACAACGCCCATACCTACCAATGAGCATGGGTTGTCTCCTGACCACAGACAACATTGAGTGTTGGGGGAGAATCCATATTTGGAAGAAAAGTAGGAAGAGATCTTTCCTGCGATGGTAGTGGTGGCCGCCAGTGGAGGAAGGCGATCCAATGTTCCCTCATGAGTCGCATTGGCCATAGTGGGATCCCAGCTAAGAGTTTCCAGGTTCATCAGGTTCATCCCGGCGCCGTCTCCGTAGTCGATGGCTACTGACTTGCCACAGAGAATCGAGGCGAGAAATGATGAGGCCAGGTGAATCGTGGTCGTCTCATCCCAGCGCTCGCTGTATTGACGTGAATATTTACGAATCTGGGCAGCCGAAAATCGCGGGGTGACGGCAGAGCCAGTTGTGCTGATAGAAACCTCATTGCCGCCTATGGCTTCGATGATTTCATTGCACTCACGGCGTGTGGAGCCGTCCAGCCAAATGGGGGATACAGGTCGAGAGAAACAGCCGATGAGTTGTTCTCTGAGTGAAAGATTAGGGGTGAGAGTGGCGAGGGATGAGTGGAAGCAATCCTTCAGGTAAACGGTGGCATGCTGTTGGCCTGAGCCTGAAATCACCTTAACCCGGTGAAGCGGGGCGTTTTGTTCCTGCATACGGCGGAACAGAAGATCAAGGGCGTCAACCCACATGAGCGGGTCTGAGAAGAACTCATCGGGCTCTGTGCCGCGCACGAAGCCGTGAGTCGTTTTGTACTGTGATAGATCTTGCTCAAAGTTGACCGAAGTCTCATGGATGATCTCTCCATTTTCAGCATCAATGATGATGGCTGAGAGACTTTGTGTAGAGCAATCGAGACCTAAGTACATGTTTCTTTGAATGTCGGCTGACTCAAGTCTAGCGGCATTGCCGTTTACTTGAGTGATGAAATGCTAGGTGATTACGGTGAAGGTAATCACCTGCATGTGTGGGAATTTCGCTGCATACTTAAGCACATCACAGCCAGCCTTAGTACTATATTTTGCGAATTCCTTTAAAGTGTATCGCGCACCTCAGCTGGATGTACTCAATCCGTGCTGAGGTGCGTGAGTAGATTATTCCCAGCTGGCTTCGAGTTCTACTGGCTTGTATCCACCGCGAGACTTGAAGTAGAGGGCAATGAAGCCGAATGCAATTGCTAGCACGATAGGGAACTGTGCTGCATACTTGAGCACATCTCTACCTGCTTTTTTATCATTTGCAGTGAAATCAGCTTTGGCTGTTTCTTTCTCAGTTTCAGGAAGCTCATCTACTACAGTATTGAATTTCTTCGCATCGATCGTTTTGTTGTGCATCCAGAGGAAATTTTTATCCTGCTCTGTCTGCTGCACGAGTGCAGGCTGATCTTTAGTCATACCATCGTGAATAGATTTATCGAAAGCAATTCCCAGTAGCTGGCCGCCTATAATTCCTACAGATAGGAGACCAATAGCTGAAACTGTATTCAGGGTGAGAGCACCCCCGCGAGGGTATCTCTCAGCTACGAAGCCAAGTACACATGGCCAGTAATAGGTTTGACCCAGTGCATAGAGAACGAATGCAATGAAAATAGCTACGCTCGTGGCAGAGGAGAGCCAAATGAGGCCAGCAGCGGACAGGATGCCACTGATGGCAAGTAGTGCTGGCGGTGAAAAGAACTTCAGTACGTTACCCGCGAAGAAGCGGAAGAACATCATAATGCCTGCAGAGATGACCAGAGCGAAACCTGGATTTACATCCATACCCTCAAGTACAGGTCTCATTAGTTTGCTGATCCACTGGTCTGTACCGAGCTCTGCTGTTGCGAGAGGTATCATGAGCAAGCACATAAGGAAAAATAGAGGCTTGCCAATAGATTTGGTGACTGCTCCAAAGAGAAGGCCTACAGCAGCTCCTGCACCAAGACTGATATAGAACCAGTTAGCAGGAAGTTCCCATGTCGTGAGCTTGGCTGTCTGATTACCTATTTCAAAAATAAGAAGGAATGAAGCAAGGGCTGCACTAAGGAAGCCGACTTGCTTGAGCATCTCCATGTATGGGACACCAGCCTTAACGCGTTCATCGACAGGGAACTTGGATTTCAAGAATAAGACACCATAGATTACGACAGGGATCGCCATCCACAATGAGTGGTATCCCCATGGTAGCTTACTGGTGGAGATGATGAGTAAACCTGATGCTACAATACCACACGGCCAAGCTGCGTGGAGAATGGTTAACATCTTAGTTTTTTGTTTGTTGTAGATGCTTGCTGTTACAGGGTTGATAACACATTCAATGATACCATGGCCTAAGCCCGCTAGAATTGCATATCCGTATAGTTGTGCATAGCTGGTTGCGAAACAGGTACCTACAGCTGAAATGAGTTGTAACACAAATGCACCAAACATCGGCCATTTATAGCCCGTTTTATCGATGATTAAACTGAAGCCAATCATTGTGATGGCGATTGGCCAGAGAGAAGCCCCGAAGATTTGCCCTACCTCATGGTTGTCGAGTCCTAGTTGTCCTCCATACTCTCCACCTTTTAATACCCTGAATGCAAAGCCAAAGCCGGCAGCAGCGAGAGAGAGGAAGCATGCCCAGAAGAGCGTTTTACGTTCTTTTTCCGTTAGTTGTGTGTCCATTGACGTGTGTTTTGTTGTGATAGTGGTGTGATCTTGCGACCAGACGCAAAAATCAAATGTAGATGTTGGTCTAGAGGCTTGAATTACGTGTGTCTAGCTCTGAGTTGTTCATCTCTAACGGATTGTTGTGTGTAAAAATCGTCAGATGCTTGCGGTGGGTAGAATGTGGTTTCCTTGTAACTATTATACTTATAAGGTCTGGACGATTTAGCTAATTGGTGATAAATCTGCAGTATATGACAGAGATCGAGGGAATATCAGGCAATCCAAGGGTGGTAGAATTTTTGGAGAAACTGCAACCGGGGCAGATTGCGCCGGTATTGTTCCAGGCTATGCCTGATGTGATCTTCTGGATTAAGGATAAGGAAGGGATCATCATTTTTGTGAATGATGCCTTTGTTAGGGAGATGGGGAAAAGGACTGCCAGTGAGGTGGTTGGGAAGACGGATCGAGATCTGTCGCCAAGTGAGTTGGTGGCTATTTATGAGGCTGACGACCTTCACGTGATGACGACAGGAGAGGCTATCTGGAATAAAACTGAGCTCATCAGTAATTCATCTGGAGGAGTCGAGTGGCGTGCCACGAGTAAGGTTCCGCTCTATGACCGTGAGGGAGTTCTGATTGGTACTGCTGGACTTGCGCGAAAAGTCGGTGTGGATGAAGGTCTGCCAGTGCCTACCCAGCACCGAGATATCGCTTCCATTATCGGGGCTATCTATAAGACTGTTGACCGTGATGTGAAAGTTAGCGATCTGGCAGAGGCCGCGGGAATGTCCGTAAGTACTCTGGAGAGAACTTTCAAGGAACACATGGGGACCACGCCCAAGCAGTTTATCATTCAGGCAAAGATTTCTACGGCATGCGAGCGCTTGCTGGGCTCCCAGATGAGTGTGAAGGAGGTGGGGGCTAGTGTGGGCTACACGGATCATGCCAATTTTACCCGAGGCTTCCGCAAGATCATGAACATGAGCCCGACCGAATACAGGCGTTCCTACAAACGTAAATAGTTCAACCATGGGCGATCTGCCAGTGTATGAGGTGAGGGAGGCTTTGCTAAAGTCTCTTGGTGAAGAAAAGCAGGCTCGTATCCTGCTGCGTGCTCCTACGGGGTCAGGTAAATCAACGGCCGTGCCCTTGATGTTGTTAGATAGTGGGCTGGTTGATGGGATGATTGTCGTGGTGCAGCCTCGCCGCATTGCGGCCCGCATGCTGGCTAGGCGAGTCTCATCGGTGAGGGGAGTAAAGCTCGGTAGGGAAATCGGTTATGTGGTGCGGCATGATAACAAAATGAGCGAGCATACCCGTGTGGTGTATGTGACCGATGGTGTGCTGCAGCGCTGGTTGAATGAAGCTGGAAATCTGCGCGGCGTAGGTGCTGTGCTATTTGATGAATTCCATGAGCGCAGGCTACCAAGTGATCTCTGTTTGGCACATTGCTTGGATCTTCAGGAGGGGGCTAGGCCTGATCTTAAGGTTGCTGTGATGTCTGCGACTTTAGAGGTGGCTGGGCTGGAAAAGTATTTGGCACCTTGTGAGCTGATAGAGGCTGGCGGAAGGACATTTTCCGTGGAGATTGCTTATCGGGCTCCTCAGGTGGTCACGAAACGGGGAGGTAATAGCCGGGAAGGTATCTGGGATAGGGCTGCTGTCGCCGTAAAAGAGGTGATCAAGGACAGTGACTGTGGTCATGTGCTGGTCTTTATGCCGGGGGTTTACGAGATTCGTAGGACTGTCGAGTTGATTGAGCGAGCCTCATGGAGTCAAGGCTGGAAGGCGCTTCCGCTATACAGTGCCTTGAGTCCTGAAAAGCAAGATGAAGCCGTTTATGGTGAGACGGGTAAAAAGATCATCGTTTCTACGAATGTGGCTGAGACATCCTTGACCATTGATGGAGTGAGGACGGTAATAGATGCGGGGCTTGCCAGAGTCTCACATTATGATCCTTTACGCGGTGTAGATACGCTTTTGATACAAAAGATTTCGCGTGCCAGCGCCGAGCAGAGAGCGGGTCGTGCTGGTCGTACTGCTCCTGGACGATGCATTCGCCTGTGGAGTGAGTCAGAGCATGGTAGGCGCGAGGCCTTTGAATTGCCCGAGGTACAGCGCGTAGATCTGGCGGAGACCATTCTTGAACTCAAGGCCTGGGGTGAGAGAGATGTCATGGGCTTTCGCTGGCTGGATAAACCCAAAGAGGAATCAGTGGCGGAAGCTGAGGAGATGTTGCGGGAGCTGAAAGCTATTGATCGTGAGGGGGAGCTCAGTGAGGAGGGCAAGCGTATGGCCAAACTGGGGCTGCACCCTCGCTATGCTCATTTGTTGTTAGCTGCTGATAGAGAATCTTGTGTGGCTGAGGCTGCCTTTGCTGCGGCCAGCGTACAGGGGGAAGGCATTTTCGTGCGTAAGGGGGGAAGTGAATTTGGCAGAAATGCCTTCGTCTATGATGAGGATGGATCTGATTTTGAGAGCGAATGGCGTGCCTTCGACTCTGCTAGACGGATGAATTTTGACCCCAGGCGTTGTAATGACTTGGGGATTTCAGGTCGTGGATCTCGTGAAGTCATGATGAATCTCGAACAGCTGCGAGCAGTTTGTAAACGGGCGGGGCTGAATTGGCACGAGGTTGATTTCTCGAAGAACCAAGAAGCATTTAGCCGGACGATGCTGGCTGCCTTCAGTGACCGCCTGGCTATTCGCCTGAACAAAGGGACTCTGGCCTGTAGGCTCAGTGGGGGGAGGAAAGGCAAGCTCGATGCGGAGAGTGCTGTGAAGGGACAGGAGGTCTTTCTGGTCACGGAAATGAGAGAAGTCGATGGCAAGGAGGTGGTCGTCTACCTGAATCGCTGTGTGGGCGTCACGCTGGACGCTGTGAAGAAGATGTTTCCGGATGATTTCAGGGAGGTGGATCAGGCTGTCTATGATGAGACGATCCGAAGGGTGGTCAGGCGCTCTGAGACGAGGTTTCGGGATCTAGTGATTACGAGTAAGGATGGAGGGGAACCCGATGCCGAGGCTGCAGCGTTCTTGCTGGCTGAAAGGGTTGCTAATGGCGAGCTGAAGCTGAAGAAATGGGGAGCTGAAGCTGAGCAGTGGATTGCCCGCCTGCTCTGTTTGCGTGATTGGATGCCTGAACTGGAATTGCCGGGCTTTGATGAGGAGGATCGCGCCATTGCCTTTGAGCAAATTTGTGAGGGGGCTCTCGGCTACAAGGATATCAAGGACAGGGAGGTAATGCCGGCTTTACGTGGATGGCTGTCAGCAGCTCAGACTGCCGCCTTGGACGCTTACGCTCCGGTGAAAATCAAACTAGCGAACGGGCAGATGACCAAGGTGCGCTATGAAGTGGGAAAACCGCCGGCAATTTCCATGCAGGTTCAGCGGCTTTTCGGTGTCAAAGAATCTCCAAGCTTGGCTGGTGGTGCCGTGAAGGTGCTGGTGAATATCTGTGCCCCGAATCAACGGCCTTGGCAAATGACTCAAGACCTCGCTGGATTCTGGGAATCTGGCTTTGAGCAGATGAGGAAAGACTTGGGCGGCCGCTACCCTAAGCACAAGTGGACTTTGGATTAATCTACTTCTTCTTCTGTTTGCGGAGTTTACGAGGGAGCTGGGTCGCCACATGGCGCTGGTATTGCTTCTCTTTCTCGAGGAACTTCGGGTAGAGGTTTTCAGCAATCCAGTCGAACCCGGCCTGTAGGCCGTTCTCTTTGTAGACGCGGCCGATTTCGGCCTCTACAGAAGTGGGGTTACCCGCGCAGCGAAGAAAGTCATTGGAGGTAAAGCGGACAAACATCTCGCCATCCATGGCTCCATGCTCTTGGAGGATCCACTCACGGACATAGAGGGCCAGAACGGCGTCGCCAATCCAGGCTTCTTCGCGTTCGATCGTGATAGCTTCGTCTTTTTTCTTCGGTGCTGCCATGGCGGGCTCACCTTCCATTTTCCATGTGTTTTCGTAAAGCAGTTTCCGACTCGGAATCCCAATATCCGCTCTCAAGTTCGACATACACGCTGGTGTAGGGGAGTGATGTCTGGGATTTGATGACCAGAATCCGGTATTTCTTGCCAGATTCCAGTACGATCGAGCGCATCGTGCTCTCTGGGAGTGCATAGGCCTCGTAGCCGTGCAGAGCTTCATGCAGCTTTTCTCTGTGACGTGTGATTCCTGGAGCATAGTCCTCCTGTAGCTCCTGAGACTCCCGCGTTACGTAGATGCGTGGTTTCACATGTCCGCTGCTTTCCATGCTTTGGATGACCTCGTGAAGCGTAGAGGGGAGGTCTGTGGGGGAGATAATAGTGTGTGAAACTGAATTGCCCAGAGCGGGGAATGAGGAGTCCGTGACGATGATCCAGTTCAAGGCTCCAAGGCTATTGATTTCCGAGTCCAAAGCATTGACCCAGAGAGCTGGAGGTTTGGACGAGGAATTCAGGCAGGATGCAAACAGCACGCTGCTGAGACATAAGAGTATTTTATGAGTAAGAACCATAAAGGTGAATGGAAGCCGGAATGCTAACAAGTAGTGGGAAACTAGCCGCTTCTGACGACATCCATACGTTGGAGTAGAGCTAGTTATTTCGCCAGAAGAAAAATTGAGACCAGGGGGAAATGAAAAAGCTCCGGCTAGGCGGAGCTTTTGAGTTGGAAAAGTTTTTATCTCGTTGAGGCTATGGCTGAACGGTGACAGGGGTGCCGATCTTGACCTTGTTGTAGACGATCTTCACCACGCTTCCGGGAGTCCGGATACATCCATGGGAGGCTGGGTAGCGGGGGACGCGGCCACGGTGCATGCCGATTCCGTCCCAAGTGAGTCTCATCCAGTTAGACATGAGAGCGCCCTCGAAACGGCCTCCTTCTGGAATTGGGTCGACAGCCTTATTGGCGTTAGAATTGACTACATTGCCTTCGGCGTCATAGATCTTGCCGTAGAGGTTAGAGCGCTTCTCGGCAGGAACTTTTTCTAGTACTGAGAAATTGCCTGTGCGAGTCGGGAATTTGGAGTTACCAGACGAGATCGGGTAATCCATGGCAAGCTGATTGCCGTTATAGAGTTTAGCGCGCTGCAAACTCAAATCGATGATGATTTTGGAATTTGTCTCATTGGTGGCAGCCAGCACATTCCCATTCTTGTAGACCTTGTATGTTTTGGGGTACTCAGGTAGAGCTGTAAAATGCTGGTAGGTACCAGGCTTGAATGGATTCACATAGACAGCCTTGATTGGCTTTACCTGGTTGGGGTTCGGAGTCGGAGCTGCGCCTGGGCCACAGCTGGTCGCCAAGCTGACTACGCTTCCGAGGAGTAGGCTCTTGATCAGGAGGGTTCTGATTCGGTGTTTATTCATTTGGTGAATGGGTGAAGACGAACTCAGCTTATGCGGGAAGACTTAAATATCAAGTAACTTCGGCTTCTTAGATCGTGTCATTATTGGTTCAAGTCAGTGGTCCTGCTGGTTTTAAGGCGTTCGGCCTCAAGTAGAGATTTGAAAAGAGCATAGTCGTTTTCCCGGGTGGAGGAGATCAGGCGGTAGGTGTATTTCGGCCATTGGCTGATTTCTCCAAGTGAGTTTTTCATGCGCCTTTCGATGATTTCAGGGTCATCCGTGGCTCGATTGGTGAGCCTGGCCCTGAGTTCTTCCTCATTGGGGGGCATGACAAACAAGTCGACCAAGGCATTGGAGATGACCGGGTCAGGACAGGCTCTCACGAGGTCGGCCCCTTGGACGTCGATGTCCATCACCACGTCGATGCCTTGCTCTAGTTTGGCGACTACTTCGGAGTGAAGGGTGCCGTAGTAGTTGCCATGGACTTCCGCATGTTCAATGAAATCCCCTTGCTCAACTTTGCTGATGAATTCCTCTCTGGAGAGGAAGAAGTAGTCCGTGCCGTGGGTTTCACCTGGGCGAGGAGGGCGCGTGGTGCAGGAAATAGCGTAACTGGCCTCACCTTCTTCGGCGAGACGTCTGCAGAGTGTGGTTTTTCCCGAACCGGAAGGGCCTGATACGAGATAGAGGATACCTGTTCTTTCTGGCATGCGGTTAGTTGGAGATAGAACGGGGATCTCTGCAAGCTTGGAGATGAAGAACTTTACATGGCCTCTTTTTTGGTGAGGACAGAGCGGACATCGCCAACAAACACCTCGGTACGTAATTCTACAGGGAGGCGTTCCTCGTCATCACTGATCCACATGGTTGCTCGTTTGAGCTTTTTGTATTCCTTCAACTCCATGGATTTGATGTCAATTTTCCTAAGGCGTATATCAAGCTTGATACATTTGACGCCATTGTGAGTCTCTCGGCCAAGTACTGTAATGTTGGTGTAATAGGGTGATGTGAAGGGGAAGAGGCAAAGGTTGATCTTGTCACCGTCATTCAGCTCCAGGCTTCTCAGGTAGAGGTAACAAGTGACTGAGTCGTGAACAGTTTTAAAATCAAAGGTCTTGTCCTTCGTTTTGACTTTCTTGGATGAGGGTATGGTTGTGCTGGAGCGGTGGATGACCTTGCTGCTCTTGTAGGAGTTTTTAGTGTCGATGATCTCGCCGTCATCGTTTTCCTTGGCGACGAAGAGCACTGGCTTGTGCTGTTTCAGTGTAGAGAAAGAGGTGTAGGTGAAGGAATAGGGGAAAATGGCAGCAGCGGCGCCAGTGGAGCGACCATACATGTGAGATATGAAGGCGCGGGGGTAGCGTTCATCTTTTTTGCCAAGTTCGATGACCATGGTGCCGGACTTGATTGCTCCGTTCCAACTCATCTCGTAGGTGAGTTTGACAGGTTTTACATTAGGGTGGCTTCCCGGTTTGAATGCTTGAACGCTTTCCTGCCACTCAGCTTGGGAACAGGTGATGCTGGAGATGAGCAGGAGGCTGCTTAGAATACGACACTTCATAAATAGCTATAATTGCATTATTATCTTATCCCGCATCAGCCATGGGGCAAATAGTAAATTGTGGCGAATCTGCCGATCGAGGGGGCTTGTAGTAACTAGCGGCAGTGAGTATTTAAATAATCGTTCGTTAGATAGATTGCAAATTTACAAAGAGTAAGTAGAATAGTTTGGAACGGTCAGTTTTTTACAATCAGAAACCTGGATTCTATACATAGATGAGTACAAGAGAGCAGATTTTAGACGCAGCATGGAAATTATTCGGAGAAAGAGGGTTTGAGGATGTCTCCGTACGTGATGTGACCAACGCCGCAGGTGTCAATCTAGCTTCGGTTAGTTATCATTTTGGTAGTAAGACAGGGCTGATTCAGGAGGTTGTCAAAAAGACTCTCAATCCAGCCAACCAGCACCGTCTCGAGCTGTTGGACAAGTTTGCCAAGGAGTATGGGGGAATTGATAAAATTCCTATCAGGTCGATTGTGGATGCATTTGTGCGCCCGGTGTCCTTTCCAGAGGAACATGGAAGTAATCAGGACATAGTTGCCCGTTTGGCAGCTCGTTATTTGATCGAGAGGGATTACAATGTGCCTAATCCGGTGATTATGCTATTTGGGGAAGTCTTTAAAAAGTTTGTGGTAGCGATGAAGTATCAGCTGCCCAATCTGAGTGAGGATGTGATTTTGAATCGCTTTCTGTTCTGTACAGGCTCCACCCTGCACTACCACTCATTTTCAGGTCTTGCGTCCAAGATAGCAGGGCACAATGTCGTGCCAGAACCTGAGGAGCGCTATCAGCAGTTACTAGACTTCTGTGTCCATGGCTTCGGCGGTGGCCAGTGAGAAAAGGAAATATTCTTTATACAAAAAAGCCACTGGTCTGATAACCAGTGGCTTTTTGCTAAATATAATGAAGTGCTCCTTACAGCTTGAAGGTGTCTTCAGCTGGGGTGTCACCCTCTGCGTGCATCGCCTCACCGTTTGCAGCAAGGTGAACGAGAGCATGATAAACCTCTTCCGGATCGTTAAAAGTAGCTTCAGCGATGTCATCAGCGGTCTTGTCCCAACCAGTGAGGGCACCACGGACCTGATTCAGCAGCTCCAGGAATGTAGCGGCGGCTTTCTTGCCTGCCTCTACACCAGGCTGGTGGTAGGCGTTGATGTTGACCAATGAGGCGTAGAAAGACACTGCACGTTCGAAGAGTGCGATGAGCATGCCAAGGCTGTGTGGAGTGACTTCCTGAATGGAGATAGTCACGGACTTGCGGCCTGACTCGTATAGCGCCTTGCGAGTACCACGCAGGAAGCCCTGCAGGTAATCGGCTGAGGTGTTGCCTGGCTCTACTTCGATAGACTCACCATTACGTCCCTTGCGTACCTCGATGAAGGTCGTGAAGAAGTTATGGACGCCATCACGGAGTTGCTGCACGTAGGCGTGCTGGTCGGTGGATCCTTTGTTGCCGTATACTGCGATGCCCTGGTTGACGACGTTGCCGTCGAGATCGTGCTCTTTACCAAGGGATTCCATGACGAGCTGCTGGAGGTACTTGGAGAAGAGAACGAGGGAGTCTTTGTATGGGAGGACGACCATGTCCTTCTCACCTTTGCCGTTGCCGGCGTGATACCAGGCAAGAGCGAGCTGCATCGCGGCGTTGTTACTGAGCTCGGTAGAGCGGGTGCGCTCATCCATTTCAGTGGCACCGGCGAGGAAGGTGTCGATATCGATTCCTTGGAGTGCTGCTGGCACGAGACCTACGGTGGACATCACGGAAGTACGACCGCCAACCCAGTCTTCCATCGGGAAGGTGGTGATCCACTTGTTCTCAGTGGCGTAATTGAAGAGCTTGGAGCCTTCACCTGTGATCGCGACGGCGTGGTGCGCGAAGTTGAGCTGCTGGTCTTCGAAGTATTCTTGAGCTTCCAGCATGCCGTTACGGGTTTCTGGAGTGCCGCCGGACTTGGAAACTACAAGAGCGAGAGTTTTGTTCAGGCCGTTGCCGATCTTAGCAAGAGTCTTGTCGATGCCTGCAGGGTCGGTGTTATCAAAGAAGAAAGTCTTCAGCTTGGAGTCGAATCCCAGAGCATCATAGACAAGCTGTGGGCCGAGAGCCGAACCGCCGATACCGATGATGAGAAGATTCTCAAAACGTCCACCTGATGGAGGAGCGATGTCTCCATTGTGAACCTTATCTGCAAATTCTTTGAGAGCCTTGAGCGGCTCTGTGATCTGTGCCTTGAGTTCTTCGCTTGGAGCTAGATCAGCGTTGCGAAGCCAATAGTGGCCAACCATGCGGCCTTCGTCTGGGTTGGCAATGGCGCCGGATTCAAGAGCCTTCATGTCTGAGAACGCTTTCTCAATCTTAGGACCCATTTCATCGATGAAGCTGGGCTGGATATCCATCAATGAGAGGTCGATGGTGAATCCGAGATTTGAGTAGCGGACCAGGCTCGAGTTGTAGTTGTTCCAGTTAGACATAATTGTTTTGTGCTAGAGTGGGGTGTGTACTTTAGAAAGTGATGATGGATTGGACGTTGTCGAGAGCGAGCTTGCTGCGACCTTCCAGAAAGCTTAGCTCCACAAGAAATGAAGCGCAGACTGTCTCAGCCCCGAGTGTGCGGAGGAGTTCTATGGCCGCTGCGGCAGTTCCGCCAGTGGCAAGTAAGTCATCAATCAACAGGACTTTTTCACCTGGTTTGATGGCGTCCTTGTGTACTTCGATCGTATTGGTGCCGTACTCCAAGGTATAAGAGAGAGAATGAGTCTCCCAAGGTAGCTTGCCTTGCTTGCGGATCGGGACAAAGCCTGCATTCAGAGCGATGGCTGCGGGGGCGCCGAATATGAAGCCTCTGGCGTCAATGCCAGCGACTTTATCGATCTGGTGCTCACTGACTGTATCCACGAGAAGTTCCACGCTGCGGCGAAGCAATTTTGCATCAGATAAGATGGGGGTGATGTCTTTGAAGATGATTCCCGGCTTGGGGAAATCTACCACATCACGGATAGCTTGTCGGAGCGTGTCAGGCATAGCCCTGATAGAATAGGGTGTTCTGGGAAAATGCACGCAAAAAACAGGTTGGCGTGAGATAGTAAGTCGCGTGTCGTTTCTGGCGGGGTCGTCGGTGTCCAGGCAGAGCGAGGCAGAATAATTGACCTATCGAGTCGAGGATCATTGCTATCTGGTCTTGATTGTGGGTCTGCCTCGTGCATGGTTCTCTCGTGACGGAGGTGAACATAGCGTTGATCATAGCGGCGGTGCTAGCAGGCATGGCCGGGTATTTAGGCATGGTTTCGGTACACCACAACAAACGGAGCCGTTGGACGGTCGTGTGGATGTTCTTCTCGTTCTTGAGCCAATGCATGGTTTTAGCCGGCAGAGGTGAATTGCGTGGCCAATGTCCATTGGGCGATTTTGGAGAGATTCTGGTCTTTCTCGCCTGGTCGATGACGATGTTTTATCTGGTCATTGGATCTACCTACCGTCTTTCCCTGCTTGGGGTATTCTCAGCACCTCTGGTCTCACTGATGCTCTTTATTGCGGCGATCCCTGGGGTCATGGAGGCTAATCCGGAGAAAGCCATGAAGATCGATCCATGGGACGAGGCTCACGCAGCGCTCTCGGTATTGGGGTATGGGGCTCTTGGCTTGGCGGCGATCGCCAGTGTGATGTTCATGGTGCTCAACAAGCAGCTGAAGGCACACCACACCAAGTCAGGTTTGTTCAAGAAACTGCCTCCTGTCCATTCAATCGTTGTCTCTGTAGTCAGGCTGACTGGTGTGGGGACCATGGTTTTGAGTGCGGGGATTTTCTGTGGATTGATGATGAAATCTGGTGGCGGCGGTGCCCATCTGTGGGTTGCCATCGGAGTTTGGCTCAGCTATGCCGCGCTCTTGGCAGTGTGGATAATCCGGGGTATGACGCCCTCCAAACTGGCGCTGAGCTCAGTCAGCTTGTTTGTAATCTCTCTCTTGGTATTCGCAGCTCTCTAGGTAAGTGATGGATTTGATTTGTTTGGGACTGAATCATCAGACGGCGCCCGTGGAAGTGCGGGAACGCTTCGCTGTGCCTGGTGATAAGCTGGGGGAAGCAAGCCAAAGGCTGGTAGAGCTTCCAGGGGTGAACGAGGCTGTGGTGCTGTCTACCTGCAACCGGATGGAGGTTTATTTCGTGGCTGATGAGGCTGGGCCAGCTTTGGAGCGAGTCAAAGGCTATCTAGCCAGCGGATTCAAGCTATCCCGCGAGGATGAGAGCCATTTCTACAAGAAATCCCAGCTGGATGTGGCCAAGCACCTCTGCCGTGTGGTGAGTGGCCTGGATTCCATGGTGCTGGGGGAGAATGAGATTTTTGGTCAAGTGAAGCAGGCCTACATGCAGGCGCTGGATTCATCGGCGACTGGTGGTTTGCTCAACAAGCTGTTCCAGAAATCATTTGGAGTTGGCAAAAAAGTGCGTACCAAGACTTCCATTCAGGAAGGCCAGACCAGCGTGGGCAGCGTAGCCGTGGACCTCGCGGAGAAGATTTTTGGAAATCTCAAGTCCAGCGAGATCATGGTGATTGGCGCAGGAGACATGAGTCGCACGACAGCCCAGCGCATGGCCGAGAGGGGGGCGAAGAAGATTTATGTGACCAACCGTTCTTTTGATAAGGCTCAGGATCTCGCCCAGGAGCTGAATGGTGAAGCCTTCAGCTTTGATGAGTGGGAAAAAGGCTTGGCCAAGGTAGACGTAGTCGTGTCATCGACCGGGGCTACTGAACCAGTGGTACTTGCCAAGCATGTCGAGGCGGTACGCCGTGCCCGCAAATACAGGCCACTGTTTATGATCGATATCGCCGTGCCGCGTGATATCGATTCCGCCGTTGGCGAGATCGAAGAGGTTTACCTCTATGACCTGGATACCTTGCAGCAGCAAGTGGCAGAGAACATGAATAAACGTGAGGAGCAGGTGAGGCTGTGCGAGACCATCATCGAGGAGGAAGTTGAACAATTTAAGGAAATTCAGAGATAATGAGTAATGAAGCGAAGCGCCTCGTAGTAGGTACACGTGGTAGCGCCCTGGCGCTGGTGCAGGCGGAAATGACAGAAGGCCTGCTGAGGGAAGCCTTCCCAGACACGGAGATTGTCAGGAAAGTTATCAAGACGACAGGTGACCGCCGCACGGACGTGTCTTTGAGCGAGGTAGCCAAGGTGGAGGGTGTTTTCGATAAAGGAGTTTTCATCAAGGAGCTTGAAACAGCGCTCATCGACGGAGAGATTGATCTCGCCGTGCACAGCCTGAAGGATGTGCCCACAGTCTTGGAGGATACGTTTGAGATCGTCTCTGTACTTGAGCGTGCTCCAGTAGCAGATGTGCTGGTGACCAAGCAGCCCGGCGGTCTGGATGCATTGCCTCAGGGGGCTACAGTCGCTACCAGTTCTGTACGTCGTCAGAAAATGCTGCAGTGGTTGCGTCCGGATCTTAAGGTTTGCGATATCCGAGGTAACGTTCCGACTCGCTTGGAGAAGCTGGCAGCCAGTGAGGAATTCGATGGCATTCTTCTGGCGCAGGCTGGACTCAAGCGTCTGGGATACGATCCTGAGGGTAAGATGAGCACAGATGAAGGTGATGTCTACGGAGCCTTGATTGCTCCAGACAAGTTCTTGCCTGCCGCAGGTCAAGGTGCCGTGGCTCTGGAAGTCCGTAAAGGAGACGAAAGTTCTGCAGCCTACGCCAAGGCTATTTGCCATGAACCGACCATGACCCGCATAGTGGCGGAGCGTGAATTCCTGCGTCTATTGGATGGTGGTTGCCATACGCCAGTCGGCGTGAGCACGGAGCTTTCTGGTGATACGATCAAGATGAATGGCATCGTTTTCCCAGAAGGAGACGAGACTGGAGAGCCTAAGATGGCAGAGGTTACAGGTGACGCTGGGGCTCCACTTGTGGTAGCTAGGGAGCTGTTCGACTCTTTAAAATGAAAAGCAAAGGCATCTGTTATCTGGTAGGCGCTGGTCCCGGTGATGTGGGGCTGGTGACCTTGAAAGCCAAGGAGTGCATCGAAAAGGCCGATGTGCTGGTTTACGATGCCTTGATTTCACCTGAGTTTGTACGCTGGACGAAGGAAGGGTGTGAGCTGATTTATGTGGGTAAGCGCGCTGATGATCACGCTTTGACTCAAGATGAGACCAATGAGCTGATTGTGCAGAAAGCTCAGGAAGGAAAGATAGTGGTTCGCCTGAAAGGTGGAGATCCGTTGATCTTTGGTCGTGGTGGTGAAGAGGCTGCCAAGCTGGCGGATGCCGGAGTACGATTCGAGATCGTTCCAGGCATTTCCTCGGCGATTGCTGGGCCTGCCTATGCAGGGATTCCAGTGACGCACCGCGAGCATTGCTCTCAGTTAACCATTTTTACCGGGCACGAAGACCCGACCAGAGGGGAGAGCAGACTGGACTATGAGCAGCTGGCAAAGGCTCCGGGAACCAGGGTGTTCCTGATGGGGATGCGCCGCTTGCGTGAGATTTGCGATGAGCTGATGAAGTATGGTGCTGCACCAGAGACACCGATCGGCTTAGTACGTTGGGCGACCACAGGTAACCAGACGAGCGTGGATGGCACACTGGCGACTATCGCGGACATTGCGGAAGAAAAGAATTTTAAGGCGCCAGCAGTGGCGGTAATTGGAGACGTTGTGAAAGACAGAGATAAGATCAATTGGTTTGAAGGTCGTCCCTTGTTTGGGAAGAAGATTGTTGTGACACGCACCCGCTCTCAGGCGAGTGAACTCAGCAGGCAGCTCGAAGAGCTGGGGGCTGATGTGTTAGAAATTCCGACCATCAAGATCGAGCATCCTGACGATAAGCGGGAGTTTGCTGAGTGTGTGGGTTCAGCCCATACCTACGACTGGCTCGTTTTCACTAGTCCGAACGGGGTGGAGCGTTTCTTTGAGGCATTCTTCAGTGTCTATGATGACGCTCGTAGCATTGGTGGTGTGCGTATCGCAGCTGTTGGTCCAGGTACCGCCAAGAAGGTGAATGAGTACCGTCTTGCCGTTGACCTGATCCCTGACAAACACGTCGCCGAGGGGCTTGTAGAAGCCTTTACGGAGAAAGAGAGTGTGGAAAACCAGACTATCCTCTGGGTGCGTCCGCAGGAGTCCCGTGATACCGTCGTGGAAGGACTTACAGCTCTCGGGGCGATTGTGGATGAATGTATCGCCTACAAGACCGTGCCTGAATTTGAGGACCCGACTGGTGCCAAAGAACGTTTTGAAAAGGAGGGTGCTGATCTTGTGACTTTCGTGAGCTCATCAGCTGCGAAGCATTTCTTCGCTCTCAGCCTCCCTTGGCCGGAAGGCTGCAAGGTCGCAAGTATAGGGCCTATCACCAGCGCGACACTCAATGTCATCGGCAAGCCTGCCGACGTTGAGGCCGAAGAGCATAATATTCCAGGCTTGGTAGAGGCAGTGGTGAAGAGCTTTTCCACTGAACAAGGATAATTCTTAGAACAGGTCCATCTGCGGCGAGTCTGCCACAGGCATATTCGCGCGGGTGTTCTTGGCCTTTGGCTTTTTCTTGGCTTCAGGCTTGGAGGAATTCATCTCCAAGTGGGAGAGGATGTCCTTGGCTCTATTGACGATGGAAGCGGGGAGGCCTGCGAGCTTGGCCACTTGGATACCGTAGGATTTATCAGCTGTACCGGGGAGGATCTTTCTGAGGAAGATGATGTCGTCGTTCCATTCTCGGACGGCGACGTTGTAGTTCTCCACACCGTTTCGGGTGTTAGAAAGATCGGTTAACTCGTGGTAGTGTGTGGCGAAGAGGGTGCGGGCCTTGATCTCGTCGTGCAAATGCTCCGCTACGGACCAAGCGATGGAGAGACCGTCGAAGGTGGCGGTGCCGCGACCGATTTCATCAAGAATAACCAAGGAGTTCTCCGTAGCGTTGTTGATGATGAGTGAGGTCTCGTTCATCTCCACCATGAAGGTGGATTGACCACGGGCAAGATCGTCAGAAGCACCGACACGGCAGAAGATCCGGTCGACGATGCCAATATGAGCGGACTCTGCCGGAACATAGGCTCCAATCTGAGCCATCAAGGTAATGAGGGCGACTTGACGAATGTAGGTGGATTTACCTGCCATGTTGGGGCCGGTGAGGATCAAGAGTCTTGCGTCCTTTGGTTCCATCAAGGTGTCATTGGGGACGAATTTTTCCTCCACGAGAGTCTGCTCAAGTACCGGGTGACGGCCCTCAACGATTTCCAGTTTGTTGGATTGGTCGATGGCTGGTCTGGTGTGGCTATAGAGCTGGGCTGTTTCAGTCAGACCTAACAAGACGTCCAAGGTGGCTAAAGCATCCGCAGTGGATTGCAGTTCGTCGAGGTGTTCGCAGACCTGAGCGCGTAGCTTGGCGAATTCATCGATCTCCAGTTGCTTGCTGCGCTCTTCGGCTCCAAGCACCTTGTTCTCGACCTCTTTGAGTTCGGGGGTGATGAAGCGCTCGGCATTAGCCATGGTTTGTTTGCGGGTGTAGTCCTCGGGGACGAGGCCGGCCTTGGCTTTGGTCACTTCGATGAAGTAGCCGAAGACGTTGTTAAACTTGATCTTCAGGGTGTCGATGCCGGTGCGCTGGCGTTCGGATTCCTGGAGTTGGGCGATCCATTTTTTGCCATCGCGAGACGCGGAGCGAAATTCGTCCAGTGCGTCGTTGTATCCATCACGAATGATACCACCGTCGGTCAATTTTGCGGGAGGCTCGTCAACGATGGCGCGTTCCAGTAGATCGACGAGGTCGTCGAAGGTTTCGATTTTGGAGAGTAAGCGTGCGGCAAGCTCAGTATTGGCTGCCACGGCAGTGAGATCTTCTTTCAGGGTTGGAATCTGGGCCAGTGAGAGACCCAAGGACTGGAGATCACGCGGGTTGCCGCTGCCCTGGGAAAGACGGCCAGTGGTGCGCTCGATATCGCGGATCTTTTTCAGGGTATCGCGGCACTGGGAAAGGAGATAAGGTTGGGCCAGAAAGGCTTCGAGAAGGTCGTGGCGAGCGGTGATTTCCTCAAGATCACGAAGCGGGTGAAGAATCCAATCGCGGAGCTTGCGAGCACCCATCGGGGTAGAGGTGCGGTCAAGGGCACCGAGTAAGGTATGCTTCTTGCCTGTGCGGGACTCCACCAGGTCGAGGTTGTTCTGGGAAGCTGCATCAATCAGAACGTGGGAGGAGGGATTGCGCACCGAGAGCCCACGGAGGTGATCACAGGAGCGGCGTAGCTGGTGGACGAGGTAATGCAGAATGGCACCAGCTGCTGCGGTGGCTGCCGTCAAACCGTCACAGCCGAAGCCGGCCAGAGACTGAACCTTGAAATGATCCCTCAAGGTGATGAGTGCCGAGTCTGGGATGAAGGCGTAGGAATCGTATGGGAGACAGGAGGCGACTCGGCCAAGGCTGTCAGCCTGATCATCTGGAACAATAATCTCAGACGGGGACAGGCGCTTGAGTTCATCCTCGAGCTGCGCACGATCAGGAAATTCCGCGACGCTGAATTCGCCCGTCGTGTGGTCTGCGCAGGCCAGTCCCCATTTCTTTCCGACTTGGCAAATGGCTGCCAGATAGTTGTGGCGTGTATCGTCGAGCAGGTTGATGTCATCGACCGTGCCCGCGGAGATGATTTGGGAGATTTCGCGCTCGACCAGTTTACCAGGGACAGGAGTGGAGGTCTGCTCGCCGATGGCCACGCGGATGCCGGCTTTGATCAGCTTGGCGATATAGCCTTGGGCTGCGTGGTGGGGTACACCGCACATGGGGACGTCGTGGCGCTTGGTCAGGGCCACATTGAGTACGGAGGCAGCCCGTTTGGCATCCTCAAAGAAGAGTTCATAGAAGTCTCCTAGCCGGAAAAACAGGATCACATCCTCAGGTAAGGAACGTCGCATGGAGACGTACTGTGCCATCATGGGAGTGAGCTTCTTTTCTTTGTTGGCTGCCATTGGATCGGGAGTTTGAAGAGTGGGCGGTGAAGTTTCAAGCGTGGGTTTACACGAGATTTGGACAGAACTCATCCACCATGAAGCGAATTACTTTCAAAATCGGGGCAGGAACTTGACAGGGAAGCTTTTCTGGAAGTGTATGTGACCAGTATGAGAAAATATTTTAGTTCCTCACTAATGGCCGGTCTGTTGTTGTCCGGTGCAATGGCTTGCTCCGTAGTGGCAGAAGAGCACACTCAAATGGAGAAGGACATGAAGGAGACTGGTAGTGCTCTTAAATCTCTTCGTAAGATCGAGAAAGGTGATTACGAGGGAGGCGCAAAGCTCGTCAGAGAAGCTCACGAAGCGCTTCTTAAGTCCATGTCTCAGCAGGCAAGCATGGTGAAGGATATGCCAGATGGGGTAGAAAAACAGAAGGCTCTCGCAGATTCCCGCCGCCTGCTGGGCTTGGCATACGCTGCTCTTTGTGAGCTGGAGATTGCTTACTTGGAAAAAGATGATGCCAAAATTGAGGCTGCCATGACAAAGATCAAGGACAGCAAGAAGGAGGGTCACAAGAAATACACCGACGATTAATCCTCAATAGAATATCTTTAATGGGAGGCCTCTCTGTTTGATGGCGGAGAGGTCTTTTTCTGTTTTGGAGAGTGAAGAAATCTGGGACAGCTTTACATGGCTGGTATATATAGACGTCATGAAGAAGTGGCTCAAGATTGGGGTTGGTGTGGTGATCCTGTTGATCGTGGCGCTGGTTGTGGCGTCTAACATTTTTCTGACGAAGAATTATTTGGTGGCAGAAATTGAATCCTCCATCGATAGCCGGATTCAGATTGGTGATTTAGAGGTGAATTTATTATCGAGCCCAGCAACGGTAACGATCTCAAACGTGATCATTGCTGAGAGAGACGTGTATGCTCAGGATGAAGTGCCTCATGATGAACGACCTAAGATTGAGGATGGTGAAATCAAGGTGAAGGAGATTAGTTTTGATGTGTCACTCGGTGAGCTGATTTCCAAAAAGATCAATGTTAGCAAGTTGGAGGTGACAGGTGCTCACACCAAGGTGGTGATGAATGAAGAAGGCGAGCTGAATATCGAGAAGCTCTTCGCCGAGCCGCCAAAGGAGAAGAAGGAGCGTGAGAGACGCGAGAAGGAGAAGAGCTTTAACGCCAAGGAAAACGAAGACTTTGTGACCGAACTGAAGCAGCTGATTGTTAAGGATACCTCATTCACCATGGTCATCGAAAAAACAGGCCTGGTGATTGAAGGGTCGGATCTAAATGTAGATCTATCAGATATCAGGGTAGATCCAAACTCTCTCGAGCAGGTCAATGAGGCTAAGCTCCAGTTTGCTGCGAAGATGGAAGTCTTCTCAAACGAGGATGAACGGGTGAAATTTGGCCAGATTGCACTACAGGGACCAGCGAGAGTGAAACTGTTTGATCCGGCCACAGGAGACCTGGAGCCAGATGCAGATGTGGATTTTAAAATCGATGATTCATCCTATGTCAGCACCAAGGTGCCTTACGTAAAGGAAGTCTGGAAGGTGACTGATACGCTGGGCAAATTGGGGCTAAAGGTGAAGGTGCTACCTGAGCAGCTGACCTTTGGACGAAGCAAGAAAATCAAGGCTAGCTATCTGAAAGGAAAAGTAGATCTACATGAGCCAGTTTCACTGGTGATGAGTGACTGGGAGCTGGCACTAGATGGAGGTTCTTGGTTTGAGTCTGGCACGGAGCAACACAGTTTCGGTGTTCTCCTGATGGCTGGTGAGTCTGAAAGCGCTTTTGTCAGCAAGCACCTTTCGACGATTACAGACCTTGTTCCCAAAGAACTGAGGGCCAAGCTCCATGAGGAGATCCTGGAGAAAGTGTTCGTCGAGGGCAGATTGACTTTGCAGGTGAAGACTCATGGAGCCTTGTCAAAACCAAAGGTCAAGCTGATCACGAGGCTTCCGGATACGGAAAAAATGGCAAAGGAATACGCCAAGAAAAAGCTCCTTAATTTTGCTCTAGATAAGCTGCTAGGAGATGACAAGGAGGATTAATCGTGGGCATTTAGGCTAGCCCTCACATGGGCTAGTACATCCTCGTAAGGATACTCAGAGAGCAAGCCGAAGTACTTGTGCTTGTTCAGCCAGTAGTGTCTCAGATACAGGCTCCCTATCCCGCATAGAAAACGGGTGAGTTGCTGATTGGTTTTGAAGCGCTTCTTGGGATGCTCAATCAACTCATGAAGAATACTCAGCTGAGTCTCTGAAAGCTCAGGAAGTTTGGAGTGAGGGAGTTTACGTGGACGTTTCTCCCCCTTGCAGGAAGAGCAAACACCGCAGGGATCTGATACCTTCTCACCGAACCATTTAGCCAATTGGTTAGGAAGGCAGCTGGTAGAGTTAGCAATCTTGACGACCTGCTGGAGTTTTAGGATTTCTTGGTTTCTTTGTGTATCCAGTGTGGTGAAGAGCTCGTCGGTCATCAGTTCTAGATCAGTCTCAGGGTTCTTGATCGCAAAGTGCCATAACCAACCACTCTTCATCAGTTTGTAGGAGCCGCTTTGCTGAAGGCAGAGCAAGTGTTTCCAGAGTACGGTGGTGGAAATACCGAAGTCCTCTTGGCTACAATGTGTATCGTATCTGTCATCCAAACTCAGGATATGCTGCAATGCTTTGCGCACCTTGGGCGGGTAGGACTCCAGGCTGTCTGGGCGTCCATAGAGGGGATAGAGTTTGATGTAGCGCCAGGAGAATTCTTTGTACTGGAGATGCCCCTTGATCTCAAGGTGTGCAAGGGTGATATCCATCACGCTGGACTGGATATCATGCTGTACGCGAGCATGATAGGGGGAAATCTTGGCTAGCTTTCCCTGTGAGTAGAGTTTTGTCAGGAAATTTGTGAGAGTGGTCTTGGAGACTCGCTTGGCTTCCGTGAAATTCTGCAGGGGGATAGTGTCGTCCTGACAGGCGAGGAGCAGGCAGTGGCTCTCTAGGCCATCACGCCCGGCTCTGCCACTTTCCTGCATCCAGCCTTCTGGCGACTTGGGAAGGTGGTAATGAATGACGGAGCGGATGTTGGCTTTGTCGACGCCCATTCCAAACGCAATAGTGGCCACGACGATTTCGATTTCATCCTTCAAGAAGGCGTCCTGAATCTTGTTGCGCACCTCATTGTTCAAACCTGCATGGTAGGAACGGGTATTTAGTCCGTGAGAGGAGAGGAAATGAGCGATCTCCTCACAGTGTTCCTGCCGCATCACATAAACTACTGCGGGGAGTTTTGCTGGATTAGTAAGAGCTTCTAACAAATGCGACTTCTTGCTGTCAGTGAGAGTCGGTACAATGCGGAACTGGAGATTGGCTCTTCTATGGGAGGAACTGAATTGCTCCGATTGTTTGATCTTAAAGAGTTTCCTAATACTGGATGCTGTTTTCTTTGTAGCCGTCGCTGTGAGCGCGAGTACCGCTTGAGGCTTAAGCTTTCGGATGAGTTTGGGTAGATAGAGGTAAGAAGGTCTGAACGAGTGACCCCACTCAGAAATGCAGTGAGCTTCATCGATAGCGATCAGAGAGATGTTTATAGATTTGAGTGATTCTAGCAAATCTGGGCGAGCGAGTGATTCCGGGGAGGTGTAGAAGAGCTTTACCTTGCCGGATTTGAGCTCTTGAATGACCTCGTTTTTCTCTTCAGTTGACTGGGTGGAATCCAAACGCGCTACATGAATTCCTTTCCGGTTCAGAGCCTCAGTCTGGTCTCTGATCAGTGAGAGGAGAGGGGAGATGACAATCGTGAGACCGTCCTGAAGAAGAGAGGGGAGTTGGTAAGTGAGAGATTTACCACCGCCTGTAGGTAGGATGGCTAGGGTGTTATTCCCCTGCAGGAGGGACTCGATGATTTCGCGCTGGAGAGGGCGAAAGTGGCTATGGCCAAAGTGCTCGTGTAGAGCTAGTGAAAGCGAGTCCGTCACCAGAAGTGCTTGAAGATCAGTTTTCTGTTTTCACAGGCTTGATCACTTTGGAAGTGAATCGAATGGAGACATAGTATTTATCCTTGGCGTGAGCTACGCCAAGCATGAGTGAACCTTCTCCTGGATGCCATAAGTGGGAGTTCATGATAGCGCCAGGATTGATGTCTTTGCGGGGAGGCATGTCATTGGACATGATTGGTGATCCGTAGATACGGGTAATCAGATCACTGGCATCTGAGTAGTACTCTTTGAGCTTAGAGTTGTAATCAGAAGGGCCGACATCTTCTGAGCGCAAGGTGACTTCCTTCAGTCCGCCAGTTTCATCCCAGTCGAAAAAGAGGGAGAACTTGAGACCATTGAGGTCTTTCTTGATCTTGAATGAGCCATTGAGGCCGACGCGGCCAAACATGGTTTCAGGCACCGTGACTTCTAAGCGTGGACAGGCCAGAAGTTTCTTGGTGACGGTTTCTCTGGTGTCCCCGTAGCTCAAGTTTTCATACACATGACCGGCAAAGGCGGTAGACGCCATTGATATCATCGCCAGAAGTGTCATCCGTACTAATCTACTCATCTCGCTACGGACAATAGAGTAGCGTGAATCAGGCTGGCAATGCAGTAATTGAGGCTCGTGTCATACTAGGCCGACTTGAGTCTAGCTATTCTTTGTCAGTGCTTGGGTTAGCTTATAGCCAGATTTTTCAGATTTGGTGTCTTTTGCCTCTCTGAAATGTGTCTCGATCCGTGTGTCACCTCGTGAACAGAGATAATTCACGGTAGATAAGGCGTTTTCCGCCTCCTTGTCCTTGCTCTTGAGCAAGAAGTCCGCCTGTGAGCAGGCGCATGACATGGCGAAAAGCTCAGCGGCGATATCAACATAGCGGCCAAGCAACAACTGGCGCTTCTCAAGCTTGGGGCCATTCATGGCCATTGCGAGGAAGAGCGCACGAGAGAGCTTGCGGCTCCACTTGGCGATCATCTTCAAGTTTTTTGCCAAATCAGGATGCATGTCTGAGGGGATACCTTTGGCAAAGGGGAGGTAGCGCGTAGGGAACCACAGCGAGTAGTGCATGCCTGCTTTGAGTGCGGCTGGTATACGCTCAGACATGGGTTTACGGGTATCGATGGCGGCCGCCCCTCGGCGCAGATGGGGATCCAGTGCCTCACGAGCGATGAAGAGCTTCATGATTTCAGTAGAGCCCTCAAAGATGGTGTTGATGCGTGAGTCGCGCATCAGGCGTTCAATCGGATCGGGAACCTCACCCCGGTTTTTGAGGGAGTCCGCTGTTTCGTAGCCACGCCCGCCTTTGATCTGCATGGTCTGGTCGATACCGTGCCAGCCAGCCTCAGTACCCCAGAGCTTGGCCATGGCCGCCTCGATCCGGATGTCGGCTTTCTTATCACGATCTACCAGAGCGGATACGTAGAGTACCATGGCTTCGGTGGCGAAAGCATCGGCAGCTAGGTCGGCTATTTTACCTGCGATGGCGGCATGTTTGGCGATGGGGGCTCCCCATTGTTCACGGGTGCTTGACCAGCGTAGTGAAATATCCAGACAGCGTTTCAGAAGACCGGCGCAGGCGGCAGGGAGAGTGAGGCGCCCAGTATTCAGGGTGGTGAGCGCTACTTTGAGTCCTTTTCCTTCTTGGTGGACGATATTCTTGCGGGGAATTTTGACATTGGTAAAGCGGATCACACCATTGTACAGCGCCTTCAGTCCCATGAAATGGCAGCGGGTTACGATCTCTACCCCAGGCCAGTCAACATCCACGATGAATGCGGTAGTGGCATAGGGTTTTTCAGGGGTTGCCGTCTTGGCCATGACCACGATGTGGCAGGCTTTCAGACCGTTGGTGCACCAGAGTTTTTCCCCATTGAGGATGAAATGTTCTCCATCCTCGGTAGGAGTCGCCGTGGTTTCCATTTTAGCCGGGTCGGAGCCGACCTTCTCCTCAGTAAGGGCGAAGGCTGAGACACCGCCTTTGGCGAAGATGGGAAGATATTCTTTCTTCTGTTCCTCTGTCCCGAAGACGATGAGAGGCTGAGGTACACCAATCGATTGGTGAGCCGAGAGCAGGGCGGTGAGGTTACCGCAATGTGCTCCCAGGATCATGGCAGCTCTGGAGTAGTTGGTCTGGGAAAGTCCCAGTCCTCCATATTCCTTGGGGATTTTAATACCAAAGGCTCCCATTTCACCAAGGTCTTTGAAGACTTGATCCGGGATTTCACCTGTACGGTCGATTTCGTCCGGATCGGTATGGTTCTCCAGATAGTCGCTTAGTTTTTTGAGGAAGACATCGCCTTCTTCTTTATCTTTGGCTGACTGGGCTGGGAAGGGTGCGATCCTGGAGAAATCTGCTTCACCTAAGAAAAGTGGTCCGGCAAAGCCTGAGATCTCACGGGTATCGCGAGAGTCCTCGGCCATTTCCAGCGCGGCGCGCTGACCTTCGGACATTTTTGAAGTATCAATGATGGTTTTGCTCATGGCTTTCTTTGGTTGGGGTTGATGTGAGGTTTAGTAAAAGCTTCGGTCTAACAAATTGGTGGTGTCTGCATGGCGAAGTGGACCTCCACGGAAGGGGGCATAGCCGGTACCCATGACCATCGCGAAGTCGATGTCCTCGGCACAAGTGGCGATGCCTTCGTCCAGACACATGGCAGCTTCTTTGCTCATTAATAGTGTGAGCTGGTACTGGACATCGCGTGGGGTTCGGTTGTTAGGGCGCAGAGCGATAGCATCACGGTTCGGTTCTGAGTGGCCCTTGCCATAGACGTAGAAGCCTTTGCCTGATTTTTTGCCAAGCATGCCCTTATCAATCATTTCCTGCAGGATGTAAGGCACAGCCATTCTGTCAGGGAAGGCTGCTGCCAGAGTTTTGGCAACATGAAGGGAGACATCCAGGCCCACTTCATCTAGCAGGCGAAGAGGCCCCATGGGCATGCCGAAATCGAGCATCGCCTGGTCGATCAAAGTAGGTTCCGCGCCATCGGTGAACATCTCACCAGCTCTTACCAGGTAGGGCAGGAGGATACGATTGACGAGGAAGCCGGGTGAATCCTTCACCACGACAGGTAGTTTGCCAATCGACTGCACAAACTTGACGGCGGTGGCAAGTGTCTCGTCTGAGGTAGAATCCGTCTGCACGACTTCGACCAGTTTCATGCGTGGTACGGGGTTAAAGAAATGAATGCCAACCAGCCTTTCAGGGTGGATAATGACTTTGGAGAGTTCGTGAATGGGGAGTGCAGAGGTATTGGTGGCGAGGATCGTGCTCGCGCTGCTTTGTTCATCCAGTGTAGCGAAGATCTTTTTCTTCAGTTCCAGATTCTCAGTGGCTGCCTCAATGACGATTTCTCGGTCTTTGAGGGAGACTGGTTTCGTTGTCGCGGTGATACGGTCCAGTCCGGCGGTGGCCTCAGTTTTGCTGAGGATGTGTCGTTTGACTGAGCCGCCATAAAGGTTCTGGATCGTGCCCATGCCTTTGGCTAGGGCCTCCTCGTTGACGTCTTTGAGTAGGACGTCTTTTTTGCGGGTAGATAGCCAGTAGGCGATGCCTGATCCCATCACGCCTGATCCAATCACAGCCGTCTTGTTGGTGGCTCTGGCTTCAGCTTTATTCGGTTTGAGCTTCTTGGAGCGCTCGGTAAGGAAGAAGAGGTTGATCAGTTGCTTGGCCTCAGGTCCGGATGTCAGCTTGATGATCGCTTCTCGCTCGTTATTGAGGCTGTCTAACAAGGATGCACGAACTCCATCGCAGGCTACCTTAGTCGCGGCCAGCAAGGCAGGGTAGTGTCCGCGTGTCTTGTCGAGCAAATCGTGCGTGGCTTTTTTACGAATGTAGGCCACTGAGAAAGGGTTGTGTTCCAGCATGTGGATGGGTTCCTCACGTTTAGGGTAGACCGTGAAGCTATGCGCATAATCGAGTAGGTTCTCATGTGGGCAGACGCCATCGATCATACCTTTTCTGAGAGCAGCTTTGGCTTTCAGGATCTTTCCGCCAAGAATCAAAGGCAATGCCTTGGATAGTCCGATGAGTGCAGGGAGACGTGTCGAACCTCCCCAGGCTGGGAGTATTCCCAGCTGAGTTTCAGGGAGGCCAATCCGGGTGCATGAGGCATCCGAGGCCACACGGTAGTCGCAGGCCAGAGCCAGCTCGTAGCCTCCTCCAACGCAGGCTCCGTGGATGGCAGCTACAGTGGTTATGCGTAGTAATGCCAGTTTGTTGAACACGCTTTGACCGAGGCTGATCAAATCATTCATTTCGGATGGGGGAGCCGAGAATAGGGATTTGATATCTGCTCCAGCGATGAAGATCGTTGGTTTTGAAGAGGTGATGATGAGGTTCTGAATCGATTTATCTCTAGCGATTTCATCCAGTCTTTCGTCGAGCTCGGTGAGCACGGCTTTATCAAAGATATTGGCCGAAGAATCCTGACGGTTGAATATCAGGATGCCAGTCGACTTTTCTTGGTGAAGCTCGATGTTCATGGGTGGGTTTCTACGGGTAAGAAGATTAAAGGGGGTTAGACTCGTTCCAGCCACAGGGCAGCTCCTTGGCCGCCACCGATGCAGAGAGTGGTAAGTGCATGCTTTTTATTTTCTGCGTGCAGCTGGTGAAGTGCGGTGAGTACGAGGCGGGCACCTGTGGCTCCGACAGGGTGGCCAAGAGCGATGGACCCACCTCGACGATTGAGTTTTTCCATGGGGATTTCTCCCAGAGCCTTGTCCAGGCCAGCTTTTTCAGCCTCGCTGGTAGACGCTGCGGCTTTGGCGCAGGCTAGCACCTGGGCTGCAAAGGCTTCGTTGATCTCAATGAGGTCAGCTTTATCCAGGGAAAGGTCCGGGTTCTCTGCGAAGAGCTTTCGCATGGCAAGGACTGGGCCCAGGCCCATGCGTTTGGGGTCGCAGCCCGCATAGGCGTAGCCACGGAGTCTGCCTAGAGGAGTAAGGCCCAGCTTCTCACCGATGGCCTCCGATCCTACGAGGAGGACGGCAGCGCCATCGGTGATTTGCGAGCTGTTTCCAGCCGTGACTGAACCGGAACTTTTCTCAAAGACTGGTCTGAGTGTGGCTAGTTTCTGAGGGGTAGAATCTTCTCGAAGACCATTGTCCTCCGTGATGGCGTGCCCTGCGACATAAACAGCCGAAATTTCATCATTAAGCATCTCGCGTGCGGCGAGTGCTTTTTGGTGGGATTCTGCGGCAAACGAGTCTTGCTCCTCACGGGTGATTTGAAATTCACGAGCCAGAACCTCGGCAGTCTCTCCCATGTTCAAGCCGACCACAGGATCAGTCAGACCCACTTGCAAGCCGACGATGGGGGAGAAGTCACCTGGGCGAAATGTAGCGAGAGCCTTGAGTTTGGCGAGTGTGCCTCTGGCTTTGCCTAGCTTGGCAAACTTCGCCACGGCAGATCTACGGTAGATGAAGGGAGCATTGGTCATGGACTCGGCACCTCCTACGACGAAGAGTTCTCCTTTGCCCGCTGCCATACGTTCATAAGCGCTGGTCAGGGACTCCATGCCACTAGCACAGTTTCTGTGTACTGTGGCGGCTATGACCTTATTAGGGATTCCGGCTCTCAAAGCAATGACTCGCGCAACATTTGCCGCATCTGCAGGCTGGCAGACACAACCAATGATGACTTCATCAATCAGGGCTGGGTCGATGTCTGACTGAGTGAGTAGGGCCGAGACGGCGTGTTTGCCGAGATCGGCTGCGCCTAGGGTGGCAAACGAGGTGCCCATCCGGGTGAAGGCGGTTCTGGTAGCTTGATAGATGTACATGGTTAGATTGTAATAAGCTGTTAGTGACTAGGATTCCGGGCGGTTATCGATAAGCTTCTGCTCTTTGAGTTCTTTGCCTACGCCCTGAAGTTTGCGCATTTCCTCCCAAGTGTGGAAGACGACCTTGTTAGGGGAGAGTTCTGTCGCTTTGCGAAGGCGGCGAGAAATCTCTTCTGCCAAATCATCCGTGGCATCATCCATCTTGACGACGTGGATATTGATTTCATCCAGAGCGAGAGGGTCATCGTTTTCTTTTCTGAGCTCTATTTGCCAGGCTCCGACCCCATCTGTGTCGTCGAGGACGTGCTCCAGGCTGTTGAAGTCGACCAAGGTGCCTTTGACTTTGCCGATGTTGAGTCGCTTGATGTCTGAGACTCGAGAGATTTTTCCTATGAGGCGAGGGCAGGTACGGCCGCAGTAAGGACATGGCTCATGGGTGATTCCTCCCTCGATCAAGTCTCCGGTTCGGTAACGTAGGACGACGGATCCACGAGAATCGAGTGGAGTGTACACTATTTCTCCCGGGCTTCCATCTGGGACTCGTTCTCCCGTCTCAGGATCGACCACTTCGACGAAGGCCATGTCTGAATAGAGATGGAACCCAGAAGGGTCTTTGCCTTTAGGAGGTACACATTCCGCAAAGGCTAGTTTGGCTTCGGTGAACCCATAGGTGGAAATCACGTCTACGTCCTCGGATCCCAGCTTCTGGCACAGGGCGCGGAGTTTGCGGCGCATCCCCAGAGGGACTTTCTCACCGCCTAGAACTAAGCGTTTGAGGTTCGTCCATTGCATGTTCTCTGAGTCTGCATACTGCAGCATGTGGTAGAGGAATGTGGGCATGGCAATGATGGCATCGGGCTGGATTTTGTTAATGACATTCACATTGCCGGAGGTTCCCATGACTTTTCCTCCTCCAGTACTGAGGACAAAGCAGGTATTACCCAGAGCTGCGTACCATGCCTGCCAGAAGGCGAGGTGAGGCGCGAAAGGGAAAGCGTTGATGACCCGGAAGTCGGATCTTGCTTGGCAGAGCTCCATCAGGCGCAAGCCTGAAGCCTCCAAATTTGCCAGATCATGTTTGGTATAAAGGAAGGGGACTGGCTCAGAAGAGCGCCCGGTGGTCGAGGTCATGTGGATGGGGCGTAGTTCCTCCGCAAGGGCTTGTTTCACCCCTTTGGGACCATAGCGAAAGACTTTGAGGATGGTTCCCAGCTGCTTTTTTAAGACCGCTTCGTCGGGGATGATGACAAAGTCCCGCGTTTCTCCCAGATCGCGCTTTGAGGTGAAGGGGAGTTTGACAAGGTCGTCAGTGGAGCGGATATCATCCGCTGTAAGATTATTGTCCGCAAACAATTTCCTGTAGTGAGCCGCGAATGGGATTACGCGGTTCTTGAGAAAAGTATGGAGAAGTGCGGACTGGCGTTTTTTAATTTCGTCAGGCGACGCGCTCTCCCACCATGGGTTCTTGGGTGGAGCTATCATCGGTTTTGACAGGTATGGGTTCGAGAATTTCTCGGATCAGGGGGAGAGCCGAGGTGGCTTTTTCCCTGCCGAGAGCGATAAAGTGTTCAAAGCGGTCATATTCATGCCATTGGGCTCCTTTAGAGACCGGATGAATGGTAAGATCGGCTCTTAAGCAGGAATCGTGAGCCATGCGGATTTGGGAGGCGCGTAGGGAGCGTCTGAGGTTATCAATCATGTTTCCTGGGGCTGCTGGATTGATTTTGGAGCCTAATTTATAGAGTGTGCTGCGCCACCATGGAGCTATCTCTTCTTTGTCCTCTTTGGCGGTTTCGGTGGCGGAAATGTGGGTGTCGATTTCTGCAATCGTCGGAATGGTGCTGACGGCAATGACGTAGTCAACATCGGTAAACTTGTGCAGTGCACCCACTGGGACGGGATCTACCACGCCCCCGTCTGTGCAGCGCATGCCATTGACTTCTACGGGGACAACAATTCCGGGCATGGCACAGGAAGCATGCACGGCGTCCAGCACACTGCCTTGGCGGAAGACCACCCGCTCGTAGGTGTCCAGATTGGCGGCAATCACGAGTAGTTTGCGGTCCAGATCCTCA